>ALAO01000139.1 GCA_000307955.1 Solidesulfovibrio magneticus str. Maddingley MBC34 | reverse complement strand
CCCCCGGCCGCCGGAGGCCTCTTCATCACCCTTGGCTTGGCTTGGTAAAACCGGTACAGTGCGCGCCTTTGGCTTGCCTGACGGCCGCCTGTAATCGCGCAAACCGTTGGCCGTTTCGGCCGTGTAGTCCAACATCCATGTTCGTCAGCATAAATCCGGCCACCAGCCAGACTCTTGCCTCCTATGAGGCTCATGACGCCGCCGCCATGGCCGCGATTCTTGACGCCGGCCGGGCCGCCTGGCGGCTATGGCGCGACGTGCCGTTGGACGAGCGTTGCCGGGCGCTGTTGCGTCTGGCCGATCTTTTCGAGGCCCGGGTTCTGGAACTGGCCCGGTTGGCCAGTTGGGAGATGGGCAAGCTCATGCCCGAGGCCGAGGCCGAGGTGCGGCGCTGCGCCCGGGCGTGCCGGTTTTACGCCAAGATGGCTCCGCGCTGGCTGGCCGACGAGGCCGTGCCGTCCGAGACCGGGCGGCGCTTTATCGTCTACGATCCGCTGGGCACGATCCTGGCCGTCATGCCCTGGAATTTTCCGTATTGGCAGGCGATCCGGGCCGTGGCCCCGCTTCTGGCCGTGGGCAACGCGGCGGCCATCAAGCCCGCGCCAAACGTCATGGGCTCGGCCCTGGCCTTGGAAGCGCTTTTCCCCGAGGCCGGCTTTCCGGCCGATCTGGTGCGGGTGCTGCGTGTGCCCGAGGGGCTCGTGGGGCAGGCCGTGGCCCATCCGGCCGTGGCCGGGGTGACGCTCACCGGCTCGGCGGCGGCCGGCTCGGCCGTGGGGGCCATGGCCGGGGCGGCGGTGAAAAAGGCCGTGATGGAGCTTGGCGGGGCCGACGCCTTCATTGTCATGGCCGACGCGGTCCTGGACGACTGCTGTTCGGCGGCCGAGACGGCCCGGATGCGGGTGTGCGGCCAGGCCTGCATCGCGGCCAAGCGTTTCATTGTCGAGGCCCCGCTGTATGACGAATTCACCCGGCGGCTGGCCGAGCGGTTGACCGCTCATCGGGCGGGCGACCCGGACGACCCGGCGGCCACGGTGGGGCCACTGGCCCGGCTGGATCTGCTGGAAAATCTCGACCGGCAGGTGCGCGAGAGCCTGGCCGCCGGGGCGCGGCTGGTGGCCGGCGGGCATCGCCTGGACCGGCCGGGCTATTTCTACGCGCCGACGCTCTTGGCCGACGTCCGGCCAGGGATGCCGGCCTTTGACGAGGAACTTTTCGGCCCGGTGGCGGCCTTGATCGCGGCCGAGGACGCCGATGACGCCCTGGCCCTGGCCAATGCCTCGCCATACGGCCTGGCCGGCAGCGTCTGGACGGCCGACGTGGCCCGGGGCCTGGCCCTGGCCCGGCGGCTGGAGGTGGGCATGGCCACGGTCAACGCCGTGCCGCGTTCGGATTTTCGGCTGCCCTTCGGCGGGGTCAAGCGTTCGGGCTACGGCCGGGAGCTGGCCCGCCACGGGCTTTTGGAATTTGCCAACATCAAGACCATCGTGGTGGAGGATTCATGAGCGAAGAGGTTGTTCCGCAGAACATCGAGGCCCAGGTGGCGGCCATTGAGGCCGAGATGGCCGAGTTGCTCGAGCGCAAGGCGGCGGCGGAAAAGCGCGCCCGGGATTTCATGGCCGCCGAGGACCACAAGGCCGGCGTGAGCCATGCCCAGGAGATTTTCGCGGCCAAGCAGGAAAAGCTCATGCTCGACACCGAGTGGGAGATCGCCCGGCGCAAGAAGAACCGCCTGCTCATGCCGCAGTAGCGGCTTTGGGGGCGGATGTCGTGCCCGGGCTCCGCTCGGGGCCCGGCCGGTCCGGCCGCCCCGGGTTTCGCCGCCGGCCTTCGTCCGGCGATGGCGGGGGAGGGGGAGCCGGGACAAGGATTTGTACCGCCCCGATGGGCGCGGACCCGGCCCAGCCCATCCCCGGCGCGGCGCAGCCCGACGGGCGTTGCAAGAGCCTCGGGTAATAATATGATTTTCCACGATTTTTTGAGCGATGGCCGGCCCGGTACAAATTCCTGTCCCGTCTGTCCGGGACTTGGCGGCCGGGGTAAAAGTTTTTGCACCGAATACAGCGTCAAAAGGGCCTGCCGCCGGCCGGTCGCGCTGGGCGAGATTTTAGTAGTCACTGATTTTATTGGATTAAATACAATTTTTCGGACGTTGGCACGGCTGTTGCTAATAGAGAGTCATCCTTCCTCCGAAAAGGACATTTCAGAAAGCGGCTCCGGGATGGCGACCTGGAGCCGCTTTCATTTGTTTGGGCCGCAGTCGCGACCATGCGGCAATAAAAAACGCCGTCCCGGTTTGGGACGGCGTTTTTTTGTGGGCCAGGATGGGTGGAGCGCTATTTGGCCGGGAACTTGGTGCGGCAGGCGCGCTCAACGCCCCAGGCCTGCTCGTCGCGTTCGGCCGCGCCGGCGTTGGAAATGATACAGTCCAGGGCGGCCTGCGAATAGTCCTTGCAGTCCGGCCCCTTGGGATCTTGGTAGCGGCATTTGCAGGCCCGGCGCATGATCATGCCGCCGTCCTGGGACGCGGCTTTCTTGACGTAGAGCATCACGCAGTCGGGATAGCTCTTGGGGGCAAACGATTGGGCCGCCGCCGGCAAGGCGGTCAGCAGCATGAGGATAACAGCCGAAAACAAACGAATCATCCGGTCTCTCCTTGTTGCAGTGGGCCAAGCTTGGCGCAAACGGGCAGGCGCGTCAACCAAGGGGCGGGATGGCGGCGTGTCGGTCTGGGCCTAGGAAGTTGGGAGGCGCGCCTCAATGGCCGCGAGGGCGTCTTGGGCTGGGGGCGTCTGCCGGTGCGGCGGCGGGGCGGCTTTGGCCCGTATGGCCGGGGTCGGCCGAAGATCGACGGGCCCAGGCGCCGTGGCGTCGGCGAGTCCGACGTCCGTGGCCGTCGGGGTCGTCTGGGCGGCCGGAGGGGGCGCGTCGGCAGCGGGCGTCGCAGGCTGGGGCGCGGCGGGCATGGGGGCAGCCGGCTTGGCCGGACGTTTGGCGGGTTTGGGTTTGGCCGGCGGCGCGGCGTAGGGAGCCGGCGTCGGCGACGGCGTTCCGGGCTGGTCTGGGGCGGCCGGAAGCGGGCTGGCCGGCGCGGGCGCAACGGGCCTGAGATGTTTGGCCTTGGCTGGCGCGGTCACGTCGCCGCCCGGGGGCGGGGCGACGGCCGGGGTCGGGGCGGCTCCCGGGTGTTCCGGGGCGGTCGGCGAAGGGCCGGCGGGCGCGACGGCCTTGGTGCGCTTGGGTATGGCCGGCGGCGCGGCGTCGCCGTTGGGGGGCGAAGCCTCGCCTGACGGCGCGGGCGTCCCGGGCCGATGGCCGTCGTCGCTGGTGGGCCGGGTCGATTTGTCCGGTCCGGGGTGCTTGCCCGGAGCATTGCCCCCGGCGGAAGTGGCCGGCTGGGCCAGGCCAAGGCCCAGGGCCTTGGCGGCGGCGGCGTTGCCGGGATCAATGGACAAGGCGCGTTCGTAGGCCCGCTTGGCTTCGGCCGGCTTATCCGCCAGGGCGGCGGCCAGGCCTTCGTCCTGGGCCAGGCGGGACAGGAAAAACCGCGCCCCGGCCGCGTTCGCATCGACCCCAAGGGCCTGGCTCCAGGCGCTGGCGGCCAGATCGGCCTTGCCCTGGCGGCGGTAGACCAGCCCCAAAAGTTCCAGGGCGGCGGTGTTTCGCGGCTCCAGTTCCAGGGCCGCCTCCAGCTCCAGCCGGGCATTGGCCGGGGCGTCGAGGTTCCAGTAGACTAGGCCGCAAAGCACGCGCACCAGGACGTCGGCCGATTCGGCCTGCTGCACCTGGGCCAGTCCGGCCAGCCCTTGGGCTGTGTGCCCGGCTTGCAGGTCGCACAGGGCCAACCCCAGCCGGGCGCGCAGATTGCCGGGATCGGCCTGGCCCATGGCCGTGAACCGGCCCTTGGCCGCTACGGGCTGGCCGGCCAGCAGGTCGAGGTTGCCCAGGCTCCACAGGGCGAACAGGTCGTCGCCCCGGGCGGCCAGGGCCTTTTCCAGCTCGGCCCGGGCGGCGCGCGTGTCGCCCCCGCCGGCCAGGGCCAGGGCCAGCCGGGTGCGGGCGTAAGGGTTTTCAGGGTCGGCGGCCAGGACGGCGGCAAAGGTCTGGGCCGCCAGTTCGTAGCGGCCGCGCATGAGGGCCTCGGTTCCAAGGAACAGCCGGTCGTTGCCCGTGAACGCGCCAAGGCCTGCCGGAGCGAGGCTTATGGCGGCCGCGAGGGCCAGCGTGGGCAGAAAGCGCATGTCCGGGGCTTGGCAAAGCCCCGCCTCCCTGTCAAGACCGGGTATGGCCGGCCGGGGCGGTTTGGTGTAGAGGACGAAACCGCCTTGCCCCGTCCCGTGGGCCGGGCCGTGCGAGGATCGCCATGCCGCAAAAGCTGTTCGCCATCGCCGGGATTGTCCTGGCCGCCGCCCTGGCCGGGGCGGGCTGCGTGCGCCAGGAAGCGCCGCGCCAGCCCGTGGCCACGTCCTATCCGTCGCCGGATTTTCCGCCGGCCGGCGGTCCGGCCGGCCCGGGCGGCCCGGGCGGATCGACCGCGCCGCCTGGGCCGGCAGCAGGCGCTCAGCCCCTGGCCGAACGTCCCCTGGCCGCGCCGGTCGCCCGGCCGACCGGGCTGCCGCCAGCGTCCCCGGCCGCCGCGCCGGCTCCGACCGCACCGGCGACTCCGGCCGCTGTTCCGGCGGCTCCGGCCGCCTTCTCGGCCATCGACGCCGACGGCAACGGCCGCATCACCCTGGAGGAATGGCGAAATTTCCAGGAACGCGAGTTCCGCCGCCTGGACCGCAACAACGACGGCGTCATCAGCCGGGAGGAAATGGCCGCGCCAGGTTCCTCCCGGGCCGCTTCGGCCCGACCCGCGCCCTGACCGGCCGCCGGCCGTCCCCGTCCGTCATCATCAATAAACCCAAGGAGCGCCGCCATGCCATCGCCCGTGATTCCCGTTCCCAAGGGCTTTTCCTTTGCCACGGCTTCGGCCGCCTTCAAGTACACCACCGGCCGCGACGACCTGGCGCTGATCGTCAGCGAATCCCCGGCCGCCGCCGCCGGCGTTTTCACCCAAAACCTCTTCCAGGCCGCCCCGGTCACCGTGGCCAAGGCCCAGCTGGCCGCGTCAGGCGGCCATGCCCGGGCCATCCTTGTCAACGCCGGCCAGGCCAACGCCTGCACCGGCGCGGCCGGCATCGCCGACTGCCGCGAGACCCTGTCCCTGGTCGCCAAGGCCACCGACCTGTCGCCGGAAGAGATCCTGCCGGCTTCCACCGGCGTCATCGGCGCGCGGCTCAAAATGGACAAATGGAAGGCCGTGGTCCCGACCCTGGCCGAAAACCTCGGCCAGACCCCGGCCATGGCCGCGGCCAAGGCCATCATGACCACCGACAGCTTCCCCAAGATCGCCTGGGGGACGCTCACCACCGACGCCGGCGAGGTGCGCGTGCTGGGCATGGCCAAGGGGGCCGGCATGATCGCCCCCAACATGGCCACCATGATCGGGGTGCTGTTGTGCGACGCCAAGGTCGGCTCGCTGTGGTGGCAGGAGGCCGTGGCCGCCGCCGCTGACCGCAGCTTTAATAGCGTCACCGTGGACGGCGACACCTCCACCAACGACTGCGTCCTGGGGCTGGCCAACGGCGCGTCGGAAGTGGTCATCGACTCGGCCGAGGGCCGACAGGCCCTGCTCGCCGTCATGGCCGAGGTCTGCCAGACCTTGGCCGCCATGCTCGTGCAGGACGCCGAGGGCGGCACCAAGGTGCTGCGCATCAAGGTGACGGGCGCGGCTTCCCCGGCCGAGGCCGAACTGGCCGCCCGGGCCGTGGGCAATTCGCCTCTGGTCAAGACCGCCTTTTTCGGCCGCGACGCCAACTGGGGCCGCATCGTTTGCGCCATCGGCCGCTCGGGCGCGGTCTTTGATCCCGACGACGTGGCCGTGCGCATCGGCGGGGTGCCGGTCTTTGAAAACGGGATGCCCGTGGCCGACGACCTGGACGCCCTGCTCGCCCCCCACATGCGCCGGGGCGAGATTCCCGTGGACATCGAACTGGGGGCCGGCCCGGGCCGCTATCTGCTTTTGGCCTCGGACCTGACCTACGACTATATCAAGATCAACGCCGACTACCGCACGTAGCCGCCTTGCCGCCCGCCCCGCGCCAAGGCGGGGCGGGCGTTTCACGAGTAGCGCCCATGACGACGGACGACCACGCCAAGGTGGACATGAGCGACCGGGAGCGGGCCACGCGCCTGGCCGACCTGGTCTTCGAGGCCGGAATGCTGCGCAAGACCCCGCGCACCGGCTACCAGTTTCTCGGTTCGGGCTCGGAAAACGTGGCCGAGCACAGTTGCCGCACGGCCATGATCGGCTTCATGCTGGCCGGGCAGGCCGGAGCCGATCCCTACCGCACCATGGCCATGTGCCTGTTCCACGACCTGCACGAAGCCCGCACCGGCGATTTCAACTACGTCAACAAGCTCTATAACGCCTGCGACTCCCGGCGCGCCCTGGCCGACGCCCTGGCCGGCACGGGACTCACCGCCACGGTCATGCCGCTGCATGACGAGCTGGAAGCGGCCCAGACCCTGGAAGCCAAGCTGGCCCAGGACGCCGACCAGATCGATCTCATCGCCAATTTGAAGGAAGAGCTTGACCTCGGCAACCGCTACGCCGCCGCCTGGATCGAAGCGGCCATGGCCCGGCTGCGCACCGACGCAGGCCGCGCCCTGGCCAAGACGCTGGCCGAGACCGACCACGCCGAATGGTGGTTCAACGGCCCGGACCGGCAGTGGTGGAACCGCAAGAACGGGCACGCCCCCAAGGACTGACCATGCGCGCCGCCGTCATCTCCGACAGCCACCTCTCGCGGCCAAACGCCTTTTTCGAGGCCGTCTACGCCGAGTACCTGGCCCCGGCCGATTACGTGATCCACTGCGGCGACCATACCGGCCAGGCTGTGTGGAGCTATCTCATCCAGCACCCCGGCCATATCTCGGTTGCCGGCAACTGCGACGGCTTTGCCCTGGGCGGCGATCCGCCGCCGCTGGTGGAACTGGTGCTCGAAGGCGTGCGCGTGGCCGCGGTCCACGGCTGGGGGCCGCGCCCCGGACTGTCGGCCCGCATTGCCGAGGCCCTGGCCGGCCGCTTCGACGTCATTTTCTTCGGCCATTCCCACGCCGCCGAGGATACGACCTACGGCGACACGCGGCTGGTGAATCCCGGGGAGCTCACGCCCGGCGGCTCCCTGGCCTTGGTGGATTTCGCAAGCAGCGGGATTGGGGTGGAATTCGTTTCGCTGTAGCCGCTTGCGCAACGTCAAACGGCGGGGCGTCCGGTTGCCGGACGTCCCGCCGTTTGGCGTTTTGGCCGGACTATCCGGCCTATATCCGCACTTTGATGACGGCCAGCAGGTCGTTGACGTAGCCGTCGCCGCGTTTGTACTCGCGGTAGCCGCAGGCATGGGCGCAGCCCACGGCGTAGAGCCGGTCGCCCTCGGCCGTCAGATGGGAGGCGAGTTCCCCGCAGGCCAGATCGCAGAACACCCCGGCCAGATCGACCACGTCGCCCGGGGCGTGCTCCGGGTTGGTCGAGGCCACGATGCGCCCGCCCGTTTCCACGAACATCCCTTCCGATCCTTCCAGGATGCCGCCCGAGCCGTCCCGGGGCAGGCAGTCGTTTAACATCGACAGGAACTGCGGTTCGCTGTCAAAGACGATGCCGATGCCGCCGATGGTCGTGCCGGGGCTGGTCAGCGAGGTGATCGGCGCGCTGTAGATGTAGGTGGGGCGGGGTTGGCCGCCGGCCTCGTAGAGGTCGGTCGTTTCGAAATCCGAGACCCGGTAGAGCTGGGAATCGGCTATGGCCAGGGTTTCGGACACGTAGCGGGCCGTGACGGCGCGGCCTTCCTGGCGGTGCTCGTCGGGGTTGGAGCAGGCCAGTATCCGGCCTTCGCGGTCGTAGACGAAGAGGTTGGTGTACACGGTGTAGAGGCTGTTGATGTAGGCCAGAATTTCGCGCATCCGGCCGCGGTCGGCCTCGGCCAGGCGGGGTTGGTCCAGGAAGCGGCGGAAATCCGAGGTCAGCGCCCACCAGCGGCAGTCGTTGGCCCGCTCGTAGAGGTTGCGGTCCATGATGTCGATGGCCAGGGCGGCCAGGAACTGCACGTCGTGCAGGCGCGAGGCGGTGACGAGCTTTAAAAGGCCGCCGGTGGACTCCTGGAACACATGCTGCACCTGGTCGCCGATCTTTTTGACCTCGTTTAAGACATGGGGCAGGGCTTGCGCCTCCACCCGCTCGGACGGATCGGCCTGGACGGATTTTTTCGCGGCCATGATCTCGCCGTTTTGCACCACCAGTTCCAGGTCGGACAGCACGTTTTCCGAGGCTTCCTCCACCTGCACCAGACGGCCGGAGAAGATGGCGTTTTGGCGGATGGCCGCCTCGTCGAACCGATGCCCGTTGACCCCGTTGCGAAAGGCCGTGGCCACCCGCTTTTGCACGTGGCCGTACCAGGGCAGGCCGAAAAAGCCCTGGTAGCCCTTGGTGGGCAGGGTTTTGGACAGATAGGCCTCGCCGGCCAGCTGGGTCATGTGGAAGTCGTCGCGCAGGTTCAGGGCATGGGCGCGTCCGGCCGGGGCGCGGACCGGGTCGCTGGTGGCGATGGACCGGCCGTCGCCGTCCAGGATTTCGATGATCATGTCGTCGGAGGAGCGCTTCAAACTCTCGAAGATGCCTTCCATCTCGCCGGCGAAGTCAAAAAGCAGGGCCAGCACGCCGATGGGCGCGCCGCTGTCGGGATGGCGGATGGCCTGGGAATAGGCCAGCACGTCGCCGCGCCCCGGGGCCAGGTCGGTTTCGCGGTAGGTCTCCACGTACTCGCGGCAGCCCATGGCCTGGGCCAGCAAGGGGTCGGCGCTGCGGGAAAGGGGATTGTTCCTGTCGAGGTGGGCGCGAACGACGCCGTCCGCGTCCATGACCACGATCTCCCAATACACGGTGTATTTGTTGCGGTATTCGAGCAGACGCTCCTCGATGGGTTCCACCGCGTCGCGGGAGAAGTCGCCGGCCAGCAGAAAACGCACGATGTCGTCGTCGGTGGCCAGAAACCCGACGTCGGCGGTGCGCTCAAACAGGTTGCGCTTGAGGATGTCGATGGCCACCTGGGCCACGGCCGCGATTTCCAGGACCACCTTCTGGGTGTTTTCCAGCACCAGGGTGTCCACCAGATTCTTTTGTAGGGCGGCAAAATTGTCCTGGGTGGTGATGATGAAGTCGATCAGCGTCTGGGCGATGCGGCTGCAATTGATCTTGCCGGTTAAGGTGGCCCGGGTCCACTGCCGGTCGAGGCGGCCCAGCACGTTCTGGCAGTCCCCCACCGAGGCCATGGCCCGAAGCAGAGTCTGTTCGTGGCGCGTAACGAGTTCCCTATCCATGAGAACCTCCCTGGGCGCGGTAGCCGTCGCCCGCCGGCCCAAACGTCTTTGGGCGGGCGACGGAGGCCGTCCTACCCGGCACGACACAACCATGCCCGGGCAGGAGAAAGCCTGACGAGTGAATTCCGGTTTTGTGAAAAACCGTATTTGCGACGGCCGGCGCGCCAACGAAAGCCGCGTCGGAAACCGTCCGATTCTGGAGTGCGAAACACGCAGAGGAAGGGGTCGAGACGCCGAAAAAGCCGCGTTTGCCGCTCCCGCAAACGAGAAAATGGCCTTTTTGTCCCTCGACGAGATCCAGAAAGCACCTCTCGACAAAAAAGTCAACGTCTGCGATGGAAGTCCCGGGCCGAGGCCCTGGAGGGGGGCTGTTGTGAGTGCAACGATTACGGTTGTACGGCAAAACGTGTTGCATCCTCGCCAGCAGGCATGGCAGGCGAGAGCCTGGCGACCTGTCGCGTCAGGCTGGAACATGGATGTGGCGAGTTTTGCGCTTTGGCTTGCAATGGAATCGTCACATAGGGTATGTTGCTATAAGCCCTCTTTAGGGGTTGCGTCTTTGGCGGGCGAGTATAATATCGATAATACAGTAGTCGAGATTCGAAGATGGCGTCAAGGCGGTCAGCGGGAATCCGGACCAGGATTAAGGATGGGAGTATGCGATCCATAAAATTCAAGATCATGTTGCAACTGGTGCTGGTCATCTCCATACCCACAACCATTGTGTTGGGCATCATTTTCAACACCATCTATGACGATACCGTGGCCCTGCACGTCGCGTCCATCCGCAAGGAGATCGGCCAGCTGGAAAACGCCATGACCATCTTCATGGAGCAGTCCAAGCAAAACGTCACGTTCCTGGCCGGCGACTCGTTGCTGCCCAAGTCCGACGCCACGCTGACCTCCTACGCCGCCACCACGGTCAAAACCAAGTCCGTTCCCCGGCCGGACGATGCCCTGGGCCAGGAGATCACGGCCCTTTTCGCCCGGGTCCAGGCCACCCATCCGGCTTATGTGGAAGTGTTTTTCGGTTCCGTCGACGGCGGCTTCGTCTCCAGCGTGGCCGGCGAGATGCCGGCCGGCTATGACCCGCGCAAGCGTCCCTGGTATCAGGAGGCCATGCAAACGCCGGATCGGACCATCATTTCCAAGGCCTACATGTCCACCACCGGCGAGGCCGTGGTCAGCGTCACCAAGGTGGTCTCGGACAAGGGCAAGCTCGTCGGGGCCGTGGGCGTCGACATCTCCCTTGGCGTGCTGACCAAGATCGTCAAGGACATCCGCATCGCCAAGACCGGCTACGTGGTCTTTGTCCAGGGCGACGGCGTGATCATCTCCGACCCCAGCGACGATAAACATAATTTCAAGAAGCTCGCGGAGATCGGCGTGCCGGCCATGGAAAAAGCCTTTGCCGCGCCCGACGGCCACCAGCTCCTCGACATGGGCGGCAAACGGTATCTGGTGCAGACGTCCACGGTCTCCGGTCTTGGCTGGAAGTTTTTGACCTTCGTGGACTACGAGGAACTCGTCGCCCCCATGAAAAGCCTCATGTGGAAGTCGGCCGGAGGGTTTGTGTTTATCCTGGCGGTCATCTGCGGCTTGCTGCTCTTTTTCCTCAACAGCGCCATCTTCCGGGCCCTGGGACGCATGATTGGCCACCTCAAGCAAATCGCCCAGGGCAACTACAAGACTCGGCTCACGGTGACCCGGCGTGACGAAGTGGGGCAGGTTTACGAGGCCCTCAACCAGACCTCGGCCACCCTTGAGGCCAACATGGCCGAGATCGAAGCCAAAAGCGCCGAGGCCGAGCACAAGGCGCGCCAGGCCGAAGAGGCCGCCAACCGGGCCGAGGAAGCCACGGCCCGGGCCGAGGCCGCCCGGGTGGAAGGGATGCTCCACGCCGCCGACAGCCTCAAGGGCGTGGTCGGCATCGTCTCCACCGCCTCGGCCGAACTGTCAGCCCAGATCGGCGAATCGACCTCCGGGGCCGAACACCAGTCCGGGCGCATCAATGAAACGGCCACGGCCGTGGAGGAAATGACCGCCTCGGTGCTGGAGATCGCCCGCAACGCCGAAGTAACGGCCCGGCTGGCCGAACAGTCCAAGGCGGCGGCCACCGAGGGCGGCCGCCAGATGGAGCAGGTCAAGGCCGACGTCCACGGCATCAGCACGGGCTTTCAGGACGTCTACGACTCGGTGTCGGATTTGAGCCGCAAGGCCGACGGCATCGGCTCCATCGCCCAGACCATCGAGGACATCGCCGACCAGACCAACCTGCTGGCGCTCAATGCCG
>ALAO01000138.1 GCA_000307955.1 Solidesulfovibrio magneticus str. Maddingley MBC34 | reverse complement strand
AAAACGCCCCCCCGACGGCCGGCCGTCGGGGGGGCGTTTTGCGTGGACGCCTTGCGTGGGACTCACTTCGAGGTGTGGGAAAACACGCCGTCCCAGTCATCCGGGGGCGGGTCGTCGGCCAGGGCGGCGCAGCGTTCGGCGAAAACGCCAAACGCCTTCCAGGCGTATGTTTCGGCCAGGGCGGCAAAGGCCTCGGCCGCCTCGGCGAAGCGGCCGGCGGCGTAAAGTTCCCGAGCCGCGCCGAAGGCGGCCAGCTCCTCCCGGCGGCGGTCGGCCTCGGTCGCGGATAAGACGGCATAGAGGTCCACGGCCTCGTCCTTGCCCTTGACCCGCACCCGGTCCATGGCCACGAAGGCCGCCAGCCCGGCCAGCAGCGGCGCGTCCTTGGCCTCCTGATGAATTTCCCCGGAAACCAGCACCCGCACGTCGTAGTATTTGGTCAGCCCTTCCAGGCGCGAGGCCAGGTTCACGGTGTCGCCGATGACGGTGTAGTCGAAAAGCTCCTCGGAACCGAAGTTGCCGACCCGGGCCATGCCCCGGTGCAGGCCCACGCCCGAGGCGATGGCGAGGCCGTAGTCGCGCGTAAAGGCGGCGTTGAGGACGTCCAATCGCTGCCCCATCTCCAGGGCGGCGGCCACGGCCTGGGCCGGGTGGCCGGGCACGGTCACCGGAGCGTTCCAGAAGGCCATGAGCGCGTCGCCGATGAATTTGTCCATGGTGCCCAGGCGTTCCATGATGATGCGGGTGAGCGGCGTGAAGTAGCGGTTGAGCAGCTCCGAGACCTGGGTCGGGGTCAGGCGTTCGGACAGGGAGGTGAAGCCGCGCACATCGGAAAACAGCACGGTGACGTCGCGCTCCACGCCGGTCAGACGCAGGTCCTCGGGCCGGGCCATGATGCGGGCCACCACGGCCGGGGCCACATAGCGCGAAAACGCCCCGTGCAGGAAACGCTTCTGCCGCTCCTCGCGCCAGAACTTGAGAAAGGTGAGCAGGGTGAAATTGAGGACCAGGACGAGCAGGGGAAACAGCGGCGACACGTACAGGCCGGTGCGGCCGAGCAGCTCCGCCGCGCCGTACCAGCCGCCGGCGCCCAGGGCGGCGAAGGGGATCAGGAGCGTGGCGGCCGGGGCGTAGGCTAAAAGGGCGGCCGATAAAAGGCCCATGACCACGGTGGCCGAAAGTTCCACGGCCACGGCCCAGTCCGGCTGGGACAGGAAGTCGCCGGAAACGATCATGTCGGCGATGGTGGCATGGACCTCGACCCCGGGCATGGCCCGGTCCAATGGCGTGGCCCGCAGGTCGCGCAGGGCGGCGGCTGAGGCTCCGATAAAGGCGACGCGGCCCTTGAAATCGCCGGGCTCGATACGCCCGGCCAGGACGTCGGCGGCGCTGAAATGGGGAAACGTGCCGCCCGGTCCCCGGTAATTGACCAGCACCCGGCCGCCGGCGTCCAGGGGGATGACCCGCCGGCCAAGGGCTTGACTGGCCAAGGTCAAGGATTCGATGCCGCCCGAGGTGACGCGCAGCACAGCGTTTTTGACGCCGTAAGCCTCCATGACGGCGGCCAGGGCCAGGCTCGGGGTCAGCCGGCCCAGATGCTCCAGCACCAGGGGACTGCGGCGCACGATGTTGTCGCGGTCGGGCAGGGTGTTGATGAACCCGGCGGCCGGGGCGGCCTTGGCCAGCACGGGCAGCGGACAGACCATGCGCCGGGATTCCGGCAGACAGGCGTCCAGGGACATGGCGTCCGGGGTCTTGGCCATGGACAGCCGGGCCGGCGGCAGGGGGCAGGTCCCTTCGGACGCCTGTCCGGCCGGGCCGCCGACATGCCCCGGCTGGCCGAAGTCCTGGTAGTAGCCCAGGACAAAAGGGCCGGAGCGCAGCATGTCGGCCAGCACCCGGTCGTAGTCGCTGAGGGCGTCGGGCAGGCCCGTGACGGATGCGTCCAAGTGCAGGTCGCGGCGCAACTGGCCGATGACGGCGCTGGGGCTGGCCCGGTCGGGTTCGGCAAAAACGATGTCCATGCCCACGGCGGCGATTCCGGCGTTTCGAAGCCGCCCAAGCAGCAAGGCCACCCGGTAGCGCGGCCAAGGCCATTGGCCGTGCTCGGCCAGGCTGGCCTCGTCGATGTCCACGACCACGGGCACGCCGCTGCGGACGGTCTGGCGCTCCCGGGTGAGCATGGCGTCGTAGAGCTTGCCGTCCTGGAATTCCAGCCAGGTCGGCCGGGCCAGGTACAGGCCGGTCACGGCGGCGGTCACCGCTAGGCCGGCCAGGAGCAGCTCGGCCCGGGAACCCAGGGCGCGCCAGACCCCAACCACGAAGCCCAGAGGTCTGGCGGCCAGGGAAGCCCAGGACATGCCGCCGCGTTCTTTCGCCATGCGCTCGGCCTATTGGGCCGGGGTCTGGCCCAGGGGCACGTCCAGGGACATGGCCTTGCTCTTGGAGCCGGAGTTGCGGATCATGCTGCCGGCCGGCTGGTCGGCCAGATCGTCCACGGGCGAACCGTGCCCGATGACCTCGATGATGTTCTGCCCCTTGTAGACGAGCAGGTTGCCGAGGATGTCGTGGACCTTCCTGGCGTCGATCTCCAGCTTGACGAAGGCGTTGCCGCTCTGGTCCCAACCCCAGCCCCGCTGGGGGGCGTTGAGTTCGATGTCGGGGATGTAGGCCCCGAAGATGGCGGCGCAGACCTTGGAGCGGTTGACGTCCTTGGTGAGCACGAAGTTTTCGGCGCGGCTTGCGCTGTAGATCTTCTCGCCGATCATGACCTGGGCCAGTTCGTCGTAGGCGTTGATCTGGGCGGCGCGCAGGGCCATCAGGGCCGGCCGGGCCGCCTCGGTGGTGGTGCCAAAGCCAAAGCTTTCCACCCGCACGCCCTTGAAGCGGTGCAGTTCGCCAAGGACGTTGACGATGTCGCCCAGTTCGATGTGGCCAAAGGCCAGGGCGATGTCCTTGTCTTTGTCGTAGATCATCTTGTCCACGATGACACCCTTCATCACCGCGGCGGCCTTGGTGTCCTCGCGCAGGTTGGGGTCTTCGGTGAGGCCGAACTTCCCCTCGCTTTTGACCTTGAAGCCGATGACCGACTCCATGAGTTTGCGCTTGAGATCCTGGGTGGCCATCTTTTCGGACATGAGTTGCCGGTTGCCGGCGGCCAGGGCCAGGCCGGCCATGAGCAGGATAAGGACGGGAAGGAAAAAGAAGGTCTTTCGCATGGCGGACTCCTTGTCGTGTGCGGGACGGCCGGGGCGTTCCCTGATCGGGCGTCCTTGCCCGGTCTGGCGGGAGCGCCTCCCGGCGGTTTGCCGGCTCGCGGCGCGCTTGCGCCGGCCGGGCCGTCTCCTTGCCTGTACGAGAGCAAGAGACATGCCTGTTTGTCGTTTGGACGCGGCCCTCGGCCGCGCCGGATCACCAGCCCAGGGCCCTTAGCACCTTGTCCAAAAGCGAAGGTTCTTCCTCGGCGGGGGCGGCGGGCTGCGCTCCGGCCTTGGCGGCCGCGCCCGGGTCAACGGCCGGCCCGCCTTCGGCCGGGGGGACGAGCTTGCCGTCCTTGACGGTCAGCGTGCCCTGGACCGTCGCGCCCATGGGCACGTCGAGGGTTTGCAGCCGCACCGACAGCCCCGGGTCGCGGGGGGCGAAGGCGGCGTCCATGGCCTGGCTGGCGGCCGGGCCTTCCACCCGTTTGCCAGGCGGCGCGCCGGCTGGAACCACGCTGACCTCGTCCACGGCCAGGAGCAGCCCGCCGGGCGCGGCCGGATCGGGTTTGACCCGGGCGGTGTAGCGCACGGTCCCGTTTTGGGGCAGGCGCTGCTGACTGGCCAGATGATCGGCGATTTTTCGGGAAAGTTCCTGCCGCCGGGCCTTCCAGGCTTCCATGAGGGCGTCGTTGCCGGCCTGGGCCGGCAGGGTCGCCAGGATCGCCATGGCGGCCATGAGCAGGCCGGCGAGGCTCGGGGCGAAGCGCGAAGGCATGGGACACTCCTTGCCGTTGGCGAAGGCTGGTTGGCGTCGCGTCCGGCCGGCGGCCGGACGCGACGGGTTGTTTTGGGGGGACCGGGGGCGTGATCCTAGAAGTCGGACGGATCAATGGCCCGGCCGCCGCCGGTGAAGCTCTTTTCCACCTTGGGCCTGGGCGCGGGCGCGGCCTTTGCACGGCAGCGGCTCTGGGCGTCGGCCAGGCCTTGGCGGGCCAGGGCGTAGCTCGGGTCCAGGGCCAGGGCGCGCTGGTAATGGGCCTTGGCGGCCGGGCAGTCGCCGTCGAGCAGGGCCAGGTTGCCGAGGTAGAAGTAGGCTTGGGGGTTGGTGGAGCCAAGGGCCGCGGCCTGGGCCAGTTCCTGGCGGGCGACCAACTGGTTGCCGGTGTCGTAGCTGAGAATACCCAGACCCTCGTGCAGGCGGGCGTAGCCCGGGGCCACGGTCAGGCCGGCCCGGTAGGCGGCGTCGGCCCGGCCGGTCTGGCCCAGGCGGACATAGCTCTGGCCGAGGTACCAATAGGCGTCGGCCATGCCCGGGGCCATGCGCACGGCGGCGTCGAACTGGGCGGCGGCGTTGTTGTAGTCGCCCATGGTAAAGGCCCGCACGCCGGCGTCGTAGTAATCCTGGGCCGAGGCCTGGGGCGCGGCCACCACCACGGTCTGCTGGGGCTGGCAGGCGGCAAGTCCGAGCAGCAGCACGGCGGCGGTCAGGGCGGTCATGAGATGTTTGGCCATGACGGCTCTCCTTGGGTTCGGGCGTTGGCTACTTCAGCTTGTCCATGTCGGCCACGGCCTTCTGGACCAGCCGCTGGGACATGGTGTCCAGGGTCATGACGCGGGTTTCGGACTGGGACACGCCAAGCGCTCCGCCGCCCTTGGAGTTGATTTCCATCTTGTCCTCGATGTAGCCGGTGGCTTTTTGCTCGCCGGTGTTGGCGTCGAGGATCTTGTAGCGCAGGCCCACGATCCACACGGCGGCGGCCTCGTTGGCATGGACGGAGCTGGCCGTGGCGTCGGCGGCGTAACCGCCCGCGCCGCCGATGGCCGAGCCGGCGATGGCCCCGATCCAGCGGCCGTCGAAGCTCTTTTTCACTTCCGAGACGGGCTCGGCCTTGAGGATGTCGAAGCGCACCAGCCAGTTGGTGGCCTTGAACTTGCCCTTCTTGAATTTCTTCAGCTGGGTGGCGTCGCCGAGGTTGGCCGCGACCTCGATTTCCTTGAGCATGGGCCCCAGGTCGGAGCGCTCAAGCACCACGTAATGGGCTTTGCCCAGCTCCAGCTCGGCGTAGTCGGCGATGTTGTTGCTGGTCACTTTCTGGGTGTAGGTGGCATTGGCGCTTTTGATCTCGCCGGGAATGACCACCAGCATGGGACCGGGTTTGTCGCTGTAGGTGATGGCCTGGTACATGGCCTGGTCGGCCGCCTCGTTGGCCTGTTTCGAAGCCGAGCCGCCGGTGACGCAACCGGTGAGGCCAACCGTCGCCAAAAGGGCCAAAACGCCGAGAACAGAAAACCGCATGATGCTCCTCCGTGTGGGGTTGGGGTTGGGGACGCCAGTCGGTTTGCCGGGACAGCGCGCACCGGTTAGAAATTCTTGACCGCATCCAGCGGCTTGGCCGGGGCCTGCTCGCCGGAGAGGACCTTGGCCGCGTCGGGCACCACCTCGGCCACCTTCTTGGCCGTCTCCTCGGACTTGACCAGTTCGCGCAGCCGCTCGGGCGGGGCCTGCGCCAGGGAGGCCGGCACGGCCTGGCCCAGGCGCTCCATGACGGCCGGGGCGGTCAGCGGCGAGGCAAAGGCCAGCTTCACCACGTCGCCGTGGGCCGATTCCAGGGTGAACGCGCCCTGGCCCATCTTCTGGTTGAGCGGAGCCAGGATGGCCTTTTGCAGGAACTCGCCGAAGTTGCCGCGCGTGCCGACGAATTCTACTTCGAACAGCGACGTGCCGGTCTTGTCGAATTCCCGGAAATCCACGTTGAGCACCGGGCGCAGGCCAATAAATTCCTTTTTGACCAGCTGGCCGGCGTCGTAGCTCGGCAGCCCGGCGATCTGGATCTGGTAGGTCTTGGCCGGGGCCTGCAAATGGTCGGCGAAGAACTCCTTGGAGAATTCGCCGCCGATGATGCGGCCGACTTCCTCCAGGGCCTGGTCCTCGTCGGCCCAGCTCTGCTTCTGGGGCACCTTGCTGTTGTAGTAGATTTCCTCGCCGGTGTGGTTGTCCACGCACTTGATGGTCAGCGAGGTGAGCACGTACTTGGTGACGGTGAGCCCCGAGGCCGGCAGCTTGGCGCTGACGGTCTTGAACTTGGCCTCGCCCGAGATGGCGAAGTCGGCGGCCTTGGCCCCCTTGCCGTCGGACGGGCGGCCGTCGTCGGACCAGATGCGGTAGCCAAAGCTCTTGATGCGTTCCTTGATGATGTTTTCGGCCACCGGCGAGCGTTCGGACACGACGTCGGGGCCGCGCGCGGCGTCGCGCACAAAGACCGTGGCCGAGATGCGCGGATTGCCCTGTTCCTTGAGCGCCGCCATGCGCTCGTCGCGGCTCATTTCCTTGAGCGCGTCCTCCACGCCGCCCACATAGACTTCGGCCTTCATGAGCAGATGGGCGAACCCGTCCTCGCCGACCCAGGGGTCGGATTCCTTGATGATCTTTTTGATGATGCCCTGGGAGCGGGAGAATATCCGGTCCTTGATGACGGCGTAGTTCTCGACCAGGGTGGAGGACTCGACGTAAGCCCCCACGGCTTTTTCCAAAATCTGGTTCTTGGCGTCGGCCCGCAGGGCGTCCAGGAGCAGGCCCTTGTCCCGGGCATAGGCCTCGCCGGCCGGGTCGGCTAGGCCCTCGGCCGTGACGGTGATGGTTTTTTCCGGTCCCGGGGCTTCGGGCTTGGGCGCGTTCGGCGCGTCCTTGGCCTTGGCGGCGGCCGGCAGGGCCATGCCCAGGCACAGGGCCAGGGCCAGGGCGGCGAGGAGGGAAAAGCGTTTCATGGGGCGTCCCGTGGGTTGGGGTTGGCGTCGCGACGGCATGTGGGGAGACGGCGCTACTTGCCGGCCTGACTGCAAAAATCGCGGTAGAGGTTGGCCACGGCCACGGCGCCCTCGTCCTCGATGACGGACAGGGCCGCGCCGACCACGTCCTGGCCGGCCCAGGACTCGGCCGACATCCGCTGGCTGGAGAGCACCCGGCCCCGGGCGTCGGTCAGGGTCATCATGATGGTGACGGCCACCTCGTTGGCGTTGACCATGAGGTTCTTGCCGGCCCGGCCGCTGATGACGCCCCGGATGAAGAAATCCGCGCCGATGCGGCCCGAGGCGGCCAGGGCGGCGTCGGGGTCGTTGTTTAAAATGGCCAGGCGTTCGGCGGCGGCGATCTGGGCGTTGATCTGGCCCTGGGTGATGGTACTCAGGCCCAGCTGCTGGAGCTGCTGGTTGACGGCGTCGAAAAGCACGCCCGAACCGCCCAGGGACAGCTTGCCGCCGGTGCGTTCGGCCAGGAGCAAGGCAATGCGTTTGCCCTTGATATTCTGGCGGCAGGGAGCGGACAGGGCGGCGTTGACCGTGGCCCGCTTGGCGGCGGACGCCTGGGAGCCCTTGGACTCCTCTTCGGAAAAGGAGAAGGCCCGGGCCGGGACCGGAGGAGCCAGGACAAGCAACGCGAAGGCGAAAACGAGCAGTCGGCGCATGGTGAAGTCCCTTTGCGCGGGGGGCCGCGTTGGGGTTTGGCGGAAAACATCCGCTTTGGGCCAAGAATCCGCCTATGGAACGGATAGCACAACATATGCCGCCAAGGCCAGAGGGACGGCGCGTTTGTCGGCGCATTGGCGCGCGCCCGCTTCAGGCCGGCCCTGACCGGGCCATTGGCCGTTTCGCCTCGCGGCGCACGACCCCGAACCCTTGGAAATGCCGTTTGCGGATAGGAGAGAAGACTGCCGACATTTCCGAAATTCGCTGTCCGGCCGTTGCGTCCGAAGCCAGCGACGCCAGACTGGCCGCTTGGACCGTCATGGCGCGGCTGGCCGTCGACCGGAGCGAGTCACCGCATGAACGCAGCATGACGGCAGCGTCGGCCGGCGTCAATACTGCGCCGCAGGCCGGCGCGTCTCCTGGCTCGGAGAATGCCCGGATAGTGTATATGGAAATTTGTTGCGTGCAAAGCATCGGACCATTGCGGTCAACAAAAGGCCTGGAGACGGGGAATTGGGGGCTTTGGCCGGAATAAACCGTGGACTTGTGCTCGATACGTCTTGACGTTTGCCTGGCCAAAGCCTGGGGGAGGCGCGGCAGGCGCTGATTTCGGCCTGGAAAAGGGGGAGCTGAGCCTGTGGCATGAACGCGTTGCGAGGCGAGTGCCTCGCCGCTGCGGCGCGAGATGGCCGGCAACCCTCGCCGCGACGGAGACGGGCCGGACTGTTGCTTGATCCTGGCGCGCATGTTCCTCAAGACCGCGCCGCAAACGGGCCGCAACAACTTCGCCGGCCTGCTCGTCAGCCGATTTTCGGTTCCCATTTCCCCATTTGGGGGGGCCGGGGGCCTCAGGCCCCCGGC
>ALAO01000137.1 GCA_000307955.1 Solidesulfovibrio magneticus str. Maddingley MBC34 | reverse complement strand
GGGGCCTCAGGCCCCCAGCCGCCGGAGGCCTCTTCTCTGCCTTTCTTTAACTTTTCCCCACGTCCTTGCCCAACAAATCTCGGGCCTCGGCTTCGCTGACCGGTTCCCAGGCTGACGGGAAAAACGACATGATGGCCGCAAAAAAGACCATCGCGGCCGCGATGAGCGTATCTTTCATGGCCTCATCCCCCAACGTGCTTTTTCCGGTCCCCCCGGACCGGACTCCCTGATTCCCTGGTTTCGTTCTAGACTTTTTGCGCCGGCCCGCAAGGAAAAAACGCCTTGCGTCCCGCAACTGTTTGCCTCTTTGCCGCGCATTGGCTACACAATGAACCAAGACTTTCAGGAAACGAGCAAGGAGGGGCGCGATGGCCCTTTTCGGAAACGACAAGAAGAAAAAGAAAACGGCGGATCAGGAACCCCAGGCGCCGGCCGCGCCCAAGCGGTTGATCCCCGAGGACAGCCTGCCGGAACTGAGGAAGTTCTTTGACGGGATGCAGGAACCGGTGGAGCTGGTGGTCTTCACCGACCCGCGCCAGAACACGCCCTATAACGCCTTCATGGAATCCCTGTGTCGGGAGCTGGCCGAGATCGCCGACAAGATCACCACCCGCTTCCTGAGTCTGGACAGCCCCGAAGCCAAGCTCTACGCGGTGGATTTTTCCCCGACCTTGCTGCTCGCCCCGGACCGCTGCCAGATCCGCTACCTCGGCGCGCCCTTGGGCGAGGAGGCCCGCACCCTGGTCGAGACCATCATGCGGCTGTCGGCCGGCAAAAGCGGCCTGTCCCAGATTTCCCGCCAGCTCTTGCAGGAGCTTGAGGAAAAGCGCCACGTCCAGGTGTTCGTCAATCCCTCGTGCCCCTATTGTCCGGGCCAGGTCGGCAACGCCTTTCGGGCCGCCGTGGAGCGGCCCGACCTCGTGATGGCTTGGTGCGTGGATTCCTCCCAGCATCCCCAGCTGGCCGAGCGCTATCATGTCGGCAGCGTGCCGCATACGGTCATAAACGAGACCTTTTCCACCCTGGGGCTTTTGCCCGAGGAGCGGTTCGTGGTGGAGCTGGTGACGCTGCGGCCCGCCGAGGAACTTTTGGCCGAGCAGCGCGCTGCCGCCGGCGTCCAGACGCCCGGCGGCTATCCGGTCAAGGAAGTGGACGTGGTCATCGCCGGGGCCGGCCCGGCCGGGCTGACCGCCGCCGTCTACGCCGTGCGCAGCGGGCTTTCCGCCGTGGTGCTGGAGAAAAACGTCATCGGCGGCCAGGTGACCGTGACCCCGGTGGTCGAGAACTACCCGGGATTCGCCAGCGTGCCGGGCAAGCGGCTCATGGAGATGATCGCCGAGCAGGCTCGAAGCTACGCCGACATCCACGAGGGCGAGGGCATCGACGAGGTCAAGGTCGGCAAGCACGTCGAGGTCTACACCGACAAGACGGTCTATGTGGCCAAGGCCTTGATCCTGGCCACGGGCGCGTCCTGGCGCAAGCTCGGCGCGCCTGGGGAGGACCGCTATTTCGGCTTTGGCGTGAGCTACTGCTCCACCTGCGACGGCTACCTCTACCGTGAGAAAAAGGCCGTGGTGGTCGGCGGCGGCAACACGGCGCTGACCGACGCCCTGCACCTCAAAAACCTTGGCGTGGACGTGACCCTGGTGCACCGCCGCACCGAGTTTCGGGCCGAGAAGCATTTGCAGGACGCTCTGGCCGCCTCGGGGATTACGACCGTCCTTGGGGCCAATGTGGTGGAGATCCTTGGCGACGAGACCAAGGTGACAGGCGTGCGGCTGTTGGAAGCTGACGGCCAGGAGCGCGAGATCGCCACCGACGCGGTGTTCGTGGCCATCGGGCTTAATCCCAACACCGAGATCGCCCAGGAGCTGGGGCTGAATCTTGACGCCAACGGCTATATCGTCGCCGACCGGGCCAAGCGCACCTCCATCCCGCGCATTTACGCCGCCGGCGACGTCACCGGCGGTTCCCAGCAGATCGTCAACGCCGTGGGCGACGGCTCCACGGCGGCCCTGTCGGCCTTCGAGGACATCGCCCATCCCTACTGGAAAAAGACCAGGCCGGCCTAGGGCCGAAGCCCGACAGCACGTGTTTCATGGCCGGCCGCCCGGGAATCTCCGGGCGGCCGGCTTTTATGCGCCGCCTCCGGGCGACCCGATGTTGGGGCTTGACGGAAAAATTCGATGAGTATACTCATTGAGCGTGCTCAATAAATAACGAGGGAACGAGATGCGCAACCCATCCAGCAAACGACAGGCGGCGGCCCAGGAAACGCGCAAGGGCATTTTGGAGGCCGCCAAGGCGGTGTACGGCGGCGCGCAGGGGGCGGAGGCTCCAGTGAGCCACGTGGCGAAACTGGCGGGCGTCGCGGTGGGAACGGTGTTTGTCCATTTTCCAGACAAGCCGTCGTTGTTGGCTGCGGCGTTGGAAGAGGAGATCGGGGCGGCGCTGGCCGAAGCCTGGGAGACGTTGCCGGCGAGCATCCCCTGCCGCGAACAGCTCCTGCATCTGGCCGGGGCGATGTACCGCTTCTATGCCGGCCGTCCGGCTCTGTATCGGGTGCTGCTCAAGGAAACGCTGTTCTTGCGGGGAGAGTGGGGCCGGCGCGCCGTGGAGGATGTGTTGCGCTTCGTGGAAGGCGTGACGGCGTTGCTGGAGGCCTCACGGGATCGCGGCGAATACCGCGCCGACGCCGATTGCCGGGCTGCGGGCCGGGCTTTCTTCGGGTTGTATTTTCTCGAACTCTTGGCGGCGTTTGGGGAAGAGAGCTTCGATGCCGAACAGGCCTTGGGCCGGCTGCGTCCGGCCGTGCTGCTCATGGAACAGGGGCTTGTCCAACGGGGCTAGGGCCGCGGCGAAGGCCGGGGACGTTGTCGTCGAGTGGTGCGAACAATTTCAGTATGATGGAGTGTAGCAATGCGGTTTGGACAATATCTCAAGTGGTTCGTCTCGGGCGAGGCCGGAACCTTCCTGCGCATGTCGCGCGACATGAAGGGCTATTACCGGATGTGCTTTCTGGCCCAGGCCGGAAAACACGGTTTGCTGCGGGCGTTGGCCGACCGTTCCCGCGATGCCGACGAGCTGCTGGCCGTTTTACGGTTGCCGTCGCAACGCATGCCTGGCCTCAAGGCATTTTTACATCTCGGTCTGACCCTTGGCGAGCTGGCTTGCCGCGACGGCCGCTATAGCCTCAAGGGACGGCAGTCCCGCGCCCTCGCCAAGACGGCCTTCGATCATTACCTGGGCTTGGCCGAGGAGGTCAGCGGTCTCCATGGGCCCTATATCGCCGCCGCTCTGGACCACGAGGACCATGGGCAGGAGCTTGTCGCCGTGAGCGACGCCCATGCCGAGGCCATCGTGCGTTCCTCGCGGGTGGCCCAACCGCTGCTGCAGGACGTCATGGATCGGCTTGTGCCGCTGCACGGAGACTTCGAACTGCTGGAAGTCGGCAGCGGTACCGGGGTCTACCTGCGCCATGCCTTGGTGCGCAACCCGAGTCTGCGGGCTGTGGGCGTCGAGCGCGAACGGCCCATCGCCCAGACCCTGCGCGACCGGCTGCTCCACGAAGGGTTGTCCGAACGGGCCGAGGGCGTCGCCAAGGATATGCGCGAACTCGACTACCGCGAGCGTTTCGATTGCATCACGCTGTTTAACAACATCTATTATTTTCCCGAAGAGGGGCACGAGGCATTGCTGCGGCTGCTGTTGTCCTGGCTCAAGCCCGGGGGGACCCTGGCCGTGGCCACGTTGTGCCGCGACGGCGGCTATCCCATCGACGCCCTGCTGCATCTCTGGTCGGCCCTGACCCCGGGCGCGTCGGTGCTGCCAGATCCCGCCGCCTTTACCTCGCTTATGGCCGGGGTCGGCTACGAGGCCAAGGCCGTCACGCCGTCCATCATTGACCCGGCCATGAAGGTGTTTGTCGGCGTCAAGCCGCATAGGGCGTAGCCTCGCGCCTGCCTGCCGCCCGGACGCCGTCCGGGCGGGATGCCCAGCCGTCCATGCTCCGGGGCGGCCTGGCGGCAGGTCCAGGAAAAGGCAACGACTCCAAGGCCGTTTGCAGCCGCGACGATGTGCGCTATACCGTCCCGGACGGGCGAGCCTGCCCGGGAATTTTACCCTGCCGAGAGCGCACCCCCATGCCCGATTTCGTGCACCTGCACTGCCATACCGAGTACAGCCTCCTCGACGGAGCCATCCGCATCGGCGATCTGGTCAAGACCGCCAAGAGCTTCAATTCGCCGGCCGCCGCCATCACCGACCACGGCAACCTCCACGGCGCGCTCATCTTCTATGACACGGCCAAAAAGGCCGACCTCAAGCCCATCATCGGCTGCGAGGTCTACGTCTCGCCGACCTCGCGCCGTGACCGCGACCCGCGCACGCCGCGCTACCATCTGGTGCTTCTGGCCCAGAACATGACGGGCTACAAAAATCTGCTCAAACTGGCCACCCTGGGCCACACCGAGGGCATGTACTACAAGCCCCGGGTGGACAAGGAGCTGCTTGGCCAATACGGCGAAGGGCTCATCGCGCTTTCGGCCTGCATCAAGGGCGAGATCAACCAGAAGCTTTTAAAGGAAGGCAAGGACCAGGCCCGGGCCATGGCGAAAGAATACGCCAGTCTCTTCCCGGACCGCTTCTATCTCGAAATCCAGGCCAACACGATTCCCGAACAGGCCGTCATCAACGACTTTTTGATCGAGCTGTCCGACGACATGGGCCTGCCGCTGGTGGCCACCAACGACTGCCACTACCTGCGCGCCGACGACGCCGAAGCCCACGACGTGCTCCTGTGCATCCAGACGGCCGCCTGCGTGGACGACGTCAAGCGGATGCGCTTCACCACTCAGGACCTTTATTACCGCTCCCCGGACGAGATGGCCGCCGCCTTTGCCCATGTGCCCCAGGCCATCGCCAATTCCTGCGAGATCGCCGAGCGCATCAATCTCCAGCTCAAATTCGGGGACTACCATTTTCCGGTCTACAAATCCCCGCCCGGCCAGTCCCTGGACGAGGTCATGGCCGACATGGCCCGCAAGGGGCTGACCGAACGCCTGACCAAGATGCCGGACGCCGACCCCAAGCGCTACTGGGACCGGCTGGAGCTGGAACTCGACGTCATCAAGCAGATGGGCTTCCCGGGCTATTTCCTCATCGTCCAGGACTTCATCAACTGGGCGAAAAACCACGGCATCCCGGTGGGGCCGGGGCGCGGCTCGGCGGCCGGGTCGCTTGTCGCCTATGCCCTTCGCATCACCAACCTCGATCCCTTGCCCTACGATCTGCTCTTCGAGCGGTTCCTCAATATCGAGCGCGTGAGCATGCCCGATATCGACGTGGACTTCTGCGAACGCCGTCGCCACGAGGTCATCCGCTACGTCACCGAGCATTATGGCGAGCATGCCGTGGCCCAGATCACCACGTTCGGCACCATGAAGGCCAAGGCCGTGGTGCGCGACGTGGGCCGGGCGCTTGGCATGAGCTTCGGCGAGACCGACCGCATCGCCAAGCTCATACCCGAAGACCTCAAGATGACCATCGACAAGGCCCTGGCCCAGGAGCCGGAGCTCAAGACCCTCATGGCCCAGGACGGGCGGGTGGCCAAGCTCATCGACGTCTCGCGCCGCCTGGAGGGTCTGGCCCGCCACGCCTCCACCCACGCCGCCGGCGTGGTCGTGTCCGACACGGCCATGACCGAGTACGTGCCGTTGTACAAGGGCAAGAACAACGAAACCGTGACCCAGTGGGACATGAAGCGCGTGGAGAAGGCCGGACTGGTGAAGTTCGACTTCCTGGGCCTCAAGACCATGACGGTCATCGACGACACGCTGCAGATCATCCGCGAGATGGGCGCGCAGCCGCCCGACCTCGACACCTTGCCCTTTACCGACGAAGCCACCTACGAGCTTTTTGCCAAGGGCGACACCGACGGCATCTTCCAGGTGGAAAGCCAGGGCATGCGCAAGTATCTGCGGATGCTCAAGCCCAACTGCTTCGAAGACATCATCGCCATGCTGGCCCTGTACCGCCCGGGTCCGCTCGGGTCGGGCATGGTCGAGCTTTTCATCCGCCGCAAGCATGGCGAAGACCTGGTCGAGTACCCGCATCCGCTCCTGGAGGAGACGCTAAAGCCCACCTACGGCGTTATCGTCTACCAGGAACAGGTCATGAAGATCGCCCAGGTGCTGGCCAACTTTTCCCTTGGCGCCGGCGACCTGCTGCGCCGGGCCATGGGCAAGAAAAACGCCGAGGAGATGGGCAAGCAACGCGGCTTTTTCGTCGAAGGCTGCGCCCAAAACGACATTCCCGAGAAGAAAGCCAACGAAATCTTCGACTTGATGGAGAAGTTCGCGGAGTACGGCTTCAACAAGTCCCACAGCGCCGCCTACGCGCTTATTTCCTACCATACCGCCTATTTGAAGGCCCACTATCCGGTCGCCTTCATGGCCGCGCTCATGACCTCGGACATGGAAAACCAGGACAAGTTGCTGCAGTACATCGCCGCCTGCCGCGACAACGACCTGACGCTCTTGCCGCCTGACGTCAACGCCGGTTATCCGCACTTTTCGGTCAAGGACAACAAGATCCTCTACGGCCTGGCCGCCGTCAAAAACGTCGGCCGCGACGCCGTGGCCGAGATCGTGGCCGCCAGGGAGGAGGGCGGACCCTTCACCTCGCTTCTGGATTTCACCTCGCGCGTCAACATGCGCAAGATCACCAAGCGGGTCATCGAATATCTCATCAAATGCGGGGCCTGCGACAGCTTCGGCTGTACGCGGGCCGGGCTGGCGGCCGGCCTGGACCAGGCCGCCGCCATCGGCCAGCGGCGGGCCGCCGAGAAAAACGACGGCCGGCTTTCGCTGATGACGCTCATGCCCGAAAAGCCCAAGCCGACCGTGGGCCTGGGCCTTTCCTGCGCCGAGGCCAATCTTCCCGAGTGGCACCACGAAGAGATGATGGCCTATGAAAAAGAGGCCCTGGGCTTTTACCTCACCAGCCATCCGCTTTTGGCCTACGAACGCGACCTGCGGGCCATGCGCCTGACCACCATCGCCCAGTGCGACGGCATGGAGCCGGGCGTCGAGGTGAAGCTCGCCTGCATTTGCGTCTCCACCAAGGAGATCATCACCAAAAAGGGCCAGAAGATGGCCTTTTGCAAGCTGGAAGACCATCTGGGCGGCGAGGCCGAGGCCGTGGTCTTTTCCGATGTCTACGCCGCCTGCCGCGAACACCTCGACGCCGATGTGCCCCTGTATCTCACCGCCAAGATCGGCAACGTCGATCAGACCGAAGGGGAAGGCAAAAAGCTCATCAAGCTGCAAGCCGTGCGGCTCGATCCCCTGGGCAACATCGTCAGCGGCAGCGACGAGCCCATTGAAATCTTCGTGGCCTGCAAGGACGAGCAGCCCGTGGGCTTAAAGCCCCTGGAAGAGATTCTCAAACGCTATCCGGGCGAAAATTCCGTCCACCTCGTCATGAACCTGCCCAAGGCCGTGTGCCGCCTGCGCCTGGGCCACCATTACGGCGTCAAGCGCTGCCCCGAGCTGCGCCGCGAACTTGACGCCTTCGAGCAAGGCCTTTTGGGGCGGCGGCAGGCGTGACGCCGCGAGCGTGAACCCGCCGCGCGAGGGGAACCGACTGCTATGGAAGGGAACATGGCCCGGACGCTGCATATCGCCGTGGTGACGTACAACCGGCTCGAATCCACCGTGCGTTGCCTGGAGTCGGTCCTGGCTAGGACCGACGCGGATTTCCGGCTGACCGTGGTGGACAACGGCAGCGAGAAGGACACGGTCGCCTACTTGCTGCGTCTCCACAACAAGAAGAAGATCGACGACCTCTATCTGTTCGAGCGCAACATGGGCGTGGCCTGCGGCTACAACTTCGCCTTGTCCGTGTCGCGGGAGCCGTTTTTCGTGCGCCTGGACAACGACCTCGTCATCCGGCACCCGGCCTGGGCCTCGGTGCTCATGAACGTGCTGTCGCGCCACCAGGAGATCGGCACGGCCGGCTTCCATGTCTGGGCCAACTGTCCGGCGGAGACGTTTGCCGGGCTGGGCGACGACGACGTGTTCATTCCGCGGAGCTTTACCACCGGGGCCTGCTGCATGTCCCGGCGCGACGTGCACGAAAAGCTCGGTTTCTGGTGCGAGGACTACGGACTCTACGGTGAAGAGGACAAGGATTTCGGCTATCGCCTGGCCAAGGCCGGCATGACGGCCGGCTATGTGGACAAACGGGGCAAGTACGTCCTGCACGAACATACGCCCTACGAGACGGGCGGCATCGACGCGTTGCGCAACGACAAGAACCGGCAGGAAGCCTTGCGCATGCGTCGGCTCAACGAGTTTTTGTACGAAAAGGGGTTGCGCGGGGTGTTCATGCCTCGCAAGTACGACGCGAAGTTGGACGGGCTGCGGGTACGCTTTGCGGAAAATCCCGAGTACGCCCGTTTCATGGAAGACGTGGCCAAGATCGGGCGCAAGCTCGAGCCGGTCCTGGCCGCCCCAGGGGACGGCAAACGCCAGCGCCGCTGACGCCGCCCGGAGAAGGATGCATGGAAACGAAAAAAGGCAAATGGCGGTTGACGGTGAGCGAGGTGTTTTGCGCCTCGCATTGTTTGCGCGGCTATGAAGGCCCGTGCGAGAACCTGCACGGCCACAATTTCGGCGTCGAGGCCGTGGTCGAGGGCGAGCGCCTGGACCCCAAGGTCGAGTATCTGGTCGATTTCAAGGTGCTGCGCGGCCGGCTGCGCGAGATATTGGCCGGCCTGGATCATCGGCACTTAAACGACCTGCCGGCGTTTTCGCTGGAAAATCCTTCGTCGGAGAATCTGGCGCGCTTGGTCTACCGCCAGTTGGAGGCGGCCCTAGACGGCCAGCCCGTGCGGCTGGTTTGCGTCTCGGTCTCGGAGAAGGACTCCAGCAAAGCCACGTACATGGAAGAATAGGGGCCGACGTGCGACTGGTCGTGCAGCGGGTGCGCCAGGCTTCGGTGGCGGTCGGCGGGGAGACGGTGGCGTCGATTGCGGCGGGGCTGCTGGTTCTGGTCGGCTTCGGCGCGGCCGACGGGCCGGATTTCGCCGCCGGCAAGGCTTGCCGGGCGGTGCTGGAAAAGCTGCTTGATCTGCGCATCTTTCCGGACGAGGCGGGCAAGCTCAATTTGAGCCTGCGCGAGACCGGCGGCGGCTTGCTTATCGTGTCGCAGTTCACGCTGTACGCCTCCTGCCGCAAGGGGCGGCGGCCGTCGTTTTCCGAGGCCGCGCCGCCCGAGGTTGCCCGGGGGCTGTATGACGCCTTCGTGGACATGGCCGGGCAGGCTTTGCCCGGGCGGGTCGGCAGCGGCGTTTTCGGGGCGGACATGGACGTTTCCCTGGTCAATTGGGGGCCGGTGACCATCATGCTCGACAGCGCGGACTTCGCGGGGGGCACTTGACGCGGCCCGGGCTTTCGGAGCAAACCTTGGGCGTGGCTAGGCTTGGCGATGGTCGCCGGTCCGGCCATGGAGCAAGGCCATGGAGCGCGCGGTGACCCGCAAGGTGTTTCGAACCGAATCCCATCCTGGGGACAGCCGCCGGCTGGCCAAGGACGTGGTGGATTATCTCGCCGCGTTTCTGGACGACGGCGACGTGCTCCACGATCTGGACATCATCCTCACCGAAGCCTGCGCCAACGTCTGCCGCCATGCCTACGGCGGCCAGCCAGGACCACTGGAAGTGCGGCTGGCGGTCAGTCCCGGCTCGTGGATCGAGCTGGAGATCGTGGATTGGGGCAAGGGCTTTGGCGACGACGTGCGCTTCGAGAATCCCGGCCCCGACGCCGAGGGCGGACGGGGGCTGTACATCATGCGCATGTTGGCAAACGACTGCCAGGTGCGCCGGGAAAATGGCGAAAACGTGGTCTTCATTCACAAGGACATAGGTGCGCCGCGGTGGAAAACCTGACGATCAAACGTCTTGGCGGGGCGCTGCTGCTCAAGTACGCCGGGGAAATCACCCTGGAGATGACGGCCGACCTCAAGCGCCGCCTGGAAGCCGAACTCGGCGAAGGCGATGGTGAGGTGCGCGCCGTGATCATCGACCTGTCGGCGGTGCCCTTCATGGATTCCTCGGGCATCGGCTTTTTGGTCTCGTGCAACACGCGCATGAAAAGCACGGGCAAGGCCTTTTATCTGTATCAACTGAGTCCGGCCGTGGAAAAAACCCTGGGCCTCGTGCAATTGCTCAGCTTTTTCTCTGTCCTGCCCGACGAAACGGCCTTGACCGGGGTGTGTGAATAACCCGGCCGCGCCGCTGGAATCCCCCGTCCCAGGCCGCGCCGAGGCGGTGACCGACGCCGACGGCCGGCTTATCGACGTCCGGCTGCGCCACCAGGGCAAGACCTGGACGCTGTGCGGCCGCTCCGGCGAGGCCGCCGCCCTGGCCCGGGCCGAGGCCGCCCTGGCGACGGGCGCGTTGCCGGTCTTTTTCGGGGCCGGGCTTGGCGTGGAGATCGCCCATTGCCGGCAGGCCGGCCGGCTGGTCGCCGTGGTGGACCGCGACCCGGACGTGGCCGGGCTGGCCGGCACGGCGGCGCGATTCGCCGACGACCCGGACGTGGCCTGGATCGACGCGGCCGACCCGGTGCGGGCCGCCGAGGCCGTGCGGGCCTTTGCCCAGTCCCGGGGGCTTGCCGCCCTTCATTTTTCGCCCCATCCCGTCCAGCGCCGGCTCCATGCCGCCTACGTCGCCGCCCTGGCCCAGGCCCTGTCCGAGCCGCCGGCAGCGGTGCGTTTTGCCGCCGTGTTGCCGCGCGTGCTGTGCCTGACGAGCAAGCTGTTCCTGGTCGGTGAGGCCGTGGCCGCTTGCCAGCGCCTGGGCGCGCCGTGCCGCTACGTCGAAATCGGCGACAGCCTCGACCGCAACGCGTTCGTGGCCCTGGTGCGGGAGGCCGTGGCGGCGTTTCGGCCCGATTTCGTCTTTACCGTCAACCACCTGGGCGTGGACAAGCAGGGCGTGTTGCTGGAACTGCTGGATTCCCTGCGCCTGCCCCTGGCCTCGTGGTTCGTGGACAGCCCGGAACTCGTCCTGCCGCTGTACCGGCCGGCGGCTAACCGCGAGACCGTCCTTTTCACCTGGGACGTTGACAGCCTGACGCCGCTGACCGCCGCCGGCTTCCCGCACGTCCACTATCTGCCCCTGGCTGCCGACGAGACGCGTTTTTGCCCGCGCCCGCGCCTGCCCGCCGACCATCCCTGGCGGGCGCGGGTGTCCTTTGTCGGCAACTCCATGCGACGCAAAACCGCCCTGCGCCTGGCCGCCAGCGCGCCGCCGGCCCGGCTGTTTGGGGCTTTTGGCGCGTTGGCCGATGCTTTTGCCGCCTCCGGGACGCGCACCGTGGCCGCCCATCTGGCCGAGGCCTGGCCGGAGCTGCTGCCGGCGTTTGCCGGCCTGCCCCACGAGCGCCAGCTTGCCTTCGAGACCGCCGTCATCTGGGAGGCGACGGGGCGCTATCGCAGCGCCTGCGTGGAAAAGCTCCTGCCCTGGCTGCCGCTTATCGTCGGCGACCCGGGCTGGCGCGAGATCTTCCCGGACGAAGGCCGGTCCTGGCGCTATCATCCCGAATTGGCGTATTATGACCAATTGCCCGATTTTTATCCTCTTTCCGAGATCAATTTCAACGCCACCAGCCAGCAGATGAAGGGCGCGGTCAACCAGCGGGTGTTCGACGTGCCGGCTTGCCAGGCCTTTCTCCTGACCGACGCCCGCCGCCAGCTCGACGCCCTGTTCGAGCCGGGAAGGGAAGTGGCGGTCTACGCTGATCCGGCCGAGATCCCCGAGCTCGTGGCCCGCTATCTGGCCGACGCGCCGGCCAGGGAGGCGATAGCCGCCGCCGGGCGCGAGCGCTTGCTGGCCGAGCACACCTATCCCACGCGCATGAAACAGCTTTTTGCCGTCATGCGCGACACCTTCGGCCCCAGGCACCAGCCGTGACCGACCCGTGCCACGGCCTGCCCGGGCCGCTTTCCCGGCTTCTGGCCGTTGGCGGCAGCGGGGCCGGGCTTATCCCGTTGCGCGACGCCGCCTTGGCCGCCGGTCCGGCCCAGGCTGTCCTCGGGGCCGCCCTGGCTCTGGACGCCTGGGCGGAAACGCCCCTGGACCCTGCCGCCGCCGCTGTCGCCGCTCGCCTGGGCGGGGATTCGCCCCAGGCTTTGGCCGCCGCGTTGGTTGCCGCCGCCGCCGGACCGGCCGGGCCGGAGCCGTATTACGAACGTCTGGCCGGACGGCGCGACACCGGGCGCATGGTCGCCTATCTGCTGGAGCGCTGCCGCAAGGAGCGGGCCGAGCCGTCGTGGCTGGCCCGGCTGGCCCGGATCGCGCCCATGCTGCCGGCCGGCGACGATCTGGCCGAGGCCGAGGGCGTGCTTGCCGCCGCGCCGGGACCCCTTGCCGCGCCCGGGGCCATGGCTGCCGGCGAGCTGGCCTTGCTTGCCGGCCGGGCCGAGGCGGCCGAGACCCATTTGCGCCGGGCGCTGGCCCTGCTGCCCACCGGCGCGGCCGCGTTTCGGCTGGCCGAGGCCTTGCTCGCCCAGGGCCGGCGCGGCGAAGCCCTGGCCGCCTACGCCGTGGCTCGGGATTTTCGTCCCTGGGACACGCTGCTGGCCGCCCGGGCCGCCGACGTGGCCGCCGGGCGCGACACGGCCCTGGCCCGGTTGCCGGGCAGCCTGGCCGTTGTGCTCTATTGCTGGAATGCCCCCGATCTTTTGGCCGCCGCCCTGGACGCCCTGGCCGCGTCGGATTGGCGGCACGCGCTAGGCGCGAAAGTCGTGGTCCTGGACAACGGCAGCCCGGACGGCGTGGTCTCGGCCGTGGCCGCCGCCGTGGCCGCCGCCTTCGGCGGCCGGCTGTCCACTCTGCGCCTGCCGGTCAACGTGGGCGCGCCGGCTGCGCGCAATTGGCTGGCCGCCTTGCCCGAGGTCCGGGAGAGCGACTATGTCGCCTATCTCGACGACGACGCTTATGTGCCGCCGGACTGGCTGGGGCGCTTTGGCGCGGCGGTGGCCGCCGCGCCCGGGGCCGGAGTCTGGGGCTGCCGGGTGGCGGCCAAGGACGCGCCGCGCTTTATCCAGTGCGGCGACGCCCATCTGCTCCCCACACCGCGCGGCGAAGGCGCTTTCGGCCGGGGCTTCGAGCTGGCCCGGCCCTGGCTGGCCGCGCCGGACTGGGGGCAGCTTCGCGTTGCCCGGCCGTGCGCCTCGGTCACGGGCTGTTGCCATCTGTTCGCCCGGCCGGCGCTGGACGCCGTGGGCGGCTTCGACATCCGCTTTTCGCCCACCCAGTACGACGATCTCGACCACGACCTGCGCCTGCTGCTGCGGCGCGAGGTTCCGCATTATTGGGGCCATTTGACGGTGGTCCACGCCAAAACCACGGGCGCGGCCGGCCAGCCCGGCGGTTCGGCCTGGGGCAGCGGCTTCGCCAATCAGCTCAAGCTTCACGGCAAGTACGACGACGATGCCGTCGCCGCCGCCTCGGACGCGGCCTTCGCCGCCCTGGCCGCCGACCGGGAGGAAAAGTTGCGCCAACTGGATGCGTTGGCCGGGGAGGACGGCCGTGGCTGACCCCGCCCCCATCGTCGTCATCCAGCCCCAGCGCATGGGGGATCTGATCCTCACCTATCCGCTGCTTTTGTGGCTGGCCCGCAGCCATGCCGGCCGGCCCGTCACCGTGGTGGCCGATCCCGCCTTTGCCCGGCCGCTTGCGCCCATAAGCCCCCAGGCGAAATTCATGAGCCTGCCCCAGGCCGCCGCCGCGCTGCCCGGTCGCGAGCACGAGCTCGTGATCAATCTGGGCATCGTGCCCGAGGCGGCCCGGCTGGCCGGGGCCATTCCGGCCGCGCGCCGCCTGGGACCGGCCGTCGGCCCCGACGGGGCCGTCCGCATTGGCGGCGACTGGCAACTCTACCGGTCCTCGGTGGTCCATTTAAACCGCCACAGCCGGTACCACTGGGCTGAACTGAGCGCCCTGGACATCGTGCCGCCGGCCTTGCTGGCCGGGACCGCCTGGCCGGCCCCGCGCCAGGGCGGGCCGGGACGACGCAAGGTCGGGTTGTTCCTCGGGGCCAGCCAGCCGGAAAAACGCCCCGGGCCGGCCTTTTTCGCCGCCCTGGCCCGGGAGCTTGTCCGCCGTGGCCTGGTTCCGGTGCTGCTGGGCGGCCCGGACGAGGCCGGGCTCGGGGACGAGGCGGCAAGGCTTGCCGGCATTCCGCTCTCCAACCTGTGCGGCCAACTGGGCCTGAAGGAACTGGCGTTTCTGGGCCAGGAGATGGCGCTGCTCGTCACCCCGGACACCGGCCCCATGCACCTGGCTGCCTGGACCGGCTGGCGGACGCTCAACCTGTCCGTGGGGCCGGTCAGCCCCCATGAAACCGGGCCGTACCAGCCCGGGCATTATGTGCTGCGTCCGCGCCTGTCCTGCCGGGGCTGCTGGGAATGTTTCCGGGAGTCGGTGGTCTGTCGCGACCGTCTGGACCCGGTCCGGGTGGGCTACGTGGCGGCCCGGCTGGCCCGGGGCGAGGACGAACGCCTGGCCGGAGCGTCGATTCCCGCTTTCGAACTCTTGCGCACGGCCGTGGACCCATACGGCCTGCGCGTCCTGGAACCGGTCTCCGTCGCCCCCGGGCCGGTCCCGTCGGCGGGGCGGGAGCTTTTGGGCGACTTCTGGCGGGCCGTCTTCGGTCATGTGTTCGGCGTTTTCCCCGAGACCGCGCCACGTCTGGCCGCCGCCGCCCTGGCCCAAGGCCAGCCGGCTCTCCACGCCGCCCTTGGCAAGAAACTCGGCCGCCTGGGCGCGGCCCTGGCCCGGGACACGCGGCGGGGCGCCGTGCCCGACGCCGCCTTTGCCGCCGGCTTTGCCCCGGGCGTGGCCCCGCTGGCCGGCTACATCGAACGCCTGCTCCAAAACGGCGACGGCTCCCGGCCGGCCCGTCTGGCCGCCCTGGCCCTTTATGAGCGCGCCGCCTCGCTTTTTGCCGGATAGGAAGCGGAAAAAAACTCCCCGTGCGCCTGGCGCGTTTCGGCAACACCCTGCCGAAACGCGTTTTTTTTATTTGGAACGGGTCTTGAAGAATTGTGGGCGCAGGAGGCCCGGTATGCAAATTCTTCCCCTCATCCAGCGACGCACCCAGAGCGTGATGGCCGACGCCGCCGCCACCGGCGGTTCGAGCCTCGGCAGCCGCCAGTCGGCGCTTTTCGCCAGCCTCCTCGACAATGCCCGGGCCAGTTCCGCGTCGAGCTCCACCACGGTCGCCCCGACGACCAGGGACGACGTCGACAGCGCGCCTCCTCCGGCCAGCGCCGCCGCCTCGCCCTCCGAAGCCGACATCAAGACCCTGCCCGTGACCCGGGAAGATATTGCCGCCCTGCGCGACGAACTCAAGGACAAGGGCTTCTCCGACTCGGAACTCGACGACATGGAAGCCAAGGCCGGCGACGGCAAGAGCATGACCTGGGGCGAGCTCATGGACGAAGTCGAAAAGAAGGTCTCCTCCACCGACAAGGGCGAGAAGAAGACCATCGCCAACGACGATCAGGTCCAGATTCTCGGCCTGCTCGGCAAGCTCGGCTTCACCGCCGACCAGTCCCAGCAGATGGTCGAGGCCTTGTCCCGGGGCGAGACCCAGTCGGTCATGTCGGCCATCAACGAAAAGCTGGCCGGCATGTCGGGCGATGGCGAGGTCAAGGTCGGCGCGTCGGAAATGACCGCCCTGGGCCGGGCCCTCAATCTTTCCGAAGAGGCCCAGTCCCGCCTGGCCAGCCTTCTGGGCGAATCCTCCGGCCAGACCGGCCAGGGCATCGTTTCCGCCATGAGCCTGGTCAAGAACGAACTGCTGGCCCAGACCGGTCTGGAAAACCAGAAGATGGCCGAATTTCGCGAGGCTGCTTCCGGCCTGCTGCAAAACGCCTGGCAGCGGGACCCCACCGGCCGCTCCTCGGATCTGCATCAGGACGACGTGGCCCGCAAGGCCGGCCAGATCGTGGCCATGAGTCATGATCAGGGCGACGGCAAGGCCGATGGCGGCAACGGACTCAATGCCCTGGCCGACGTGCCCCAGGACGGCAAGGGCGTGGGGGGCAAGGAAACCCTGGCTGCCGCCCAGGCCGCCACGGATGAAGCTCCTTCCGGCAAGACCGTCGAACCCAAGACCGGCGCCCATGCCGAACTGGCGGCCAAGGCCGGGGCCGTGGCCGCCGAACAGGCGACTCTGGCCGGCAACGCCGCCGACGCCTCGGCCAAGGCCCAGGGACAGCCGGAAGTCGCGCCCCAGGCCAAGGAACATGCCGCTTCGACCCCGGTCCAGAACGCCGAAGTCCACCAGCAGTCCGGTTCCGGCCAGCAGGGCGCGGCCGGCGGCAACGCCTTCGGATTCGGCCAGAATGGCCAGAATGCGCAGACCGGCCAGGAAGGACACGACGAGTCCATGGCCGAACTCATGGGCAAGATCCGCTTCGCCGGCCGCACGGCCACGGGCCAGATCGTCGGACAGTCCGCCGAAACCAGCCCGACCCTGGCCGCCATGGATGCGCTCAAGACCGCCCAGTCCGGCCAGCAGACCAAGAACATGGACCCGGCCCTGGCCGCCCGGGTGGTCAGACAGGTGGAGAATGGGATTTTAAAGGGCGCGGGACAGGAAGCCAAGCAGCTCACCCTGAACCTGACTCCTGACGAGCTCGGCAAGGTCCAGGTGACCCTGACCGTCAAGGACAAGGAAGTCCGGGCCGTCATTTCCGCCGACAACGCCGACACCACGGCCATGCTCCAGGAACATGCCTCCAAGATCAAGCAGTCCTTGGAAGAGCAGGGCTTCAAGGTGTCCGAGGTCGAGGTGCGCAGTCAACTCGCCCAGGACAACCAGACCGCTTCCTGGGACAGCCCCGAACGCCACAACGAAGCCCGCGAGCAGCGCGAAGCCCTGGAGCGTATCCGCTCCTCGGTGCGCCTGGCCCGGGATTCCGCCGGCGTAAGCGGCGACGGAGCCTCGGCCATGCCCGCGGCCATGACCGCCCGGGCCGCCGGACTCGACCTTTTCGCTTAACACAGGGAGACGGCCATGAGTTACGTCGACAGCCTGCTTTCCGCCACCTCCGGCAGCTCCGCCAGCTCCACCACGGGCAAGTCTTCGAACGGCCTGGGCATGGACGCCTTCCTGCAGCTCCTCGTCACCCAGCTGCAGTATCAGGATCCCTTAAGCCCCATGGACGACAAGGAATTCGTGGCCGAGCTGGCGCAATTCTCGAGCCTTGAACAGCTCACCGAAATCAATTCCGGCATCGAAGGCCTGAGCTCGCTCACCCAGGAGCAGCAGATGATCGGGGCCGTGAACTTCATCGGCAAGACCATCGACGCCACCGGCACGGCGGTCAGCGTCGAGGACGGCAAGGCCACCTCGGTGACCTTCACCCTGCCCGAGGATGCAAACACCTGCCTGATCAACATCCTGGACAGCTCCAAGAACATCGTGCGCACCGTCGATGTCGGGGCCAAGACCGCCGGCGAAGTGGAATTCCAGTGGGACGGCAAGGATTACGACGGCAACGCCGTGGAAGACGGCCAGTACCAGGTGGCCGTGACCGCCACCAACGCCGACGGCGACGCCATGAAGGTGTCCAGCACCATGACCGGCAAGGTCGTCGGCATCCAGCAGGTAAACGGCAGCTACTATCTCGATATCGGCGGCGGCCGCTACGTGGCCTTCACGGACATCAGCAACGTGGAAAACGATACGAGCACCACCAGTCAATAAGAGGATTCCTGACCCGACGCGGGGAGGACATAAGGAAAGGAGGTCGTTATGGGAGTCGGATTAGGAACATCCATGTGGTCGGGCGTGTCGGGTTTGCTTGCCAACTCGACGAAGATGGGCACCATCGGCAACAACCTGGCCAACGTCAATACTTACGGCTTCAAGGGCGCGCGCACGGACTTCATGGACCTCATGAGCGCCAACGTCGGCACGGCCGCCGGCGTCAAGCAGATCGGGCGCGGCGTGCGCGTGGGCACCGTCGTGTCCGACTACTCCCAGGGCGGCCTGGAGACCACCAGCGAAAACCTGGACATGGCCATTAGCGGCAACGGCTTTTTCATGGTCAAGCAGAAGAGCCAGGTGGGTTCCAACGGCAAGATGCTCAACACCGGCAATTCCACCACCTACTACACCCGCGCCGGCGACTTCAGCTTCGATTCCGACGGCTACTTGGTCACGCCGCAAGGCTTGGCCGTCCAGGGCTGGAAGGTCGATCAGGACCGCATCGACGCCGCCTCCGCCGCGGGCACGGTCTTAAGTCAGGTGCCGGTCACCGGCGAGATCCAGGACATCCGTCTGACGCAGTTCACGAGCCCGGCCAAGGCGACGTCCAGCGTCACCATGGTCACCCAACTTGACTCTGACACCACGAGCCAGAACATCCGTGACGTGGGAACCGACTATTACTCGGCCATGACTCAACAGTGGAACGGCACCAAGAACCCGTCCATGCCCTCCACGGCCTACGGCTACCAGTCCACCATCAAGGTCTACGACGAAAACGGTTCGCCCCACACCCTGACCACGTATTACGACAAGATCACCAGCAAGGACGGCAAGGATTATTGGGAATACGCCGTTACCTGCAACCCCAGCGAGGACGGCCGCGTGGATTCTACCGGGCTGCCCTTTGCCAACACAGAAACCGCTGGTCTGCTCATGACCGGAACCATGACCTTCGACTCCTCGGGCAGCCTGGAAAATATGAGCGCTTATACGATGCTCAGCAACGCTACCCCAGGAGGCAGCTTCGACAATACGGTGTGGAGCGCGGCCAAGGTTGAAAACGGCTATCCCATCTTCACAGCCAACTTCAAGTCCGTGTCTAACGCCAGCTTTACCGGTCAGACAAATGCACTTAATATCGCGTTAAACGTTGGCATTAGCAACAAGAACGGTTTCGTGGCCGGCACAGGCGGCAGTACTCTTGCCGCTGCCGACAACACCGGTCTGCCGGATTACTTGGTGTCTTTCGATCCCGCCACGACCAAGGTCAACAGCACCGTGACCACCAGCTACGCCACCTCGTCCTCCACGGTGTTCAGCTCGCAAAACGGCTACACCTCGGGGCTTCTCACCAGCGTGTCCGTGGACAGCGACGGTATCTTGACCGGCACCTTCTCCAACGGCCAAACGCAGAAGCTGTGGGCCCTGGCCCTGGCCAACTTCACCAACCTCCAGGGCTTAAGCCGCCAGGGAAGCAACCTCTACGCCGCCACCCTGGATTCCGGGCAGGGCACCACCAACCGGGCCAACACCGGCTCCGTGGGCTCGATCTCCGGCAATACCCTGGAGACCTCCAACGTGGACATGGCTTCGGAAATGGTCAGCATGATCCTCACCCAGCGCGGGTTCGAGGCCAACAGCAAGACCATCACCACCGTGGACTCCATGCTCTCGGAAGTCATCCAGCTCAAGCGCTAGCCGCGACAAACGCCGCCGCCAAGGCCGCTCCCCAAGGGGGCGGCCTTTTGGGCGTTGTCGTCGGAGGACAGCCCGATCCTGTCCGGGGCCCGGCGGGCTCGGCGTCGGGAGGACGCCGTGGTTCCCGGACCCCGCCGGCGGCGAGGCCGTCGCGGCCTGAGGCCGGCGGGCTATGCCAGGATCGTCCCGTTGGGCTTGGGGGCAAAGGCGGCTGGACCGAATGTCGGCATGGGCGGATCGGACGCCGGCGCGGCAAGGCGCGAAGTCCGGCGTCAACAAACGCCTCAGGGGCAGTGAGGACGGGCGGCAGGGAAGGGGGAGCGGCGCGCCTTGCGGTCGTGGGCAACCCTTGCCGCCGCCGCGCCCGAGGCCGGGCCGCGCAAGGATTGAGGACCCAGTCCGGCCCCTGGGAAAAGCTTGCCGCCCGGCTTGCCGGCCGCCTCGGGAGCGGAACCGCCCCAGCGTGGATTTCTTGGCAATCGGGCGGAATCTTTTTGCCTAGGGACGTTTTTTTGGATTCTAATTTATTAGAATAGCATGTGAAAATGGTTTTGGAACGCCTCCTGCTTTAACTTGGCAAAACCAACACGGATCGTCTGGTTGCAACAAGGAGGTTTCTTATGTCCATGGTTATCAATCATAACTTGATGGCGAACAACGCCGCCCGGAATCTGTCAAATTCCTACGGCGCCCTGGCCACCTCGACCCGCCGCCTGTCTTCGGGCCTGCGCATCACCACCGCCGCCGACGACGCCGCCGGCCTGGCCATTCGCGAGCTC
>ALAO01000136.1 GCA_000307955.1 Solidesulfovibrio magneticus str. Maddingley MBC34 | reverse complement strand
ATTTCTGACTTTTTGAACCGTAACGGACGGTGTCGAGGGGGTGGATGGTGGAGGCGGGGGGAATCGAACCCCCGTCCGAGAATGCTCCACTCCAGGCGTCTACAGGCTTAGACCGAAAAACAATCTCGCCTCGGGCAGGCCTTTCGGCCGGGCCGCCTCCGGCCAGTCCGTCTGTTGTCTCGTGCTTACCCCAACGGACGAGGGTTCGCGCCAGCCTGATGGGGTTTGGCGTTCCGGTCCAGCATATCAGGCGTCAACTGATGGAACGCTGACTGTCAATTAAGCAGCCAGAGCGTAGTCGTAATCGTTGGCAGTTAACCAGTTGCCGCGTGTTTTACGAGGCCTCGCGGCACCTCGACCTGCAACCAGGGCTTCACTATCCCCGTCGAAACCAGGGCGCCCCCGTCGAAATCCTAAGATAACGCATTTTTCCCAAAGCGCAAGGGGGGTGACGTCTCGCCCACCGAGCCGCGAAACGCGTCTGAATTCGCTGGGCAAAAACCCAGGCAGGACAGCGCCGTGAGGCTCCCGGCGCGGCCAGCCGTCGGGGATGCCGCGTTAGTTGAGCCGCATCTTGGGAACGTAGCCGCGTTCCTTCATGCAGGCGTCGGCGTCCTGATCCACCACCGTCAGCGGCCGGTCGGGGAACGGCGGGGTGTTCACGTCGAGGGAAGCTTTGCTGTAGCAGTCGGTGTAGTCATTTTCCACGGCGGTCAGCTCGGCTCCCGGCTTGGCATAAGGCGGGCGGGTGCAGCCGGCGGCCAGGGCCAAAGCCAAGAGGAGCAGGGGAATGATGCGGCGCATGGGCAACTCTCCTTAAAGCCGCCGCAGGCAAGCCCCGGCGACTGATGTGCGGCATGGTGGCGAGGCGTCCAGGCAGACAGGACTCCTTGGCCTGTTTTATCCCGGCCGGCCTCCCGGGAAAAGCTTTTTTTTAAGCCTGTTCTGGGCTGTGACGGTTGTGTCGCGCCACCTGTCGGCTGAAAGGCCGTCGTTTTCGATGGCGCTTCGGCGTCCTTTTCGAGCTGCTGCTGGTTTTGTCGTTGGTCGGTTCGTTTGTAACCTGCGATGCGTTTGTAGCCGTCTGCCTGCTTTGTTTATCGAACCCTTGTTCTTTGTAGCAAGATGTTGGCGTGCTGGGCGTTGACGGGATCGGCTGGCTTTTGGTTTGTTAACTTGTGTTTGTTGTTTAATAACCGTTCTGGTGATTTCCTAGTCGGCAAAGCGCTTTTAAAATAGATCGGTAAGAATTTTCTTATGCAGTAGCGTTGTTTGCTTTGTAAAAATTGTCTGTTTCGTTATGTATCTTGAGTTTACTGATGGTAGTTTAATTTATAACTTCTGGGTTGTTGAGTGATATTTTTCTTATATTTCTGGTGTAGTGTTACGATATATATATAAGAATAATAGGCAATTGTCCGATGGCTGGGTTTACTCCGGAATAAAATAATACGAAAATTGGTTTTGCATATTTTTGCAAAAGGTGGTCAGCGTTTTTTGGGGTAGTATGCGGTGTAGGACGTAGTGGCATCATCGTGAATGCTGTTTTTTCATTGAGCTGGATTTGTTTTAATATTGAAGATATTTCGTAGAATGCTATCATCTGCTTTCGTGTATCTAAATCACTCTAGACTGATGACGATTGGTGCTCTCTGTGAATCATTGTGTGTTGAATAGAGTGTCAGATAGATATTTCCCGCTGCTAATTGTTCATAAAATCACAATCAAGAAGCGTTTTGACTGAAGGGTGTTGTTGATTTTGTGAGAAATTTCTCGACACCGTTTTGTTGCCAAAAGAGTGTCGGTAAGCTATGGATGGCGATATACTGATGAAACCTGTTTGTCGCAGTGGTTGGTGCTCCATGGGCGCGCCAAACCGCATGCGTCGTCCGCTGTCGCCTGACTTCCGGGAGGAGAGAATGAGCCGCTTAAGCCTAAAATCCTTGCTGTTGACTCTTGGCGTCGCCAGCGTCATCGGGGCAAGTTTGACCTTGATGCTTCTCTATATGCAGCAAGACAGGATGCTGGGTTATCTTAAAAATGTCAGCACCGTCGACGGTCCCCTGTTGTATCATCTCCAGGACGTCTACGCCCAGGGGCTGCAAACCGAACAGGCTACCAGGAACGTGTTGCTCAATCCCAGCGACAAGACGGCCCGGGACAACTATGCCAATGCCGACAAGCAGTTTCGCGAGGCGCTTGCCTCGGCGACGGGTTTGGCCACCGGTCGTATCGCCGATGACTTGCGTGAGATCGGACCGCGTTGGGAGACCAGCCATGCACTGAAAATACGCCTCATGGACATTGCCGCCAGCGACCCGGCCAAAGCCGTGCAGATGCTCAATACCGAGGAAACGCCGCAGTGGCGGGCGCTCAAAAAGATCATCCTGGACGCCGTCGCCATTCAGCGAGAAACCAACAAGGCCAACCTCGACGCCATTCAGGAAGGCGAAGCCACGGTCTTTCGCATGTTCCTCGGCATGGCCGTGCTTTCCGTGGTCCTGCTGTTGATTCTCATCACCGGGCTTATACGGGGCGTCACCAGCGGCGCGAAAGCGCTTGTCGACTATGCCGGGGCCATCGCCCAGGGCCATTTCGGCTCATCCCTGCGCACGGGGTTGCCCAAGGAATTCGACGCTATTGGCCGGTCGCTTCGCGAGATGGTCCACAACCTTGAAAATTCCCTGGGCTACTATCAAGGCATCGTGGCCGGAATGGCCACCCCCTTCGTGGTGGTGGACGAGGCCGAGAACCTGTGTCTGACCAACGACGACCTCATGCGCCTTATCGAACATTCCGGCCGTCCCGAGGACTATTACGGCCAGAATGTGGCCGGCTTTTTTTACGGCGATCCCGGGCGCAAGACCGTGCTTGGCCTGTGCATGGCCGAGAAGCGGGGCATCCGCAAGGAGGTCGAGCTGGTTTCGCGCAAGGGCAATGTCCGCAATGTGCTCATCGACGCCACGCCGCTCTATAACGCCATCAACGGCAAGATGATGGGATCGCTGTGCGTCTATTCCGACTATACCGATCTGCGCCGCAACGAGGCCCTCATGCGGGAACAGACCGAGCGGATGCTGACCACGGCACGGGAAGCCAAGGCCATCGCCGACGCCCTGGCCGGGGAAACCGAGGCGCTGTCCCAGCAGGTCGACACCGTGGAGCACGGCGCGGTGGAACAAAAAGAGCGCATCGGCGAAACCGCCCTGGCCATGGACGCCATGAACACCGCCGTCCTAGAAGTCGCCCGCAACGCCGCCGCCGCCGCCACCCTGGCCGACGACGCCCGGAAAAAAGCCACGACCGGGGCCGGCATGGTTTCCGACGTGGCCACGGTCATTGCCAACGTCAACCAGCTGGCCGAAGAACTGCGCTGCGACATGAACGATCTTGGCGACCAGGCCGAAGGCATCGGCAAAATCATGGGCGTCATTGCCGACATTGCCGACCAGACCAACCTGCTGGCGCTCAATGCCGCCATCG
>ALAO01000135.1 GCA_000307955.1 Solidesulfovibrio magneticus str. Maddingley MBC34 | reverse complement strand
GCGCGGACCGGAAATCTCCGGTCCGCGCCAGGGGCGGCGTTGTCGCTTCAGGGAAGGATCGACCTAGGCTTCGCCGTCGGGGAAGGTCACTTCGACCTGCTCGGCCCCGTCCTTGCGGATGTCGATGCGGCCGATGACCCGGGCGTACTCGCCAAGGGCCTTTAAGCGCTGCATCACGTCGTCGGCGATCTCCGGGGCCACCACCAGCATGTAGCCCACGCCGCAGTTGAAGATCTGCAGCATCTCCGGCCAGGTCAGGTTGCCCTGGGCCTTGAGCCAGTCGAACACCGGCGGCACATGCCAGGAGCCGAAACGGATGTTGGCCGCCACGCCCTTGGGCAGGACGCGGTTGACGTTGTCGTAAAACCCGCCGCCCGTGATGTGGACCATGCCGCGAATCTCGAAGTCGCGCAGCAAATTGAGCACGGTCTTGACGTAGATGCGGGTGGGGGCCAAAAGCGCCTCGGCCATGGTCTGGGTGGAATTGGGCAACGGATCGCTGCCGGCCAGTCCCGAGGCGGCGAAAATCTTGCGGATCAGCGAATAGCCGTTGGAGTGCGGCCCGGACGAGTTGATGCCGATGACCACGTCGCCGACGCCGATGGACGAGCCGTCCACGATCTTGGGATAATCCACCAGCCCCACGCAAAAGCCGGCCAGGTCGTATTCTTCGTCAGCGTAAAAACCGGGCATCTCGGCCGTCTCGCCGCCGAGAAGGGCGCAGCCGGCTTCCTTGCAGCCACCCGCGATGCCGGTGATGACCTGCTCGGCCAGCCCCACGGACAGCTTGCCCGTGGCGAAATAGTCGAGGAAGAAAAGCGGCTTTGCGCCCTGGACCAGGATGTCGTTGACACACATGGCCACAAGGTCGATACCGATGGTATCGTGCTTGGCGAACTCATGGGCGAGCTTGAGTTTGGTGCCCACCCCGTCGGTGCCGGAGACCAGCACCGGTTCCGCGCAGGTCTCGGTGTCGAGCTTGAACAGCCCGCCGAAACCGCCGATATCCGAAAGGACGCCCTTGCCGTACGTGCCGGCCACAAGGGACTTGATGCGCGAAACCAGGGTATTGCCGGCGTCGATGTCGACGCCCGCCGCCTTGTAGGCTGCCGCTCTGTCGGCCATGATGGGTCGCTCCTTGGGGGAAATGCCGTATGAAAACGTGCCATGCTAGCCGCTTTGCCGACGGAGTTCAAGGGAACGCGGCCCCGGGCCGAACCCCGGCGATGCTCCTGGCCGCCGCCCTGGCCCTGGCCATGGCCCTGCCCTGTCCGGCCCTGGCCGACGGCGGCTCCGGCCCGTCCGGCCAGTCCCCGGCCTACGGCCCGCCGCCCGAGCCGCCCTCGCCCAGCGACTGGGACCGCGACGACGCCCCCCGGCGCGACACGCGCATCGGCACCATCGACCACGGCAAGCTCGGCCGCGACGACGACGGCAACGTCACCATGCAGGTCGGCCCGCGCCCCAAAAAGGACCAGGGCCAGTCCCAGGCCGGCCCGTTTTACATCTATCCGCAAATCGGCAACATGCCCGGCCCCTACGGCCAGCAAGGGCAACCGGGACAATCCGGCCGTCCCGGCGGCCAACAGCCCGGCCAGCAAGGCCAACAGCCGCCCGGCCGGCAGGGCCAACCCGGGCAATACGGCCAGCAGGGTCCCTCCAGACAATTCGGCCAGCCGGGCCAGGGGCAACACCCCGGCGGACCGGGCCAGGGCGGCCAGCCGCCCCAAGGGCAACCCGGCGGTCCCGGCAGCCAGGGCAATCCCTGGAACCAGTGGAATCAGGCCGGCCAGCCCCAGGGCCAACCCTAGGGTCGCGCCCCTTACAAAATACGCTGGTAGTGGTTAAGAAAAATTCTTGATTTTAGACTGTTGCCTACGAAATACTCTAGGCGATTGTCGTGGACAAGACACGAGGGACAACCGCCGCCAGCCGCCGGCAACGGCTCCTGACGCCCGATCTGCCGTCGTCCGGGCGGCCAGCCCGGTTTGCCGCTGTCCAGGACAGCCGAAGCGGGCGGCGCAAGGCCTGGGCGGCGTGACAAAACGCGGCGACCATGCTTTATATTGCCCAATCTCCGACAGCTTCACGGGCGTATGCCGTGCCGCCGCCGCGCCAACGCCGCCAACTTCAAGTAAGGGAGGTCGCCATGCATCCCGCCGCGCTGTGGAAAGCCCTGCCCGACGGCCGCGTGTCCTGCCGGCTGTGTTCGCACTTCTGCCGCATAGCACCCGGCCGGCGCGGGCTGTGCGGGGTGCGCGAGAATAGGGACGGCGCGCTATTCACCCTGGTCTACGACCGGGTGGCGGCGACAAACCTCGATCCGGTGGAAAAAAAGCCGCTCTACCATTTCCTGCCGGGCACCACGACCTTTTCCTTCGGCACCATGGGCTGCAACCTGTCCTGCGCTTTTTGCCAGAACGCCGGCCTGTCTCAGCCTCCGCGCCAGGGCAAGGCCATTGCCGGCGAGACGGTCGAACCGGCCGGGCTGGTGGCCGCCGCCAAACGCAGCGGCGCGGCCTCGGTGTCCTACACCTATTCCGAACCCACGGTGTTTTACGAGCTCATGGCCGAAACGGCCGAGCTGGCCCAGGCCGAGGGGCTTAAAAACATCATGGTTTCCAACGGCTTCATGAGCCGGGCCTGCCTGGACGCCCTGGGTGGGCGCATCGACGCGGCCAACATCGACCTCAAGGCCATGCGGGACGACTTCTACCACCGCGTTTGCGGCGCGCGGCTTCGGCCGGTGCTGCAAAACCTCGTCACCATCCGCAAGCTTGGCTGGTGGCTGGAGGTGACCACGCTGATCATCCCGGGCCTCAACGACACGCCCGAGGAACTGCGGGAGCTGGCCGATTTCCTGGTCAAGGAGCTCGGGCCGGACACGCCCTGGCACATCTCGCGCTTCCATCCCGATTTCGCCATGCGCGACCGGCCGCCCACGCCCACGCGCACCCTGGCCCTGGCCTGGGACATCGGCCGCGAGGCCGGGCTGCGCTACGTCTACGTGGGCAACGTCCACGACGCGGTTCGCAGCGCCACCTACTGCCCCGGCTGCGGTGAGCGGCTGATCGAACGCGAGGGCCTGGGGCTGGCGGCGGCGCGCACGGTGGACGGGCGCTGCGGCGCTTGCGGCGCGTCCATCGCCGGTGTGGGGCTGCCGTAACCGGCCACCTGGGCCGGCCGACGCCTCCGGCGCGGCCACGGGCGTCGTCGAAGGCCGACCCTCGCCCAAAATACCGGGAGTCCGACAGGATGCCTGCTTGCCTTGGGCGGAGAGTTGCAGTAACGAGAATCCTCTTCGTCGGGGCGTGGCGCAGACTGGTAGCGCGCCTGCTTTGGGAGCAGGATGCCGGGTGTTCAAATCACCTCGCCCCGACCATTTTTCAAGGGCTTGCGAGTAATTCGCAGGCCCTTTTTTCGTGGACTTATTTTCGGGGTACAATCTGGGGTACAAACAGTGAGTCCGTTGGGCGCGGACCATAAATCGGCGTCCATCCCGCCGAGGCCCACCACCCCCAGGGTCCACAGCCCAATATCCTCGCCAGGATTGACGCCAGCCCCACCCATGGCACTTTTCCCATGCCGTCCACCTGACCGCAGCGTGCGGACGCTACGGGCCTTGGCGTTATCCATGGACAGCACCCGGGCCAAGCGCTACTTGTATCATGCCCGCTCGTAGGGTGGAGTTCTCCCGGCTCAAGCCAGGAATTGAGGCCACCCAGTTCCTTGTAGGCTTTGTCGGTGCTTGGCGGCCTGCTCTTTTTAGCGCTTCGGCTGTCTCCACCTCGGCAAGATGACAGGCCCAGCCTCGCCTGCTGCCAGCCGCCCATGGAATGGATCATCGCTGCAGCCCTTGCCGTGGGCGTCCTCGTCCTGGTGGCGGTCTTCCTCTGGAGGACCAAGCGCCATGACGCCGGCAGCGTGCCCAGCCGTTTCGACTTCGATAGGTCCAAGGAAGGCGAAATGTCACAGCGAGGACATAGCTCATGATGTTCGAAACACCATAGACTTAAAGGACTTTCATGAAAATTGGCGATGCGAAGCGGGCAACCCTGGCGGACAAGATGGCCGATGCAAAAGAGCTGTGCATGACCCGCCTTCGATCCGTGCCACGCGAAAAAAGGGACGCCGTCGCCGACGCGATTCTCGCCCTTGCCGATCCTGAATGGTGGGACCGGCGACACAAGGGCTCAGATGTTTTCCTGCTTATCCTGGAGTCGCGCAAGGCAGAGGCAATGAAGATCATCCAAGAGGCCACCAAATAGATCGAACGGCCGCTGGACTATCCTGTTAGAGAATCCCGAAGAGTTGGGATTGAGTGCTCCTCGGCCGTAGGCTGCTTGGCTGCCTCCAGGAGGGCGGACTGGTTGCGCTCAAGACCAAGCGCTTGGGCGGCCTCGTGCGCTTCGGGAGAGAGGGAGGCGACCTTGTGGGTGCGCTGAACGTCGGTGCGTTCAAGGCCGAGTTGACGCTCGGCTTCGCGGACACCTCCTGTATCCCCTGCCCCAAAACTGGTGCAGCTTGCACCAACACTATCCCCCGTCAGCTCCACCCATTCGGCTACCAGCTTATCCCGCTCCAACGCGGCCCGTTCCGCCCGGTGAAGATTCTCGCTGAGCTCTTTTCGCTCGCGAGGACGAAGTCAATGCTTCCGGGAAACTACGGCCAGGACGCCTTCCCTGACTGTCCGGTACTCCGCTTCCAGCACCAGTTCCTCCAGGGCGCCGGCAAACCAGCGGGGAACGTGGGCGCACAGGATCTCCAGCTGTGAAAACGCTCCTTCGGTCAGGATGGGCCAGAGCACATCCCGGGAATTGCCTGACGCGTCATTTTCCAGCGCCTCGATGAGATTGACGCGGGAGCTGCCGTCCGCGCCGCGCGCCAGCGAAATCGGGGCGGCGCTCGCTCGTCGCGGGGACAGCATTGCGGGCTGCGAGCCGCAGCATCTTTTTCGGCCAAAGGCAGTCGCTTCGAGAGGGACCGGCGCTGGCGGCGTCGCGGCCAGTTCCGCCTCCTTGGCGGCGACCACGTCCAGCTGTTCCAGGCACGCCCCCCCGGACTTCCAGGTGTGGAAACCAAGCTCCTCCTGCAGCACAGCGTTGACCAGGCCGGTGGTGGTCGCGGAAACAAACACGGAGCAGCCGTCCATCTCGGCCACGGCTTGGCGTACGGCCGTCTTGACGTCGGCCAAACGCATGTCGGCGCGGATACGTAACCCGACGTCCCGAATCGGCTTCCAGGCTCCTGACGTGTTGTCGTAAACGGTGAGCCTGCCGTCATGATAGGGCGAGGCCAGGCATTCGTTGTCGTCGACGTAGGCAGCGATCTTCACGGGGAACCTCCAAGAGGATTTGAAGCCAAAGCGCTTGGTTGGGGCGCGGTCCGGCGCGTCGCCGGCCCTTGCGTCCGTTGCCTCGGGCGGTAGCCGGGCCGTCCCGGCGTCGCGGCCTGTCGGACGAGAAAGCGGCGCGTCACCTGCCCTCGCCTTCGGGGCACGGTCTATTCGATCAGGTCCGCCCGCCGGAATTCCCGGTAATCCAGGCGGTGTCTCTTCATGCGAAGCCCCATGGTGCGGCGGGTGAGGCCCAGTTCCCGGGCCGCCTCGGTGGAGTTGCCGTGGTGCAGGCGCAGGGCCTCCACGAGCAGCTCGTATTCCACGGCGGCCAGCCGCGCTTCCAGCCCCTCGCCCGGGGCCGGGCCGGACAGGTTCGAGGTTTGCAGGGACAGCGGCAGGTTGTAGGCGTGGATGGCGTCGTCCTCGGTGAGGATCACGGCCCGGTGCATGACGTTTTCCAGCTCCCGGACGTTGCCGGGCCAGTGGTAGGCCATGAGCATGGACAGGGCCGGGGCGGCGATGCGGTTAATGGTCTTGCCGTTTTCCTTGGCGTAGCGGGCGACGAAGTGTTCGGCCAGGGTGACGATGTCGCTGCCGCGTTCGCGAAGCGGCGGCACGCGCAGCGGAAAGACGTTCAAGCGAAAATACAGGTCCTGGCGGAACTCCCTCCGGGCGGCCATGGCGGCCAGATCCTTGTTGGTGGCGGCCACCACCCGGATGTTGACGGTGATCGTCCTGTTGCCGCCCACCCGTTCGAAGGCCCGCTCCTGGAGCACGCGCAGGAGCTTGGCCTGGACCCCCAGCGACAGTTCCCCCACCTCGTCGAGGAAGATGACCCCGCCGTCGGCGTCCTCGAACCGGCCGCGCCGCAGTCCCGACGCGCCGGTAAACGCCCCCTTCTCGTGGCCGAAGAGCTCGCTCTCCAGAATGCTCTCGGGCAGGGCGGCACAGTTGAACTTGACCATGGGGCCGTCCGGGTTGGGGCCGCCGGCGTGGATGGCGTCGGCCAGCATTTCCTTGCCCACGCCGGATTCGCCCAGAAGCAGCACCGTGGTGCGGGTGGGGGCGGCCTTGTAGAGCAGGGCCAGGGTCTCCAGCATGGCCTTGGACGAGCCGACAAACGCCGACGGCCGTTTGGCCCGCAACCTGCCGAGCAGCTCCCGGTTGCGTTCCTCCAGCCGGGCCTTGTCCACGGTCTCGACCAGATGGAGTTCCACGGCCTGGGCCAGCAGGGCGGCCACGACCTCCAGGGCTTCCACGTGCTTTTGGAGCAGCTCCGGGTTGTCGTAGGCGCGAACGGCGCTGATGGTGCCCAGCACTTTGCCGCCGCGCAGGATCGGCACGCACACGAAGGCGCTGTCGCGGTCCTCGGGCCGCGACAGGCTGCCGGTGCGGTTGAGGATGGCCGGTTCGTCGCTGATGCGCGGCACGACGATGGACGCGGCCAGATCCACCACCTGGCCGGTGATGCCTTCGCCCGGCAGGTAGACTCCGCGCGAGGCCTCGTCCTCGGTGAGCCCCAGGCTTTTATGGATGATGATGGGGCCGGATTCCCGGTGATGCAGGCTCACCATGGCCCGGGACACGCCCATGTCGTCGCGCAGATAAGCCAGCAGGCGATCCAGGGCCAGCTCCAGGCCGTCCGCCTCGCCAAGGGATTGCCCCATTTCCCGTAACAGCGGCACGATGCGGCCCCGGCACACGCCGGCGTGGCAATCCTTGACGCGCGGATCGCCGGGCCGGCCGGTTCCAGACGGGCATTGCCGGGCCGGGCTGCCGGGGGCTGCGGTAAAAGGCTGCGGCACGTCGGTCTCCATGGTTCTCGCCAACTCCCTGGCGTCGCGCTCAGACGAAGGCTGGCACGCGTTTCGCCGTCCATGCATTCGATTGTTGATCGTTTCCGGGTGTCTGCCGGCCTGCCCTGGCCGGCGGCGCGAAACCGGATCGCAGCGGCCGGTTCGCGTCCTCGCCGGCATGTTCCAACCCCGCGCCCAGAGCTCGGACGCCAGCGCGCAAGCGACGCGTTGGCGGCAAGCGTTCCGGTCCCGCGCCCATGGCTCGGACAGCAAGACCCGCGCCAACAGCGTGGCATGGCCGGCCTGCGGCATTATTTATGTTAATTATGACATAAAAAGCAAGCTTCGGAGCCGCTCTCCAGAGGCCGAGACAGCCGGACGGCCGCGCCGGGAAGCGCGGCCCCGGGCGCATCTCGTGTCGCGTTACCAAAAACAATACGAGAGTATTGTTTGCACAAAAGTTAATGACTTTAGCGTATTACCTTTTAAGTGTCCTGTGCGCTTTTCGCGGACGCGATACCCGCTCGCGCCCAGACCGGGCGGAGCGCGGCGCGTGCCGCGCGGGCAGGTCCGGCGCTAGCTCGGCGCTGGTCCGGGGCGCGATGTCGTCCTCGGCAGCGGTCACGCCGCCGGCCACGAGGCGTGAGACCGTACAACGCGGTGGCCTTTGGCCGACAAACAGATCAATTTTGGCGGCTTGGCATTTTGCGTCGCCAGCGGATAGGCTGTAGCCACTATACCATTATGTTGGTTCCGACAATGCTCTGGGAACAAGACGTGGCAAATACCGATTCCCGAGGGCTTTCGTGATCGTCTAATAAAATAAACTATTTTGAAGTGTTATTTTCAAAAAGTGGGTGATGTCGCCGAGGTCAGGCGAATCGTCGGCGTTCTCCAATGCTGCTGGCACGTAAATGGCTAAGTGTGAAAATAACAGGGCGAAGCCATTTCGGAGACGCCTGTTGCTTGCAAGGAGAACGCATATGACCCGCAAGATCGCCATTTACGGCAAGGGCGGCATCGGCAAGTCCACCACCA
>ALAO01000134.1 GCA_000307955.1 Solidesulfovibrio magneticus str. Maddingley MBC34 | reverse complement strand
CCTTAGGGTGCGTAAAATTCCGTTTCGTGTTTTCTCCCCTCAAAGGCGGCCCCGACTCTTAGCCAGTTTGACCGGCGCTTGCCGTCCTGTTCAAAGTCCACAACTGTATAGGCATAAAATGCAAGATTGGCCATTGTCCGCGCTCCTTCTTGAGGTTTGCGGCACCACGCTGCCACCAATTCTTTAAAATCTACTTACCCCACCTCTTTTCCCTATTGCCCACGCCTTCACCGCTTGAGAACATGCCGCCATCTCTCGCGCCATTGGGCCAGCATCCCCGCCGCATTAAACGCCGCCCATTCTTCAAGCGCAGCTTCAAGGCCGAAGCGCGGGCGGTTCGGTTTCTCCCGGAAAGGTGGTTTCGCCTTTTCTTCATGGCCCGAAATCCAGGGGCGGCGCTTCAATTTCTTCGCCCCTTGGGTTCGGCCTCCGCCCTGGGCTTGGCGGGGGCCTAGTCTCGTTCCCGCTCCCTCTCGCGCCCGTCGTCCCTGTCGCGGCCCGAACTGACACGAAGACCGGCCTTTTCCCGCAAGGCGTCCCGTTCCATCCGCGCCCGCTGCGCCTCGGTGATCTCGGCCTTGGCGTCCGTCCGTTCCCTTCTGGCCGCGAGGTCTTCCCGCTTCTGCTCGGCCTCGCTCTTCCGACCGGCGAAGGGGTTTTTCTCGCGCTGCTGGGTCTGCTGCTCTCGCTTCCGCTCCTCGGCCTGGCGCTCTTGGAGTTTCTTGGACCGCTTTTCAAAGTCCCTCTGCGCGTCCTGCTGCTGCGCCACCATCCCCGCCCTGCTGTAAGGCGCGCGCGTCTTCGGCTTGATCTTGGCCCATTCCCATTCCTCGGCCTTTGCCCGTTCCGCGCCCGCCAGTTCAAGCGACGTGGCGCGAAGGGCAATTTTCAAGCGCTCCCGCTCCCTGTTCCGGGCTTCAATCTCGCGGTTGATGTCGCCCCGCTCTGTCTGCTCTCCCTCCCGCTCCAATTGGGAAGCCGTGGGGCCTAAATGCTCGGTCGCTTCCCGCTCGATCCCCTGATCCTCAAGGCTGCGGTGATCGATGCGGGCTTCGTGGCCGTGGCGCTCAAGATAACGGTTGGCTGTCTTTTCCCACTTTTCGCGCCACTCTTGAAGCTGGGCCTTGCTGTTCCATTCCCGCTTTTTCTTGCCGAACCCCTCCGGGCCAATCTCGCGCATGGTTAAGAGAATGTGCGCGTGGTGGTTCCGGTCGTCGCCTTCCCGGTCGGGCGCATGAATGGCAACGTCGGCAATCATGCCCTTGCGAACAAAATTTTCCCGCGTGAAGTCGGTTATCAGCTGGCGGCGCTGTTCGTCGGTCAGTTCATACGGCAGGGCAATTTCAATCTCGCGGGCAAGCTGGGCGTCTTTCCGCTTTTCTGCCTGCTCCACCTCCGACCACAAGCGTTCACGATCCTGCGCCCATTCCGGGGCGTTCTTTGGCGCGAAGATGCCAGAGAAAACCAAGCCCTCGGCCCGCGTGTAGTCGTGCTCCTCGCCGGTGCGTTCATTGGTCAGCTGCGTTCTGGCATTGTAAGCCGCTTTGGCAACGGAACTTTGTCCCTTGCCTCGGCTGACCACTTTTGCGGAAAAGTGAAAAATCGCCATAAACTGCAACCCGTGAATAATCTTTAAAAAATCTTCCTTTTGCCGGATGGCAAAATGGCCTTACCTCTCCCCGCCTGCCGGATGGCAGGCCGCACACATTGCGCAGCAATGTATAAGTGCGCCCTTCCGGATTTTAGAGCCATCGGAACGATAGCTACAGTTTTCAAGAAACCACGTCCACAGGCTATCAAACAAAGGCGAAGAAAAGACCAACAAAGACGGCGATTCCGCAAAAACGCAAAGCGCCTTAACGATCCGTTAAAGCCGCACAAATCGGGAATAACCAATGAATGCAGGGATTTTTTAAATGATGCTGCCGCATAATCCAAATATGCCCATGTGTTGAGCCTTGAACTCTTGCATGATACGAACCCCAAAAAGGGGAAAACCTATGACGACTCCCGCCAGGATCGACCGCCTCAAGGCCAAAAAAGAAGAAATCGAAAAGCAGCTTGCGGAACTGGAAGCCCGGGAAAAGAGCAAGGCCAGGAAAGAAGACAACCGCCTGAAAGTTTTGATCGGCGCGGGCATCCTTGCGGATGCCAAGATCAGGCCGGAGCTTGCGGGCGAGGTGCAAAAAATATTGGACAGGGCCATCACGGCCAAGCGGGACCGGGATTTTTTACAAGAAAAAGGCTGGTTGCCAAGGCAACCGACGACGGGCAATAGGGAAGAAAAATAGGGTGTTCTTGGTGAGAACGACCCAAAAGAAGCGTCTATGATTCATTTTCGTTCTCTGCGGGGTGAGGTGTTTAGGTTCTCCTATGAACCGTTGATGTTTCTTCCTGGGGATTTTCCCTTTTTCCGTTTTTCAACCCAACAGACACCCGCCGAGCTTCGAAACAAGGGCTGCCGTTTGGCGCTCAGTGTTTTGTGGTGGGCGCTGTATCTCTTGACGCTGCTTTCTGTCACTTTGAGCGCGGCGGCCCTCCTCCTGTCCGGCGCGTTGGTCATACTCAACCCCGCCATCATCTCCAAATATCCCTTTGCCATTTATATAGCCGAAATCATCCATGCCTATGGGCGAAGTTTTCTTTTTACAAACATCGCCTTCGATGTGTTTGTTTTGTATGGTTTGAAGTTTTTTTTCTTTCGGTATTTTAACAACAAGCCTTTTCTGTCCTTGCGGGAGGATTATTTCCTGTCCTTCTTTGCGCTCGCCCTTGTGCTCGGAAGGCCATCAACATTTTTTTCAACGGCGCTCATCGCCATCATTCCCGATAGCTGGTGGCTGCTTTGGCCGGTCAAATATGTCTTGCTCCCGCCTCTCGTTCTCATCGCCTATGGCACCATCAACATTACGGCCCTTTACTTTGCCAGCACGGTTTTTCTTTTGGCTGTCGTCGCGTTTCCGCTGAAAGTTTTTAGCTCGGTTTTGAAGATCTCGGACAATCTCACGCAAGCGAGGGCGCAACATCCTGTTTTCTTGGGGGCGCTTTTACGCTTCAGCTATTGGATAACCGGGCGTGAATGGCCGAAAGCCAAAACGGGACCGGACGAAAGCAAGGGCGCACGGTTTGCGGAACTGGAAGAAGCGGCAAGACTGCACCAGCCCGGGCCGGGATCAATGGCCTTCGGTCATCTCCATAACGGGCCCTTCTTTTTGAAAAATGAAAAGCATGTGCTGGTGATGGCCAGCACGCGAAGCGGCAAGGGCGTTTCCCTCATCATTCCCCATTTGCTGCGCTATCCCGGCTCGGCCTTCGTGCTGGACCCGAAGGGCGAAAACGCCATCGTGACGGGCCGAAGGCGGGAAGAGCTTAACGAGAAAGTGCTTTATCTCGATCCGTTCGGCATCTCCGGCAAGCCGAAGGCCCGCTTTAATCCCCTGGCCCGCTTCACGCCGGAAACCATGGAAGCGGAAAGCAAGGCGCTGGCGGCGGCCCTGGTCATGGGCGAGTTCGGGAAAAGGGATCATTGGACGGCCAGCGCAAGGCAGCTTGTTGCCGCTGTGATCCTGTATGTCGTGACAAGCCCGCTCATCCCGCCCGAAAGGAAAGACCTTGGGATCATGCGGCGGCTTCTCCTGGGGGACATCAACACCGTTTTAAATTTTATGTTGGAAAGCGACGCGGCGGACGGGCTTCTAGCGCGTCTTGCCCGCTCCTTCCTGCAAACGCCGGAAAAAGAATTCGGGTCGATCCTGTCCACGGCGCAACGCGAAACCGAGATTTTGGACAATCCCTTTATTTTGGATTCGCTGATGGCCTCGGGGCCGGGCGATGAAGTGGATTTTTCGGACTGGCACAAGGGGACGATGACCGTTTTTCTCTGCCTGTCCGCGCCGAAATTTCCGAACTTCAACCGCTGGCTTCGCCTTGTCCTGACCTCGGCCCTCGATGAGATGACGGACACGCTCGATCCGCCGACGCTGCCGGTCTGCTTCATGCTGGACGAACTGGCGACCCTCGGCCACCTTCAAATTGTCGAGGATGCCATAGGCCTTTCGGCAGGTTATGGGGTGCAGATTGTCAGTGTTTTTCAGGACGTGGCGCAAATGCGCGACCTTTACAAAGGCCGTTGGGCCTCCTTTATCAGCAATGCGGGCGTAAAGGCGATTTTCTCATTGAATGACTATGACTCCGCGCATTACTGGTCCCAGACGTTGGGAAACCGTCTTTTTGAAACGAGAAGCCAGCAACAAGACCTTTTCGGCCTCACCAAAGGCCAATCCAAGGGCGAAACCATGCGGCCTTTGCTTGCGCCTGATAAATTGATGGCGCTTTTTGCTCAAAAAAGAATGCTTGTTCTGCCGGAAGGTTCCCACGCGATTGTCTCCGAGCGCGTGGGATATTTTGAGGACCAAACGCTGATAGGGATGTGGGACGATCCACGCGGGGGGCAAGAGAAACAACCCGAAGCCGACGCGCCGCCGCCCGTGGTCGCGCCAGTTCCTCAAGAAAAAGACGATGTTTTTAAGAAAAGGGAAAAATTTAGCAAAATAAATATCGCCCCTTTACGAAAATGACGGGCTGAAAGCGTGAAAAAGCCTTTAATCCCCTTTTCATAGTTTTTGGGGATACTTCTTGAATGCAAATCGTATGCTCTTTCTGCGGCGGGGAAGAGGGGCCGCTTATTATTTCCAAGACAAGCGCTTTCATCTGTGAAAACTGCGCACGATCCTGCGTGATCCTTTTTGAAGAGAAGAGGGAGCGGCGCGAGGAAAGAAACGATCCTGAAGACGGGCCTTGCCATGGATCATGAGCTAGAACGCTTTAAAACCGATGTTGATTTGATCGCCTTTGCGGCTTCACGCGGTTATGTCAGCGACCGGCGGGAAAGCTCCCAAAACTGCGAAGTGATGCGCACGACGAACGGCGATAAAATCGTGATCGTCAAGCATCTGGACAACAAGGGCGCGGAACATTGGGTTTATTATTGCGTGAGGGACGCCCGCGACAACGGCACGGTCATTGATTTTTTGCAATGGCGCGGCGGGGGCACGCTCGGCCATATCCGCAAGACTTTGCGGGACTGGCTTGGATCGCCGCGCCCGGCCCCTGCGGGGGTGACGATCCGCAAGCTTCTTCCTGTCTCGCACGATCGGGCGGCGGTCTTGCTAGCCTGGGAACGCGCCCGGCCCTGCCTGAATATCCCCTATCTCACGGCGCGGGGCCTTGGGCCGGAAGTGTTGATCCTGCCGCAGTTCGCTCCTTGCATCCGCACGGATGAGCGGGGAAACGCCCTCTTCCCGCATTATGATTGGGAAGGGCTTTGCGGCTTTGAGGTCAAGAACAAGGGCTTCACGGGCTTTTCTGCGGGCGGCGCAAAGGGGCTGTGGTTCAGCAAAGCCAAGGCCGGGGCCTCGCGGCTTGTGCTGGCCGAGAGCGCGATAGATGCGATGTCTTACCATGTCGTGAACCCGGACGCGGAAGCGCGGTATCTGTCCATAGGCGGGACCATGAACCACGGCCAGCCGGAATTGATCCGGAGCGCCATGGAAAAGCTGCCGCCTGGCTCGGAAGTGATCTTGGCCTTTGACTACGACGAAGGCGGGGAAGCGCTGACGGAAGAAGTCACGGCCCTGGCCCCTTCCTCGATCAGGGTCCGGCGCGTGTTGCCGCCGGTCGGGATGGGAAAGGATTGGAACGAGGTTTTGAAGCAGCAAAAGGGAATTGTGGACCCTGTTTGCGCTCCCACGGTTGGATCAGAGTTCGGCAAAACCCCGCCCGCTTCGACGGTCGCGCCGCCCCGCAAAGCCCGGTGGCCGCGCCCCAAAAACAAGCGCTAACCCCCAATCGATGCCAAGGCCCTTTTTCTGCCCGCTGGCGCGTTTTAATCCCCGTCGCTAGGCTTGGTGCCCAAAACACCTTTCCCCCACCCCAGCCGCGCCCCAAGCCCGATCCAGCCCTTTTCTTTTTCCTATTGCCCGTCTTCGTCTTCAACACCCTGCGCCAAAGGCGCATCCGAAAGCGTGTGAGCGAAGCGAACGCCGATTCCTACCGAAGGCACCGGTGGAGGTCGGATTTCAATACAGGTGTTTTAAATTTACAGGGAGTCTATAGGGTAATACAGGGGGCGTCCCTGAAAGCTAGGCTGGCCCTGGCTTTGCGGGCAAGTCGCGCTAGTGTTTCAGCGCAAAAGCGCTAGCGTTTCAGCGCAAAAGCGCTAGCGTTTCAGCGCAAATTCGCCTTGCAGGCGCTAGTGTTTCAGCGCAAAATCCACCCCAAGGACCCAAGTTATCCACAGCCCGGCGAGGACTCCGCATGGACCGGAAAGACCTGCAAGAAATCATGACCGAAACCCTCGCCATTGAGGCTGAAGACGCCAAGCGGGCTGGCAGGCTTGGCTATATGGCCCGGACATTCGTACAGGCCACCCTGCCCCATAAAGCGACCTCCACAAACGAGTTTTATCGAGAAAACGGGCTGTTCTCCCTGACCATTCTTGCGCCCACCCGGATTGGCCTGCCCTACGGTTCGATTCCGCGCCTGCTGCTCTCCTGGATGACAACGGAAGCGATTTACACGCGCTCCCCCACCCTTGAACTTGGCCCGACGCTTTCGGCCTTCTTGGCTGAATTGGGCCTTGAACGCACCGGGGGGACACGGGGCGGCATCACCCGATTGAGAAAACAGGTCGAAAGCCTGTTCTGTTCCTCGATCTCTTGCCGTTATGCGGATGAAGGCTCTGCGCAGGGCGCGGGCTTTATGATCGCCAAGGATTATTCCCTGTGGTGGACGCCCAAATCCCCGGACCAGCTCCCGCTTTGGAAATCGACCGTCACGCTCAGCACAGATTTTTTCAACGAAGTTATTGAGCGCCCGGTTCCGGTCGATATGCTGGCCCTGAAAGCGCTGAAACGCTCCCCCATGGCGCTCGATATTTATTTCTGGCTGACTTACCGCATGTCGTATTTAAGCCGGGATACGGTCGTTCCCTGGCCCTTGCTGCAAGGACAATTCGGGGCCGACTACGCCCAGAACGCGCATGGGCTGAGGAACTTTAAGGTCAATTTCCTTAAGCACCTGAAAAAGGTTCATGCCCTTTATGGCGCGGCAAAGGTGTGGGAAGTCGAAAACGGCCTTCTCCTGAAACCAAGCCCCCCGCATATTGCAAAGCGCCAAATTCCAATGCTGGAAGGCAAGCGCCGCAAGATTGAAACCCCAAGCGCCGCCGAACTCTTGTCCCCCAGGCTGGCGGGTACGGATATTCTGCTTCACACAGAGACTTACGCGAAGGCCAAGAGGGCCGCGCCGGGCCTTGATGTCTATGCCCTTGAACAGGACTGGCGGGAGTGGATCGCCAAAACGGGGAAGCGCCCGGATAACCCGGACGCGGCGTTTATTGGCTTCTGCAAACGGAAGGTAAAGCAGCACGGCCAGTCCTAAAATCTGGCCTTCTTGCTTTCGTGCTTTCTGGCTTTCTTCTTTTCTACCGCAATCCGTGCTTTTCTTCCCAGGCGTCCAAAGCCTCGCGCAGCAAGGCGTTAAGCTTGAGGTCGGCGTCTGCCGCTCTCTGCCGGAAGCGGCGGCGAAAATCAGGATCGACTTTAAAGTTTAAAGGGGCGCTGCTCGAAGAAGGGGCAGCGGGGACACTCGGGGCCTCCGGCTGCCGCCCCGTGGCGTCTGGGGCAACGGTCGCCTTGCCTTTGACGGCGACCAAAGAGGATGAAAGGTCAGCGGGTTTCTTGGCGGCCATTTTTCTTTCCTTCTGCTTATCGTGCTTTCGTGCTTTCGTTCATTCGTGTTTTCACGAATTCCCACAATTCGACCATTTCCCCGGCACTTCGGCCACGCGGATCGATTTCCAGCACGGTGCGGCCGTCGATCATCGAGGCGGCATAATCCACGCGGTCATGGACAATGGACGGGGCCACCACGCCATGCGCGGACAGGGCGGCCATGGCCTGCACCGTTAGGCGGCTGTTGGGCTTGGCCTGGGTCACGGCAAACGCGAACGGACGCCCGGCCTCGGTGGCAAGCTCGACCGTCCGACCTACGGCCCGCAAATCGTGAGGGCTTGGCCTTGTGGGGATCAGAACAAAATCAGCTTGGGCAACGACGGATCGAATCGCCTCCGTGATGGCCGGAGGGGTGTCGATGAAGGCAAAGGAAAAACCGATCTGGCCGAGGGCTTCCAATTTCTCGGCAAGCTCCTTGAGGGCCATAGGGGCGAAGGCGGGGGCTTCATCCGCCCGGCCATTCCACCAATCGGAAAGGGAGGCCTGGGGGTCGGTGTCGATCAGGACGCAAGGACCATCCCCCGCCTTTTCCGCCGCAACGGCAAGGTGCGCCGCGAGGGTTGTTTTCCCTGCGCCGCCTTTTTGACTAGCGAAAACAATGGTTTTCATTTTCGTACTTTCTTTCTTTCGTGCTTTCTTCTTAACAAGACAACACGATTTCTGTTTTTCTGACCCAAAGCATACAAGGACGAAAACCAGAAAGCACGAACTTTTTTCTCCGCAAGAGAAAGGGGCGTCCGGGCTTATGCCCGGACGCCGAGACCGGATCAGTATTCATCCGGCAAAAGAACCGTGGTCGCGCTCCGGTCGGCTTCGGTGATGATCCAAAAGACATTGGCCCCATATCCCCGGGCTGGCTGGCTTGGGTCAATCGGATAGGCCGAGACGATCCGCAAGCCTTCGCGGGTGGCCTCGGTGTTGCGCTCTCCATCCTCGGCGCAAACCGTGCCCCAATCGCCGCGAGCATGACGGGAAAGGCCGTCATGAATCCGAGCGGGGGGGACGCTTGCCAGGGCGCCGCGTGTCGCAACGATCTGGCCAAGCATGAAGGGTTGAAAGGCTGTATGGGTCATTTGCTTGTCTCCTTTGGGTTTGGGTTGCATCTCTTCGATGCAACCCTGCCCGTCGGCGAGACCGGGGTAGCAAACGGAAAGCCCCTTCGCGGGGAACCAAAAAACATTTTTCTTGCGCCGCTTGGCGAAAGAAAAACTGTCTTTTTGGGCGGAAGGGGCTTGTAGAGCGCGAGGGCGGAGCCCTTAGGCTCTTAGAAAAAAGGTTGCGAAGCTCTTACGCCCTCTTACGCGCTTCGGCTTGGCGTCCTTTCCCGGTACCGGGGTGAGGAGCGTGGACGCCAACCAAAGAACGATATTTCGCAGGAAGCACGGCGACCGGCTCTGGCAAAGGGGTTGGCTCTCTGCGAGGAGGAAGAAGACGCAATGGAGAGGTAAGCGGAGAATCAAACAACTGATCCCGAATCTCGCGGGCGAGCACTTCCGCGATAAGAGACGGAACGGCATTGCCAAGCATTCGTTGCATTTCCGTACGGCCACAATCGAGGACAAGGCCATCAGGAAAAGTCTGAATTCGACAAAGCTCTTTGAAAGTTAGGCGTCGATTGTTCCAATGAAATGGGCCAATCGCTGCGCCGGGTTGCGCCTGAATGGTCCAAGACGGCAGACGTTTGGAAAGCTTCAAGAGGAAGCTCCAATAACGTGTACGCCAACCGAACAAAGGCTGACCGCCGCCACGCTCAGTATGCCAAAGGTAGTTTTCGCCTTCTGGGATTGAGGGGAGTAAATCCCCCCATTTTCCACCAACTTTCAGGCCCTGTTCATTTCCAGGCTCCTCCAAATCACCAAGGGCATCCCATGCCGTTCGGTATGGCTCAAGATCGCCAAGCAAACTTAAGCTTTTGGATTTGCCCCCCGCATGGGTTGCTTGAGGAAAGCGGAATTTGACCCCATCCCGAGAACCAACCATAAAAACGCGCTCACGTATCTGCGGAACTCCATACTCAGCTGTATTTATGACTTTCCATGAAACTTCGTAATTCTCACCGGTTTCTTTGTTAATTTGAGCTATACCATCTAAGATGTGGCGAAGGCCCTCATCTTTTCCTTGGTACGCAAGTCCATAAACGTTTTCGAGCAAGAAAGCGCGAGGCCGAGTATCGCGCAAAACACGCAAATATCCTGTAAGAGTATCTGCTCTTGGGTCATCCAGACGAAGAGAATCACCACGAACCCAATAGCTAGACTTTGAGAACGGTTGGCACGGTGGTCCGCCGATAAGCATATCTGCTTCTCCAACGCCAAGGCCTGACCGTTCAAGTATCTCCTTTGAAGAGACTTGCGCTATATCATTCTCAATAACTTCCCAAGGACGATTAAGGCGAATCGCCTGACAGGCGTAACGGTCAAGCTCAAGAGCAACCCTTGTCTCGAATCCGGCCTCCTCAAAGCCAAAATCAAGTCCTCCTATGCCAGAGAACAGGCTGATGGTCTTGAACGTATTCCCCACGGGGCGATTTGCTTTCATAAATCAGCACCTTCTGATACAAAACACGGGCTGGCAAATGGGCCAGAAAAAACTGTATTGAGAATACAGGAAACAATGATCAAGGTCAAGCTCCGCGAGGCTATGGAAAATTTCAGGCGACGAACTGGCGTTCGTCTGACCTACGAGTCGCTTTCGGAGAAAACCGGAATCTCTGTAAACACTTTGCAGTCTTTGGCGTCACGGACAAGCTACAATACACGGCTAACCACAATTGAAAAAATTTGCCGCGTCTTGAATTGCCTACCTGGCGACCTACTCGAATTAACTGCCGATGTAGAGGGTGGCAAGAATGAAGATTGACAAAGCAAGCGCCGCCGCCCTAGTCCGTGAGGAAGCCGCTAAATCGGTTGGTAGTTCTCTCGGTAAAGAGTGGATAAAAAAGTCAGAAGAGCTTTCTAGGCTCTGCGAAGAAGGTGTTTCCAAGACTCACATTGCCTTTTTGGGAACAGCCATGCTCGCCAAAGCAATGAACGGACGGGCTGACCTATTCGCTATAAAGCCCGACCATGCGCCCGATAACCCGAACGCTTTTTCGGCACGTACACTTTGCCACACCGTCCTCGTCCCCTTGGCCGCAGAACTTGGCTTTAGTATTGGTGTAACGGGGCGTGAGCCATTGAACAACCAGCCGTACTTTCGCATGACGAGGCTTGATGACGGAACGCCCGTTCACGCTGGGGGAAAGGCTGCTTTTGATTACATGATGTCCCTCGTAAGAGAACTTCAGAATCTCGAAACAGAGGATGAAGCACGCGAGGCTTTGTGCGCGTTCATTGCCGTTCGACGGGGGTACCAGCCACGCTATGTGACGCATAATGGTGATTTGTCAATATCACCTGAAAAGCTTACGTCCATCATAAAAGAATTCGTGCGCCAAAATGCAGAAGGCGGCAAGCGGGCTCAGGCCGTGGTGGCCGGGTTACTTGATGTGTTCGCCGGTGTGGAACGAGTTGAGAGCGGTCGTATCAATGATCCGAGCCGCAAATATCCGGGCGACGTTTGTGTCCGGTCGAGCGAGTCCCCTGGCGTTTGGGAAAAGGCCATAGAGGTTCGTGACAAACCCGTTGCCGCCTCTGATGTGCAAATTTTTGGCAACAAGTGCGTTGCAATGGGCGTCCGGGAAGCCGCTCTGGTTATGGTGTCTGATCGTCAGCAATTGCTCGATGTTCAGGCGTTAGCGAAATGGGCCGACAATCTCGGCATCGGCCTCACGCTGTTTCAAGGCTGGGAAATATTCGTTGACCAGGCCCTTTTCTGGGCCACCATGCCCAAACCCGAAGCGGCACGCCTGGCGGTTGGGTTTATCCATCAACGGCTTGTTACAGTTGAAGCCTTGCCTGAAGCTATCGTTCTCTGGGAAAGGCTACTGAAATAAAGAAAACCGCCTTTTGCACAAACCAACAGCACAAAAAAGATATGACTAACAACGACCAAATCATCCTCGACAAAATTGTAGAAGAGCAGAGAAAATCTCGATTTGCCTCTGCAAGCAAATCAGATTTTTTTGAAATTTACGTTGCCGAACAAGTTCTAAAAGATTTTGACTTATCTGACGAAGAACTGGAATCTGGGTTAGTAGGGAACGGCGGAGACGGTGGAATTGATGGAATATATATTTTTGCAAACGGCGATCTAGTTCAAGAAGACTTTGACTCCGAACCGCTCAAGAAAAGTGTCCTCATAGAAGTTGTTATTGTGCAAGCAAAAACTTCTGCAACCTTCGATGAAGACAGCATGAATAGATTCACCGCTGTTTCAAGAGATTTGTTCGACCTCACGCAGCCTCTGGCAAATTTTAAAAGCGTTTACAACAAAGGCGTTCGTTCAACCATAGGCACCTTTCGTCAACTTTACACAAAGATCGCTGGCCGCTTCCCGAGACTCCAATTCCGATATTTTTACGCAACACGCGGCGATAGCAATCTTGTTCACCCCAATGTTGCAAGAAAGCAAGAAGACATTCACAAGGCTATAAAAAGTCATTTTTCATCTGCAAAATTTGATTTCACGTTCCTCGGGGCTTCTGATCTCTTAAATCTTGCCCGCCGCCAGCCAATCACGACTTATGATCTGAAAATCACAGAGAGCTTAAGCGCTAAAGATGGGTATATCGCCCTTGTCCGGCTGAAAGAGTTTTTTTCATTCGTGCGCGATGATGAAACCGGCCAAATAAGAAAAAATCTATTTGAAGCGAATGTAAGGGATTACCAGGGAAACAACCAAGTAAATGAAGAAATACAAAATTCACTACAGGAAGAAAGTACAGAAGATTTTTGGTGGCTCAACAATGGAATAACAATTGTCTCAACAAAAGCCGTTCAAAGCGGCAAGGTTCTAACAATAGAAGATCCACAAATCGTAAACGGGCAACAGACATCCACCGAAATTTACAACTATTTTAAAAATTTCAAAACCGACTCAGAAGATCGTTGTGTCATGGTTCGCGTTATTGTGGCGACGGACCCAGCAAGTCGGGACAAAATCATCAAAGCAACTAACTATCAAACACAAATAACGCCAGCAACATTACGCGCAACGGACAAAATTCATCGCGACATAGAGGAATACCTTGCCCCTTTCGGCATATATTACGACCGAAGGAAGAATTCTCAAAAAAATCTTGGCCGCCCAGTCGAAAAGATCATCAGCATATCACTTCTTGCACAGTCAATGATGGCTATGGTCTTACAGCGCCCAGATAGTGCTAGAGCGCGTCCTTCTTCCTTATTAAAGAAAAACGAGGACTACGATCACCTTTTCTCAACAGAGTATCCCATAGAAATCTATCTTTTCGTCGCCAGAACGATCAAGTCTATTCAATCTTATTTGAGATCGCTTGACTCATTACAGCCAAAAGATAGGACAAATTTAATTTTTTACATAGCAATGCACGCGTCAGCAGTTCTGTCAAAAAAGCAATCTCCTAATATTTCCGACCTTCTTGCAATAGGCGATAGTTCTTTAACAGACGAAGTGCTTGCTTCAAGCCTTACAAGTGTCAAAGAGCTATATGAAACTCTTGGGGCAAGTGATCAGGTTGCAAAGGGAACACAGCTTCTTGCAGACCTGAAATCAAAATTAAAGGAACTCTTCGGAGCGTAGCCTAAGACAGCTTATCGCCAAAGCTTCTCAAACCGCGCCGGGTTGGTGGCGGTATATCTCACGGTGTGCTGAATGTTCCGGTGTCCAAGGTAGTCTTGGATCAGGCGCGTATCCGCGCCCTGGTCGGCCAGGGCGAAGCCGCAGGCGTGGCGGAGCATGTGGGGATGAGCGGGCAGGGGAAGGCCTGCCGCTTCGCCATAGCGCTTGATCGCAACCCAAGCGGTTTTCCGGCTCAACGGCCCGCGCCGCTCACTCACGAAAAATGAGTCCATTTCCGGCTTCATCTTGGCCCGATCCGCGAGCCACGCCTTGATAGCCCGCAGCTCGTCGGCCCGCAATGGATGGGTGGTGGATAGGCCCTTTTTGAGGCGGGCGACGTGAAGGACGCGGCTTTCGGTGTCCACCTGGGAGAGAACCAGGCCGCAGGCCTCGGACACGCGCAGGCCATGCCGGAACATGAGGAGCAAAAGGCAACGGTCCCGGGCCTCGTTCCGAGCGCCCTTGGTGGCCGCCAGGAGCCTTTCGACTTCGCGGCCTGTGAGGTGTTTTCTCTCGCTCATTGTTTTGTCTAATGTTCGGGTTTAAGGAAGCCCCGAAACCCCAAGGATTCCGGCCCCTGTGTTCTCGGAGATTAGACAAAATGTTTCATTTTGTCTAATGGTTTAGGATTTCGCGCCGCCGGAAGGCCGCGCCGGGCCTCGGGAATGCCCACATTCTTTCTTTGCATGAAAAAACTGATGTGGCATTCTCGGAAAACAAAAAGTCTATCTTCCTTCCGCTTTTCCCTCGCAAATGGCCCCTCCATGACTAGACAAAATGAAACACTCTGTCTCGTATTGCTTGCCCTCATGCTTTGCGCGCCCGTGCAAGCCCAAGAGGCGGTGATTTCCGAGCAAGACACAATCGGCGGCCTGACTTGCTTTTCTATCTCGCCGCCGCTTTCTCGTGAAAAAGAGCCGGAGCCATGCAGGAAACTCTGCGCCGACCACGGCGCGGCCTGCTCTGGCGTCACCAGCCCGACCAATCCGCCCCGAACCTGTGAAAGCCCATCCTCCTTCGTGACCTGCCGTTGCTGCAAGGTGGACAAATGAAAACGATCCTCGCCGCCTTGATCCTGTGCCTCCTCGCTCTCTCGCCTGCCCATGCGGGGCAGAAGGGCATTGGCCAGCCCTGCAACAGCGACAACAGCACCGTGGACTTCGACACCCTCGCCCAATGCAACGGCTCGACCCTCATCAAAGCGCCTTTGATGCTTGGAGCGGTGGCCAACCCGCCCTACGCCTCAACCGCCTGCGACGCGGCGAAGGCGGGAATGCTGCAATACACCGGCGGCGTGGTGCAGTACTGTAATGGCAGCGCGTGGAGCACGATGGGCAGTAGCAGCGGGACAGGCGGACAAAGCATGGTCAGCGGCTGGCCGGATGTGATTGTTTGTACCGATAGTAGCAATAACAAAGAAGTCCTGTATGCGAATGGGATGCCATACAATTCTCACTATATATATCGTCTCATTGCAAACACTGTCGGCGATATAAAGATCATTTTCAATTCAGACGGAACCTACTACTCAAATTCTGGGGCTGACACCTATGATTGTGTAACAAGTTCCATGTCCATCTCAACACTCGTCGCTAACGGCCGCGCCTTCAACTTCGTCAACGGCGGCGCGAACGGGGCCGCCGCTATGGCCGATGGCACGGCGGGAGCGCCGGGGCTTTATTTTTCTGCCAACACCAACACAGGCCTCTACCGCCCCACCACAGACACCCTCGCCATCGCCACAGGCGGCACGGAGCGCTTGCGCGTCACCGCCACGGGCAGCGTGGGGATTGGGACGACAACGCCAGAGCTTAATTTGCATGTCAAAGGGATAGGGGTTCGACTAGAAAACTCTGGAAGCACACAGAAATGGGAGCTGGGATATCACGGAACAAACGATTTTACGATTTTTGACGCCAGCACAAACGTTTCGCGCCTATTTGTTCAAGCCACATCCGGCAACGTCGGGATCGGGACGACGGCACCGAACGCCTTGTTGAACGTGGGCGTAAACGGGGCGGCGTCGCGCCAGCTTTCTTTGGGGTCGTGGGGCGATCTTGGCGCGGGCTCCAGCGGTTCGGCGTTGTTCGGCGGCAATGTGTACTACAGTGGCGGGGG
>ALAO01000133.1 GCA_000307955.1 Solidesulfovibrio magneticus str. Maddingley MBC34 | reverse complement strand
CTCCGGCGGCCGGGGGCCTGAGGCCCCCGGACCCCCCAAATGGGTGAAGGGGAGGGCGGTGTTGCTGTGGTGGGCGGAGAGTTATGAAGAAGAAGCGCCAGGCGCGGTATAGGGCCGGGCGAGGGCATCCCTGACTCCGTCCTTGCCGCCCAGCGCCTTTTGCCAGCCCCGGTCGGCCATCCATTGATAGACCCGGTCCGGCAGGGGGCAGGGGACCAGGATGTCGCCGATCTGGGCCAGATCCGGCGGCGTCGGCGACAGCAGCAGCGCCGCCTTGGCCTCCAAGGCCCGCCGCGCCGCCGCGCTCATGAAGCCGAAGGCCGAAAGCGGCCGGCCCTCGTACAGGCCGCCGCCGCCGATGCCCACCCCGCCAAGCCAGGCAAAACCCGCCTGCCGGGCAAACAGCCGGCATGTCGCCAAGGGCGCTTCGCAGTTGGCCGGCTCAGGGAAACCGCAATTGGCCACGGCGAAAAAGCCTTGTGCCCGATCCGGCGCGATCTCGCGGCGATAGGCGCAAAGGCGCTCCAGCACCTCGGCCGCCGCGCCCGGGATGGCGTCGGCATAGACCGGAAACGACAGATACGCGCCGTCGGCCTCGCCAAGCGCCTCGGCCAGGGCCGCGAACACCTCCTCGTCCTGCCGGGCGGCCCGCAAGGAAAATGGCCGCACCACCGCTCCATGACGCGTCAGCCAATCCTGCACATGGTTCGCCAGCGACGCCGACACCCCGCCGCGCGGCTTGGGCGAACCGAGCAGGGCCACGATGGAACGCGGCCTGGACGCCGCCGTCCCCTCGCCGCCCAACACCGATCGGACCACGGCAACGGCCCCGGCCTCGCCGTCTACGCCGCTCGCCACCCCGGCCCCATGCTTGGGCGAACGCATGTTGGCCGCGTTGCGCGCCACGAGGCTGCAAAACAGCTGCGCCGATTCCGGGTCGCGCTCAGGCGTCAGCCCGATGCCGTAGAGCGCCGGCACGCAAGGATAGCGGTTGGGATGGCGAGAGCGGCCGTCGACCTTGGAGAAGTAGGGCAGCAGATTGGGCAGGATCGCCCGTTCCATGGCCAGCCGCAACCCCGGCGCATGACCGCCAAGAACCACCGGAGTCAGCAGGACAACCGCCGTGCTGCCGGCAATGGCCTCGGACAGGCCCAGACCGTCGTCGGCCAGACGGCACTGGCCCGGCGTCTTGGTCCAACAGGAAAAGCAGCCCCGGCACGACGGCAAGCCTGACGACGGGATGACCACGAACCGACACGACGCGCCCCGGGACGCCGCTTCGCCTTGCACGGCTTGCCGCAGCGCCGCGCCGACCTTGCCCGTTTCGCCCAGGGCATCGAGCACCAGCCAGTTTTCGGCCATGACCCCCTCCTTCGTCTTCGGGCCACAGATAATTTTTCATGTAGACAGCGTCAACATTTTTTGTTGCCTTAGGCCCCAAGGGGAACCCAATGGCCCAAGACGACTATCATCATGGAAATTTGCGCCAGGCGCTGTTGGATGCCGGGGAAAAACTGCTGGAGGCCGAAGGCGTGGAGGGCTTAAGTATGCGGGCCCTGGCCCGGGCCACCGGCGTGAGCCACGCCGCGCCGTACCGCCATTTCGCGGACAAGGCCGAGCTTCTGGCCGCCCTGGCCGCGCGGGGCTTCGCCAGGCTGGCCGAGGCGCTAGGCGCCGTGGCCGCCGCGCAGCTGGACGACCCGCAACGGGAATACCTTGTCGCCTGTCGACGCTATATCGAACTCGGAATGGAAGCGCCGGCCATGTACCGGCTGATGTTCGGCCAACAGCAACCCGGCGTCGGCGACCAGCCGGAGCTGGCCGAGGCCGGCCATGCGGCCTTCGACGCCTTGCTTGGAGCCATGGCCCGGGGCAGGGCAGCTGGAACCCTGGGCAACGTGTCCACGGAAGCCCAGGCCATGGCCGTATGGTCCATGGTCCATGGCATCACGGAATTGGCCATCAGCGGCCGTCTGGCTCCGTGCTGGCAGAGCCCCCTGGAAGTGCTGGCTTTTGGGGAACGGATGTGCGCGTTGCTGCTTTCGGGTCTTGGAGGGGCGAAGGCCGGGAATTGAGCGTCACACGCTCCACGGCCTTTTGGTAATACAGCTGGTCTTTTTCCAGGCTCACCGGCCGCTGCCGCCGGGCGTTGGCCTGCATGACCAGGAAATTAAGCTTTTGCATCTGCTTGTAGCGTTCCTGCTCGTCGGTGGCGGCGGCCAAAAGCTGCGTGGCCGTGACGATCTCCTGCTCCTCGGTCAATTCGCGCGGCACGTAGCCGGCGTTGCGCAGGATCTTGTAGGCCATGCGCAGATCCTCGGGAATCATGGAATCGTCCTCGAATTCGATCTTCCTGCCCTGGCCCGGGAGATTTTCGAACTCGCCCTTGGCCATGGCCTCCTCAATGCGGCGTTCGGCGATCCAGGCAAACGCGAACATGGCGGACTCCGTCATGGCTTGCGGGCCGGGCCGGGGACGACGCCCCGGCCCGGCCCCGATGCAGCATCGTATTTTTACGAAAAACAAGTGGTTTTAGCTTGTTGACGGCAAAACACCCTATGCGCTTTTCGCGGACGCGACACTATTGCCGCTCCACGGCCTTTTCGAGCTTGGGCAACCCCTGATCCATCCAGACCACCACCTTGGGCACGACCCGGCCCAGGGCGTCGGACGCGGCGGCGGCGATGGTCGATCCCTTGAAGTCGGTCAGCGGCGCATAGGCGTTAAATTCGCCCGAAGACAGCCGCGTGCCCAGATCCTTGCTCCACAGGTCCAGCCGCAGGGACACCACAAACCGGCCACCATCGGTGTAGTCGACGTTAAAGGCGGTCAGTTCGCCGGACAGCACGGCGGAGCGGTCCACGCGGGGCTGGTAGTCCACGGGAGTCACGGCCGAGGACTGGCACTCCAGCCCCTGGCGCAGGGCGGCCCCGACCACGTCCTGGGGCGCGCCTTCCCAGTAGTACTGCAGGCTGGCCGTGAGCACGTTGTTCTGGGCCGTCATGACCGAGGTGCGGTCGAGGTTTTCCATGGTCTTCAAGGGCTTGAAGGCGATTGGCAGGCGATGCTGCTGGCTGGCCGAGCCCGGGCAGGGGGTCTCGCCCAGAGCCACGCGCAGATAGCGCTGTTCCGGCGGCGGCTTGCCAAAGCAGCCGGCAAGGGACACGGCCAAAAGCCCGGCCAGGGCCACACGTCCGAGAAGGGAAAGGCATTTCATCGAGCTGGTCCTGATGGCGGCCGCAGCAGTTCCCAGGGCCGCTCCCGCAAACGGGAAGCCAGCTCCCGGACCTCGCGGCTCGTCCGGTTGAGGTTGCGCAAAATTTCTTCGAGCTGTTCCTGATCGTAGTTGAATCCCTGGCGCACGTCGCTGGTCAGCCCGCCAACGTGCTCGGCCTGGGCGCGAAAGGTGGCCAGGGTCTTGGTCAGTTCGCCTTCCACGGTGGTTACGACCTTGTCCATGCGCCTAAGCGACGCGTCCAGGGTCTCGGCCGCCTTGCCGCCCTTGCCCGAGAGCGCCTCCCAGTTGCGGCGAAAGTCGTTGGCCGCCAGCCGCAGGTCGTCCACGAGCTTGGGCGTGCCCTCCAGGGCCCTTTTGAGGGATTCTGTATTCTCAGGCGTGAAAAGCAGACTGATGTTCTCGGCGATGTTGTTGATTTTCGGGCGGATGTCGTCAAGCATCTCGCCGGCCTTGGCGGCCAGCTCCTGCATGTCCATGGTCGTGACGGCCGGAATGGACGTGCCCGGAGCGATTTTTCCCCCGGGTTGGCCGCGCAGCTCCAGCAAAACATAGTAATCGCCGACCAACCCCTTCTGGGCAATGCGGGCCACGGTTCCCTCAAAGAGCGGAAATCCCTCGCGAATGGCCACGGTGACGCCGATATAGCGGGGATCGTTGACATCCAGGGTGATGTCCTCGACCCGGCCCACGTCCAGGCCGGCGTACTTGACCGGCCGGCCCCGGCTCAAGTCCTTGATGGCGGTGAACCGGATCAGGTAGTGGTCGTATTTCACCCAGAACCAATTGCCGCCGAGCACCACCATGAAGCCGCCGAGAATGACCAGCCCCAGGGCCAGCGCCCCGGCCGCCTTGAGATAGTCCGACCGGCTGGCCTTGGCCGTCAGCATGTCAGGCTCCCCCTGTGGCGCTTATGCGCCGGCTTTCGACCATGGCGCTCCAGCTCTCGCCGAGGATGCGGCTTTCCCGGCTGGGCTGGCGGGCCAGAAACTGATGGATGAACGGATCGTCGCTGGCGGCCAGTTGCTTAAGCGGCCCCTCGAAGAGCATTCGGCCGGCGCTTAAGACCACCACATGGTCGGCGATGGCGTAGAGGCTTTCCAGATCGTGGGTGACCACCACGATGGTCATGTCGAAGGTGGCCCGCAGTTCGAGGATGAGCTGGTCCATGTCGGCGGCGGTAATGGGGTCCAGACCCGAGGTGGGCTCGTCGCACAAGAGCACGGCCGGGTCCAGGGCCATGGCCCGGGCCAACCCGGCCCGCTTGCGCATCCCGCCCGAAAGTTCGCTGGGGAAATAGTCCATGAAATCGGCCAGCCCCACGAGCCTGAGCTTGAGGCGCACGATCTCCTCGATGAGCGAATCCGTCAGTTCCGTGTGCTCCCGCAGGGGCAGGGCGATGTTCTCGCCCAGGCGCAGGGACCCCAACAGCGCGCCGTCCTGGAAAAGCACGCCCATGCGGCGGCGCACGTCCAGGCGCTCGGCTTCGGAAATCCCGGCCATGTCGTGGCCGCCAAGGACGATGCGGCCGCCCTGGATGGGGACAAGGCCGATGATGTTGCGCAGCAGCGTCGATTTGCCGCAGCCCGATCCGCCGAGGATGACGCTGACCTTGCCGCCCGGCAGCACGGTGGTGACGCCGGAGAGCACGGTGCGTTCGCCGTAGCCGACGCTGACGTCGGACAGGGCGATGTCGGGGGATTCCAGGCGGCCGGACACGGGCGACTCCTTGGCGTTTACCGGAAGATATAATTGAGGGCGGTAAAAAACAAATCCAAAAGAATCATGACGAAAATCGACTGAACCACGGCGGCGGTGGTGCGCCGGCCCACATCGGCCGCGCCCTCCCGGGCCAGAAACCCCTGCCAGCAGGAGATGACCGTGATGGCCACGCCAAAGCCGGCGCTCTTGACCAGGCCCGACATGAGGTCCCGAAAGCCCAGGAAATAGGCGATCTGGTTGAAATAGACCTTCCCAGACAAGCCCAGGGCCAGGGAGGAGAAAATGCCGCCAGCGGTGATGCCTACGGCGTCGGCCCATATGGTGAGCAGGGGGGCCATGACGGCCATGGCCACGAACTTGGGCCAGACCAGAAAGCGTACCGGGTCGATGCCCATGACGGCCAGGGCGTCGATCTCTTCGCTGATGCGCATGGTGGCGATTTCAGCGGTAAAGGCCGCGCCGGCCCGGCCCGAGAGGATCAGGCACGTGAGCAGCGGCCCCAGTTCGGTGACCAGGGAAAAGCCCACCAGATTGGCCACATAGCTCATGGCTCCGACTTTTTCGAGCTGGATGGCGGCTTGCAGCGACAGGATGATGCCCACGCAAGCGGCGATGACGCTGACGATGGCCAGGGAATCGGCCCCAACCCAGGCCAGATGGCTTACGGTGCGGGCGCGCAGGTAGGGCTTTTCCGGCCGCCAAGGCCGAAGCGCCCGGCCGGCGCAGCGCATGAGGTCCACGGCCAGGCCGACCAGCACGCCGAGATCATCCTGCTTCCTGGCCATGTCGCCTGCCGTTCGGCCCGGCTATTCGGGCAGCCCGAACAGCTCGCCGAGCTGGGTGAGGTGAAAGATCTTGGCCACCTGGGGCGAGATGTCGGCGATGCGGATGGTGCGACCGGCCTCGGCCAGGCGTTTTTTGGCCTCGATGAAAAGGGCCAGGCCGGAGCTGTCGACATAGTCCAGGCCGGCCAGATGGAGCACGATTTCGGACGGACCGCTCTCGATGGCCGCCAGCAGTTGTTCCCGAACGGCCGGGGTGGCGGTGAAATCGATCTCGCCGGTCAGCACGATGTCACCGGCGTTGGCTCCGGAGGCCAACGTCCAGCCGGGCTTGGCGGAAGATGCGGTAGACATGGGCAAAGGCTCCGGCCGAGTGTTGCGGCGGGACGGGCGCGGTTTACAACCAGCGCTCGACCTCCGGGACGGCCGCCTCGGCCAGGGCGGCGGCCAGTTCATCGCGGGAAACGGCGGCCGCGCCCACCTGGGACACGGCGATGCCGGCGCAATAATTGGAGAGCATGCAAGCGTCCAAAAGGTCAAGCCCGGCGGCCAGACCGCAGGCCAGGGCGGCCATGACCGAATCGCCCGCGCCGGTGACGTCGTAGACGCGCCGGGCGGCGGTGGGGATGTGGGTCACATCCGAAGGCGTGCGGAAGAGCGCGATGCCGTCCGGGCCAAGGGTCACGCACAGATGGCGGCAGCGCACGGTCTTGAAAAGGGCCAAGCCGGCCCGCAGCACCCGACGCGGGCCGGTTTCCCGGGACACGGCGGCGGAACCGGCCATTTCCAGGGTTTCCTTGAGATTGGGGGTGAGCAGATCGACCCCGGCGTAGCAGGCCAGATTAGCCGGCTTGGGATCGACCAGGATCATGGGCTTATGGTCGCAGGCGGCCACGGCGGCGCGCAGGGCGGCCATGAGGTCCGGGCCGACGACGCCCTTGGCGTAGTCCGAGACAATGACCACATCGGCCTTGGCCACCAGACCGGGCAAGGCGGCCATGAGGCCTTGGCGGGCCTTGTCCGACAGGGGCGCGTCGGATTCGCGGTCCACCCGCACCACCTGCTGGTTCTGGGCGATGATGCGGGTCTTGATGGTGGTCGGCCGGCTACGGTCGCGCACGAGCAGGCTCTCGACGCCGTCGCGCTCCAGCAGCGTGCCGAGCATCCGGCCGGCGTCGTCGTCGCCTGTGGCCGAGACGAGCAGCGGCTTCGCGCCCAGGGCGGCGATGTTGCGGGCCACGTTGCCGGCTCCGCCGGCCAGATGACGCTCGCGCACGACCTTGACCACCGGCACCGGCGCTTCCGGGGAAATGCGGCCCACCTCGCCCAGGAGATAGTGGTCGAGCATGGCGTCGCCCAGGACCAGCACGGCCTTGCCGGCCATGGCGTCCAACGCGGCGGACAGCCGGGCCAGATCCGGAGCCAGGGCCGGGTTCACGCGTCTTCTCCCAGGGCGGCGGGGGAAAGCTCGAAGCGTTCGAGGAGCCCTTCGAGTTCGCGGCGCGAGCTGAAATGGAAGGTGAGGCGGCCATGGTCGGCCGAGCCGGTGGTTTTGACCAGCACGCCGGCCCGTTCGGTGAGCACGGCTTCCAGCCCCTTGAGGCGCACGTCCGGGACCGGCTTGGGGCCGCGTTTGCGCGGGGCGTCTGCGACGCTCCCGGTTTCGGGCAGGTGGCCGTGGGTCTTGGCGTAAGCCGCGGCGGCCTCGGCCTCCCGCACGCTGATGCCGCCGTCCACCACCCGCCGCCACAACGCCTCGCGCAATTCCCCCTCGGGCAGGGACAGCAGCGCCCGGGCATGGCCGGCGGTGAGCTTGCCGGCGGCCAGATCGGCCCGCACGGCCTCGTCCAGGGTGGTCAGGCGCAGGCTGTTGGCCACGGCCGAGCGGCTTTTGCCGACTTTGGCGGCCACGGCCTCTTGGCTCAGGCCATAGCGGCTGACGAGCAGCTGGTAGCCGGCGGCCTCTTCCATGGGATTTAAATCTTCACGCTGGAGGTTTTCGACCAGGGCCAGGGCAAAGCCGGTCTCGTCGTCCACCTCGCGCACCAGGGCAGGAATTTCGGTCAAACCGGCCTGCCGGGCGGCCCGCCAGCGGCGTTCGCCGGCCACGATCTCGTGGCTGTGGCGGCCATGGCCCGGCACGGGCCGCACCAGCACGGGCTGGAGCAGGCCTTGTTCGCGGATGGAGGCGGCCAGCTCGGCCAGGGACTCCTCGCTGAAAGTGCGCCGGGGCTGTTCGGGGTTGGCCCGGATGTCGTCCAGGGGGAGCAGACGCACTTCGCTTGGCGAGGCATCGGCCTCGCCAAACCCGCCGAGCAGGGCTTCAAGTCCGCGTCCCAAACCTTTTTGGGCTTGCGCCATGGAGTGGTTCCTTTTAATCGTACTTACCGGACGCGGCAGCGCGTCCGTCTGTGAAGGGATTACCGTGTTTTCTTTTTTTTTCAAAGGGCCGGAGAGCTCTCTGCCCAAACGCCAAGCCAAGGAGCCGGACGTGCCGCGCATTTCGCCCCATTTTCTGGAACTTTTCGATGCCAACGGCGCGCCGCGCGGCGTGCTGTTAAGCGCCGAACTCTGGGAACGCTGCAAGGACAAGGTGCTGCCGCCGCTGACCAAGGCCCTGTATGTCCTGGACCCGGCCGCCCGGCCCGAGCCCGAGGTGCGGCCCGAACCCCTGCAGGAGTGGGAAACGCTGCTCGCCTACTGGGACTTCACCTATCCGCCGGCCTACGACGTCCACTGCGACTGCTGCGGGGCCAAGACCGAGGACTGGCGGGCGGACGAGCCGCGCAAATTCCGGCTGCGCAACGCCAATCTCGGCGGGTTGGTAACCTTCCAATGCGCCGGCTGCAAGGCGCTTGTGCTCAAAAAGCACTTCAAGAAGCATCTGACCGTGGAGTGCAAACCGTACATCGACAAGGGCTAGGCGTTTTTTCCGCGCCTTGACGCAAAAAAGCCGGCCACCTGGGCCGGCTTTTTTTGTGGGCGCTGTCTGAAAACCTAGGCGGCGGTCTGCCGCCGGACGACTTCCTGGGCCAGGCTGATGTAGGCCTCGGCCCCGCGGGACTTGACGTCGTGGGTGAGCGCCGGCTTGCCGTAGCTGGGGGCTTCGGACAGGCGGATATTGCGCGGAATGAGCGTCTGGAAATAGAGCTTGGGAAAGCACTTCCAGACCTCGCGCTTGACGTGGCGGTTGAGCTTGTTGCGGCCGTCGTACATGGTGAGCACCACGCCGAGCAGGCGCAGGCGCGGATTGAGGCGTTTGCGGACCTGATCGTAAGTGCGCAGCAGCTGGGCGATGCCTTCCAGGGCGTAGTACTCGCACTGCAGCGGCACGAGCATTTCCGTGGCCGCGCACAGGGCGTTGAGCGTCACCAGCCCCAGGGACGGCGGGCAATCCAGCAGGATGTAGTCGAACTCGTCCTGCACGGTTTCGACCAGCCGGCGCATGTAGAACTCGCGGCCGGGCTTGTCCACCAGCTCGATGTCGGCGGCCACCAGATCCGGGGCCGAGGGCAGCACGGTGAGAAAGGGCAGTTCGGTGCCGACAAAGGCCTTTCGAGCATTTTCCGGTTCGAACAGGACGGAGTAGAGATTTTCGCTGATCTGGTCTTGGTAGATGGACAGTCCGCTGCTGGCGTTGGCCTGGGGGTCGCAGTCGATGAGCAGGACTTTTTTTTCCATCACGGCCAGGGAGGCGGCCAGATTGACGGCCGTGGTCGTTTTGCCCACGCCGCCTTTCTGGTTGGCGATCACGATGACACGAGCCATGCGGCAGCTCCTTGGGCCTACGCGCCAGGAAGGTGCGGGGCGCGCTTGCCCCCCTGTTTCACGTGAAACAGAGGCCGGCCGCTAATCGCGGAAAGTGCGATGACAAAAGGACTGGGCGTCGTCGAGGGATTCGACGAGCATGACACAGCCCTCGACATCGCCTTTCTTGACCGCGTTGAGCAGCTGACCGGCGAGGTGGGAAAAATCCTCGGCTTCGTCCATCCAGTCTTCGTCGGCAAGCTGATGCATCTTGCGGGCGAGGCGGGCAAGGCGATTGACCGATTCTTCATCAGGCAGCGTCGCGTCTTCGACCTGGCTCTGTATTTTGGCGAATACAGCTTCGAGATCACGTTTCGTGGTCTTGAATTCCATTACCGCAATCCGTCCTTGAGGCGGGTTTAGGTTGAACAAAGAGGGCGATTAGTAGAAAAAACCTTATCCTGTCAATATCATTGCCCGTAATAGTCACGGTACCAGGCAATGAAATTGGCGATGCCGGTCTTGATGTTCGTGGCTGGCTTGAAGCCCACGTCCTTGATGAGGTCGTCGATGTCGGCGCAAGTGGCCGGCACGTCGCCGGGCTGCAGCGGCAGGAATTCCTTGATCGCTTCCTTGCCCAAGGCCTCTTCAATGGCTTCGATGAACTGCAACAGCGTGACGCTGTTGTTGTTGCCGATGTTGTACAGCTTGTACGGCGAAACGCTGGAACTGGGATCGGGCGAAGCCGGATTCCAGGCCGGATTGGGCTTGGGAATGTTTTGCGTCACGCGCACCACGCCTTCGACGATATCGTCGATGTAGGTGAAGTCGCGTTCCATCTGGCCGTGGTTGAAAACCTGGATGGGATTGCCTTCAATAATGGCCTTGGTAAACAGAAACAGGGCCATGTCCGGCCGGCCCCAGGGGCCGTAGACGGTGAAAAAGCGCAACCCCGTGCAGGGAAGGCCGAAAAGATAGCTGTAGCTGTGGGCCATGAGCTCGTTGGACTTCTTGGAAGCCGCGTACAAGCTGATAGGATGGTCCACGTTGTCGTGCACGGAAAAGGGCATCTTGGTGTTGAGGCCGTAAACCGAGCTCGACGAGGCAAAAACAAAATGGTCGACCTTGTGCTGTCGGCAATTCTCTAAAATATTGAAATAGCCGATAATATTAGCATTAATGTAGTCTTCAGGGCACTTCAGGCTGTGCCGCACCCCGGCCTGGGCGGCCAGGTTGACCACGTAATTAAAGCCGCCGGCGTCGAACGTGCGGTCCATGGCGGCCCGGTCGGCCATGTCTTCCTTGACGAAACGGAATTTGGCGTCAGCCGAGAGCAGGGCGATGCGCTCTTTTTTCAGGGCAACGGAATAGTACGGATTGAGGTTGTCCAGTCCGGTGACGTGAAAACCCATGGACAGAAAACGGCGACACAGATGGAAGCCGATGAAGCCGGCCGCGCCGGTAACAAGGATATTCATGATTCCTTTGGGTAACAGTACGTGCAATCCCGAAGGGGAAAGCCCATTCGGGGCGGGACGGCGTCAGGCGTCGTCCCGTTTGGCCTCCAGCGACGCGGGAGAAACCGGATCGCCCGTGTTTCCTTCCCGGGGTCGCGCCGTCAAGTCCGCGGACTGGCCATAAGCGGTTCCTGCGGCGGCGTGGCTCGGACCTTGAAAAAAAGTCCGGATAAAATCAAGTGGAATGGGCAAAATTGTCGAAGCCTGGCTTTCCGCGGCCATCTCCCGGATGGTTTGCAGGTAGCGCAGCTGCATGGCCTCGGGGTGCTGGCCGATGATCTGGGCCGCTTCGGCCAGACGCGAGGAAGCCTGGAACTCGCCTTCGGCATTGATGATCTTGGCCCGGCGCTCGCGTTCGGCCTCGGCCTGCTTGGCCATGGCCCGCTGCATTTCCTGGGGCAGGTCGATGTATTTGAGCTCCACGTTGGCCACCTTGATGCCCCAGGGGCCGGTGTGGGCGTCGAGGATGGTCTGGACCTGCTCGTTGACCTTGTCGCGGTGGGCCAGGATCTCGTCGAGCTCCACCCCGCCGCAGACGCTGCGCAGGGTGGTCTGGCTGATCTGGGAGGTGGCGTACATGTAGTCCTCGACTTCGAGGATGGCCCGGATGGGGTCGGCCACCCGGAAATAGACCACAGCGTTGACCTTGATGCTCACGTTGTCCCGGGTGATGACGTCCTGATGGGGCACGTCCAGGGCGAAGGTGCGCATGGACACCTTGGTCATGCGGTCGATGACTGGAAACAGCAGGATCAGCCCCGGCCCCTTGGGGCCGATGATCCGGCCCAGGCGAAAGACCACGCCGCGTTCGTACTCGTTGAGCACCCGAAGCGAAACGATGAGCAGCAGGATCACGATGCCGACCAGGGGAAGAAATCCGATCATGACGGCCTCCATGTGGGGAATCGTCCGGGAGTCGGACCTTGCCGGAAAAATCCGGCAATCTCGAGCATACCAGCTTTGGGCCAGGTTGTCTTGAAAATGCGGCCAAACACCTCCTGCCGGGCGTCAGGCGGCGGCGTGCTCCGGCCGGGGCGCGACCAGCAGCACAAAATCCTCATGCCCGACGACCACCACTGGTTCGCCCGGGGCAAAATCCCTGGTCCCTGCGTCGTCAGCGAGCCTGGCGTCCCAGATCTCGCCGTGGACGAACACCTTGCCCGCCCGGCCGGACCAGCGCCGCACCAGGGCGGTCTGGCCGTAAAGGGCGGTCAGGCCCAGGCGAGGCTTTTGGCGCTGGGCCTTGGCCAGCAGCCAGACCGCACCGAGGAGCAAGGCGCACACCCCGGCCACAGTGGGCAAAATGAGCGACAACGGCAGCCCCGAATGGCCGTCAAAACGGAACAAGAGCAAGGAACCGAGAAAGAGCGCGGCCACGCCGGCGAGGCTTAAAAGGCCAAAGCTCGTGATGTGCAGTTCCAGCAGGAACAGCCCGCCAGCGGCTAAAAGGAGCAGCAGGCCGGCGGCGTTAGTGGGCAGCACGGACAGGGCGTACAGGGCCAATATGAGCGCGATGCCGCCGACCACGCCGGGCAGCACCGCGCCGGGGGTGGTCAGCTCGAAAAAGATGCCGGCAATGCCCAGTAAGAGCAGCACGTAGGCGATGGACGGGTCGAGGAGCCAGGACAGCAGCGTATGCCACGGGCCCGGCTCGTAGGCGACGATGGTCGCGGCCGCGCCGTCGAACCGGATCGTGCCGGTCGGCGTGGGGACGCCGCGCTTGCCGATCTGTTCCAGGAGATCGCGGGGGCTTACGGCCACGAGATCCACCACCCGCTCGGCGACTGCTTCGGGCGCGGTCAGGGTGGCGGCCTCATCCACGGCCTTTTTGTACCAATTGACGTTGCGGCCGCGCCGGTCGGCCAGGCCGCGCAGCAGGCTGGTCAGATCGTTTTTGATCTTGAGGTCCGAGGTCTTGGGCAGATCGCCGCCGCCGATGCCGATGGGCGAGGCCGCGCCGATGGTGGTCTGGGGGGCCATGGCCGCGACCGAGGCGGCGGCCACGAGGAACACCCCGGCCGAGGCGGCCCGGGCCCCGGAAGGGGAGACGTAGACCGCGACCGGGATAGGGGCATTCAAGATGGAGCCGACCATGCGCCGCATGACTTCCACGCTGCCGCCCGGGGTATCCAGGGACAACAGCAGCAGATCGGCCGGTTTGGCCACGGCCGCGGCAATAGCCTCGTCGAGCATGTCGGCCTGGGCCGGGCTGATGGCGCTGTGGAGACGGGCTTCGAGCACGGTGTAGGCCTGAGACGGCGAAGCGCAAAATACAAGGAAAAGGGCCAGGAAAAGGCTTTGCAGTTCAACTACGGCGCAGCGTGGCGATGACATGCTCCCAGACCTCCGGATCGGGGTTGTAGAGCGCGTGGGGGGGCGGCAGGACGGTAAGCGTCGAGGCGGCCCGAGTGGCCAGCTCCTGCCGGGCCAGATCGGAAATCTCGCCGAATACGGCGACCAGCTCGGGGTTGAGCCGGGCCACGCCGCAGGCGAAATGCAGCGGCATTTCGGTGAGCGCGCCGCCCTGGGGCAGGGCCAGAGGCCAGAAGGCCACCAACCCCTTGCCGGCCAAGCCGGCCTCGGCAATGAGCCGCCGCCACAGGTCGCGCCGCCGGGGTTCGGACTGGCCGGCCATGTCCAGGCCCAGTTCGCGGTAGGTGATGACCAGGCGCGGCGTGGGGGGCGTCTTGGCGAAAAAAGTCGGCCAGGGCAGGGGCCAGCGGTCGGGGTTGTCGGGCAGGGCAGCACGGCCGCCGGTCGGCGAGTCTTGGGGCGTTTGAGAGGGTTGGGGCGGCGTGGGCGGCGTGAGCCGCGCGGAAAGGGCTTGGGAAGGTGGATCAGACGTGGCGACGGTGCTGGGACTGGCCTGGGGCGTTTCGGGCGCGGGCGGTGTGGTCGGAGCCATGGGATGGCCCTCCACGGTAGTTTCAACCTGTTCCACGGCCGGTTCGGCCTGTCCGACAACGTCCTTAGGCGCAGCAAGGACGGCATCCTCGACAGAGGCTGACTCGGGCGCGGGCGAATCGCCTACTGCCGGGACGGCTTCCGGATCGATATAGAAATGGCGCACTCCGGCCATCTGCCAGACGCGCAGGCGCTCGGGCACCTCTAGGAGCGAATCGAGAAGTCCCATATCTTCATGGCCATGTCGGTTTTCGGGATGTTGCCCCAGGTTTCCTGGCGGCCGTCGGCGTCCAGGGCCACGGCTTCGTTGGAGGTCGCGGCGAAACCGGCGTCGGACCGGCCGATGGGGTTGGCGATAATGGCGTCGCAGCGCTTGCGGGCGAGCTTGCCCCGGGCGTTTTCCACCAGATTGTCGGTCTCGGCGCAAAAGCCGATGAGAAACTGCCCGGGCCTTTTGACGCCGCCCATGGCGGCCAGGATGTCGCGGGTGGGGGTGAATTCCAGGGGCGGACGGTCCCCGGCCCCGTCCTTCTTGAACTTGCCGCCACCCTCAAAGGGGATGGGCGAAAAATCGGCCACGGCCGCGGCCATGACGCCGTAATCGGCCGATGCCCAGGCATCCAGGCAGGCCTCGTGCATCTGGGCGGCGCTGGTGACGCCGACCACCCGCACGTCCTCCGGGAACCACCAGGCAACCGGGCCGGAAACCACCGTGACCTCGGCCCCGCGCAGCCAGGCGGCCATGGCCACGCAGGCGCCCATGCGGCCGGTGGAGGGATTGGACCAGAACCGGGCGGCGTCGAAATACTCACGGGTGGGGCCAAGGCTCACCAGCACGCGCTTGCCGGCCAGATCCTTGGGCGAAAGCGCCCGCAGCAAAGTGGTGAAAATGGCGTTCTCGTCGGCAAGCCGGCCCTGGCCGGATTCGCCGCAGGCCATGGCCCCGCAGTCCGGGGCGACGCCAAGGACGCCGCGATTAAGCAGCGTCTTCCAGTTGTCCTGGGTGGCGGCGGCCGTCCACAGCCGGGGATTCATGGCCGGAGCGCACAGGATCGGCCCGTCAAAGGCCAGGGCCTGGCAGGAGAGCAGATCGTCGGCCAGGCCATGGGCCAGCTTGGCCAGCGTGTTGGCCGTGGCCGGCACGACGGCCAGCAGATGGGCCGTCTGGGCCGGAGCCAGATGGGCGAAATTGGCCGAGGCGGGATCGAACAGGGTGGTGTAGACCGGATCGGCCCCCAGGGCTTCGAAGGACAGCGGCGTGACGAAGCGGGCGGCGGCCTCGGTCAGGCTGACGCCCACGGACGCGCCCGTGGCCAGGACGCGCCGCAGCAGCGACAAGGCCTTATAAGCGGCCACGGAACCGGTGACGCCAAAATGGACGCGCCGGCCGCCGTAGCCGGTAAAATCAAGATGGCTCACCTGCATGACGGCCTCCTGGGAAAAAGGAAAAAGTTAGCTCAGGCCCCGATCGCGGTAGAGGGAGACGTGCCAGAGGTAGATGCGCTGGGCCATGTCGTCGATGACGTTGTCCTCGATCTTGGACCATTCGACCTTGCCCGATTCCTGGCGCACGCCGTTGGCCACGAATTCCAGGCCCAGGGACAGTTCGCCGGACACCGGCTCGGGCTGGATGTTGTTGACCTTGGCCACCAGCCAGTATTCCTCGCGCAGCTTGGGGACTTTTTCGTTGAAGGTAAAAAAGATGATGAAGCGGTCGCCCTTTTTGGGGTCCAGCCCCTGATCCTTGACGTGCTGGCGCTTGAGGCGAAAACGCAGGCCGCCGGCGGAGATGTTCTCGATAAGGGCCAGTCCGGTCTTGAAATGGCCGTGGGCCACGGTGGGCTTGGCCATGTCGAAGCCGCCCGCCGCCTCGTATTTCCACAGGGCGATGTGGGAGAACTGGTTGAAATCCGGGCGCATGCGCAGGCTTTTGCGGCGCTGGGCCCCGTTTAAGGCGGCGGGAAAGGCCAGGGCCACCTGGGGCGGTCGGTCGGGAAGCTGGCGGATGCGCAGGATAGGGGCGGTGAAATTGTAAAAAATCTCCCGGTGCCGGTCCTCGCGCTCGACGATGCGGAAAAAACAGGTGACGTTTTTGCCGATGAAACGGTCCTTGAGGGCGGCCACGCCGCCAAGCTCCAGGACCACCCCGGCCTCGCCCACGGCCATGACCGTGCCGGTCACGCCGGTCAGGCCGCTGTCGGCCACGTCAAACTGCACATGGACCTTGGACCGCTGGGCCAGGGCAAGATCAAGGATGTCGGCGTTTCGCCGACGCGCAGCCTCGTCTTCCTTGGCGGGCTTTTTTTTCCGAAACAGATCCAAGACCATGCGGTGGCCGTCCAGGGGTTTTGCCGGCTACGATATCAGGGCGTCGCCAAGGCCGTCAATTTCCATAACAAAAACGAGTTCAGGCAAGGGCCGGGAAGCGGCGTCAATTATCAAGCAACTCCAGCCGTTTGTCCACGACCAAGGGGTTTGGGTGCAGGGGTATGACCGCCTTGAGGATCTCCCGGGCCGCCGCCTTGTCGCCGGCGGCTTCCTTGAGCTGCCCCAGGGCGAAGCCGGCCTGGGCGCGCAGGGCCGGAGCAAGACTTGCCGCAACGAAGAGTTCCTGCAAAAGCGGTTCCGCGTCAGCGTAGCGTTCCAGCCGCAGCAGCAACTCGGCCTGGGCCAGGGTGCACCGGGCGCTTTCCGTCCGGGGAAGATCGGACTGGCGGCAGGTTTCGTAGCGGGCAATGGCCTGGGCATCGTTTCGCTGGGCCAGTTCCAGCCGGCCGAGCAGCAGCTGGCAGTCCAGGCGTCGCTGGTCGGGCGCGCCGCTCAGATCGACCACGGCCCGGCAGTCGGCGGCGGCCCGGGCATAGGCCTTGCGGTCGAAACGCAGGCCGGCGGCCGTGGCCAACAAATCGGCCCGAATGGCCGGGTCGCCGGCGAATTCCAGCACGGCGGCTTCCAGGAGGGTGGCGGCCTTGTCAGGCGATTCGCGGAAATCCAGGGCGATGTCGGCCAGCCTTCGCCAGGCCTCAAGCCGGTCCGGTCCGGCGGGATAGGCTTGAAGATAGTGTTCGTAGGCCGTCTCGGCCCGCAAATACTGGCTGTCGAGAAAGGCGCGCCGGGCGGTTTCCAGGAGCCGGGCCGAACCGTCCTCGCGCGGCCCGTCGCAGCCTGCCTGGGCCGCAAGGAGCAGGCCCAGGCAGCAGGTCGCGACGAGAGCGGTTATTCGGCGGAAGGCGGGCACCGCTCGAGGTCGCTCGGATCGACCAGATCAAAGCCCATGACGGTATCGTTTTCGTCCATGCGCACGAGCATGACGCCCTGGGTCGCCCGACCCACGGACGAGATGCCGGAGACGGACAGGCGGATGATCTTGTTGGCGGAGGTCAGAAGCAGCAGTTCGTCGTCGTCGCCGACCATGACCGCGCCGATGACCTGGCCGGTTTTGGGGGTCACACGCATGTTGATGACGCCGGAGCCGCCCCGGTTGCGGATGGGGTAGTGTTCGATGGAGGTGCGCTTGCCGTAGCCGTTGGCCGACACGGTGAGCACCTCGCAGCGGCTGGCGTTGGTGATGACCACGCCGGCGGCCACCCGGTCGTTGCCCTTAAGGGCAATGCCCTTGACGCCGGCGGCGCCGCGGCCGGTGGGACGCACGCCGCTGATGTGGAAGCGGTTGGACAGGCCCTGCTGGGTGGCCAGCAGGACTTCGGTCTCGTCGTCGATCTCCTTGACGGTCAGGAGTTCGTCGTTTTCCTTGAGGCCCACGGCGATGATGCCGGTGGAGCGGCAATTCTTGTAGAGGTCAGTGCAGGTGCGCTTGACCATGCCCTTGCGGGTCACGAAGAGGAAGTAGCGCTCTTCGGAGAACTCGCGGATGGACAGGGCCGTGGCCACGAACTCTTCCTTGTCCATGGGGAGCAAGTTGGCGATGTGCGCGCCCTTGGCCGTGCGCTGGCCTTCGGGAATCTGGTGCACGGGCAGCATGAACATGCGGCCGAGGTTGGTAAAAAGCAGCAACTGCTGGTGGTTGGTGGTGGCGCAGAACGACTGGACAAAGTCGTCGCCGGCCGTGGCCACTCCGGCAATGCCTTTGCCGCCGCGTTTTTGCTGCTGGTAGTTGTCGATCTTGGTGCGCTTGATGTAGCCCCGGCGCGACAGGGTGATGACCACGTCCTCGTCGGGGATGAGATCGAGGATGTTGATGCCTTCGAGGTCTTCAAGAATCTCGGTCTTGCGCGGGGTGGCGTAGCGGTCCTTAATTTCCTTGATCTCGTCGCGGATGACGCCGCGAAGCACCTCGTCGTTTTCCAGGATCGAGCGCAGGTATTCGATGAGCTTGATGAGCTCGTTGTACTCGTCGATGAGCTTTTGGCGCTCCAGGTTGGTCAGGCGCTGCAGGCGCATGTCCAGAATGGCCTGGGCCTGGCGCTCGGACAGCCCAAAGCGCTCCATCAACCGTTCCCGGGCTTCGACGGCATTTTTGGAGGCCCGGATGATGGCCACCACTTCGTCGATGTTGTCCAGCGCGATGCGCAGGCCCTCTAAGATGTGGGCGCGTTCCTCGGATTTGCGCAGATCAAACTTGGTGCGGCGCAGGATCACGTCGCGGCGATGCGTCAGGAAGTGCTCGAGCATCTGCTTGATGTTGAGCAGGGCCGGACGGTTGTCGGCCACCACCAGCATGTTGATGCCAAACGAGGTTTCCAGCGGCGTGTACTTGTACAGGGCATTGATGACGATGTCGGGAATCGTGCCCTTTTTGAGATCCAGGACGATGCGGATGCCCTTGCGGTCGGATTCGTCGCGCAGGTCGGACACGCCCTCGATGCGGCCGTCGTTAATGAGCGCCGCGATCTTTTCCACCAGCGACGATTTGTTGAGCGCATAGGGAATCTCGCGGATGACCACCGAGGCATAGTCTTTCTTGCGCTCTTCAACCTCAGTCCGGCCCCGGATTTTGATGCTGCCGCGCCCGGTGGTGTAGGCCTCGATCAAGCCCTTGCCGCCGTAGATGGAGGCGGCGGTGGGGAAGTCTGGACCCTTGACCAGACCGATGATGTCGGTGACCGGACAGTGCGGCGTGTCGAGCAGATGGAGCAAGCCGTCGCACAGCTCGCCCAGGTTGTGGGGCGGGATGTTGGTGGCCATGCCGACGGCGATGCCCGAGGAGCCGTTGAGCAAAAGGTTGGGCACCTTGGTCGGCAACACGGCCGGCTCTTGCAGGCTGTTGTCGTAGTTGGGCCGGAAATCGACGGTTTCTTTTTCGATGTCGGCCAGAAATTCGCCGGCCAGGCGCGACATGCGGACTTCGGTGTATCGCATGGCCGCCGCGGCGTCGCCGTCGATGGAACCGAAGTTGCCCTGGCCGTCCACGATGGCGTCGCGCATGGAGAAGTCCTGGGCCATGCGGACCAAGGCGTCGTACACGGATTGATCGCCGTGGGGGTGGTATTTACCGATGACGTCACCGACGACGCGGGCGGACTTCTTATACGGCCGGTTGTACGTGTTGGACAGGTCGTGCATGGCGTAGAGGATGCGCCGGTGCACGGGTTTGAGTCCGTCGCGCACGTCCGGGATGGCCCGGCCGATGATGACGCTTAAGGAGTATTCCAGATAGGACTTCTTAAGCTCTTCCTCGATGTGGATCTGATCGCTCACAGTATGCTCCAGTGCAATGGGGAGGCGTTACGCGGCCGGACCGCTTCGCTCGGGCTGTTTCCCCGGGCCGGCTCCGTTTCAATCCGCCGCTTGGCGGCGACGGCGCGCGCTTAAATGTCGAGTTCCTTGATGGACAAGGCGTTGCGGTCAATGAAGTTCTTGCGATGCTCGACCTTTTCGCCCATGAGCTGGGAGAAAATGGTGTCGCACTCGTCGAGGTCCTCGATATTGACCTGCAGGAAACTGCGCTTTTCCGGATTCATGGTGGTTTCCCACAACTGTTCCGGGTTCATTTCGCCCAGACCCTTGTAACGCTGGATGTTGACGCCCTTTAAGGCGTCGTCCATGAGCGTCTTGTAGAGTTCAAAAAAGCCGCTCACTTCCCGGACTTCTTCCTTGCGGGTGATGGTCAGCGGCAGGACCGGACACTGCGCCAACAGTTCACCATAGGTTTCGTGAGCGAGGCGGTAGATCCTGGAGCTGAAAAACTCCACGGCAATGCGGTGCCGGGCCATATTGGGCGAAATAAAGACGGCGTAGAGCCGACGTTCCTCGTCGGCTTCCTCGGCCTCGACCGAGACGCTGTAGTTGAACCGGCCCAGATGGGCGGCCAGCCCTTCCGGCAGCTCGATGCCGGCAAAGTCCGAAGCGGTCAGTCGCGGGTGGCTTAAAAGCGGCAGGATCAGGTCTTCGGGCAGACCGTAGCTGGCCGCCTCGTGAACCCGGGCTTCCAGGAACCGGATACGCTCCACCAGGGCCGTGAGCGTCTCGCCGGCAAAAGAGACTTCGCCCGAGCCCACGGTGACGTCCTCGCCGATGCGGCCCAGCAGAAAGCTGGAAAGCTCTTCCTCGTCCTTGATGAACCGCTCGAAATCCCCCTTGAACACCCGGTACAGCGGCGGCTGGGCGATGTAGACGTAGCCGCTGGTGATGAGCTTTTCGTAGCGCCGGTAAAAAAAGGTGAGGAGCAGGGTGCGGATGTGCGCCCCGTCCACGTCGGCGTCGGTCATGATGACGATTTTGTGGTAGCGAAGCCGGGCCATGTTCTCGGCTTCTTTTTCCTCGTTCTCTTCGTCGCCCATGGCCGGGGTGGGGCCGATGGCCGTGATGAGATTGCGGATTTCCTTGTTGCCAAGCATCTTATCCGTGCGGGTTCGCTCGACATTTAAGATCTTGCCGCGAAGCGGCAGGATGGCCTGGAAGCGCGGATCGCGCCCCTGTTTGGCCGAGCCGCCGGCCGAGTCGCCCTCGACGATGAAGAGTTCGGATTCCTCGGGCTTTTTCGATTGGCAGTCGGCCAGCTTGCCGGGCAACGAATGGTCGGACAGCGCGCCCTTGCGGCGCACCAGCTCCTTGGCCTTGCGGGCGGCTTCGCGAGCCCGGGCGGCGTCCACGGCCTTTTCCACAATGGCCTTGGCGTCCTTGGGATTCTCCTCAAAATGGGTGTTCATGGCCTCAAAGACCATCTTGGCCACTTGGCCGGCCACTTCGGAGTTGCCCAATTTGGTTTTGGTCTGGCCCTCGAACTGGGGCTGGGGGAGCTTGACGGAAATGACGGCGGTCAGTCCCTCGCGGACGTCGTCGCCGGTCAGTTTCTGCTTGAATTTCTTGGGGATGTCCGCTTTTTCAATGTAGGTGTTAATGGCCCGGGTCAGCGCCGTTTTAAAGCCGGCCAGGTGCGTGCCGCCTTCCCGGGTGCGGATGTTGTTGGCAAAGGTCAGGACTTCTTCTTTGTAATTGGCATTGTACTGCAGGGCGAAATCCACCACCAGCCCATCGACCTCACCAAGGCCGCTGATGATGTCGTGGATGGTCTGCTCGCCGGCGTTGAGATCAGCCACGAATTCATTGAGCCCGCCGTCGAAACGGTAGGTGGCCCGTTCGTTGGTCCGCTCATCGCGGAAGTCCAGTTCGAGCTTGCGGTTTAAGTAGGCCAGTTCCTCGAAACGCTTGGCCAGGGTCTCGTGGTTGAACTGGTTGGTCTCGAAGATCTCCTCGTCGGGCAAAAAGCGCACCGTGGTGCCGGTGTTCTCGGCCTCGCCGATGACGGTCAAGGCCGTGACGGGCACGCCGCGCTCGTAGCGCTGGTGATGCTTCTTGCCGCCCCGGCGCACCGTGACTTCAAGATACTCCGACAGGGCGTTGACCACCGAGACGCCGACGCCGTGCAGGCCGCCGGAGACTTTATAGGCGTCGTTGTCGAACTTGCCGCCGGCATGGAGCACGGTCATGACGACTTCGACGGCCGGCCGGCCTTCCTTGGGGTGCATGTCCACCGGAATGCCGCGGCCGTTGTCCGAGACGGTGACCGAGTTGTCCAGGTGGATGGTGATGCCGATGCGGTCGCAGTACCCGGCCATGGACTCGTCGATGGAGTTGTCCACGACCTCGTAAACGAGATGATGCAGGCCCCGGATGTCGGTGGAGCCGATATACATGGCCGGGCGCTTGCGCACGGCCGAAAGCCCCTCCAGGACGGTAATGGAGCTGGCGTCGTAGGCTTGGGGCGTCTTATCCTGACTCATGCGATGTCTTCCTCGCTATAATACGTCTCTTCCACAATTTTCATGGGCATGATGATGACCAGGCTGTCGGCGTCGTCTTCGCCCCGGATGCCGCAGGGGCCTTCGGCGCCGGTGAGCGTCAAGGAAACCTTGGCCGACTCGAAATGCCCGAGGATGTCGGTCAAGTCCTTGGTCGGGAAGGCCACCTTGTCTAGGTCGCCGGTGAACACGCACTCCAGGGTCTCGGTGGCCTCGCCGGCTTCCTGGCCTTGGCTTTTGAGCGACAGTTCGCCGGGTCCGTCAAACAGGAACGAGGCGCAGCGGTTGTTGTCGGTGTTGAAAATGGCCACGCGCTCCAGGGCGTCGATGCACTCCAGGCGGTCGATGGACAGCGTGGACACGCCGTCGGTGGCCAGCTTGGAGACAAAGGCGTTGTAGTCCGGGTACTGGTAGAAGCTCAGGGGCAGGCTGAAGGTCTCCACGCTGCCCTGGCTTTCGGGCGCGGCCTCGTCACGCTTGGTGGTGCGGAAAAAAAGGCGCTTTTGGCCCATGGCCAGCTCGACTTCCTCGGCCGTGAGCCAGCGCTTGAGTTCGGCCACGTACTTTTTCTGAATGAGGATGCCTTCGGGCGGCAGCATGGCGTGGATGTCGTCGTTAAGAAACCCGACCAGGGAGAACTGGTGGCCGTTTAAGCCGCAGACCTCGATGCGGGCGGACTCGGGCACGGGTTTCAAATACATGCAGGCCATGGCCTCCATGGTGTCCTCGTCCGAGATGCAATAGGCCACCCGCTCGATGATCTCCTGCAGGAAATCCCCGGACCAGGTCACGGCGCCATCATTCGGGAAGGCGGCGAAAGGCTGGAACCAGTTGCGGTCGGAAACCGGCAGCTTGTAGCGCCGCGAGCCCTGCTTGATGAGCAGGTTGCCCGAGGCCTCGTCCAGGGTCAGGCTGATCTCGCCCGGGGGAAGCTTTCGCACCAGCTCGAAAAAGCTCTTGCCCTGGACGCCGCACAGCCCTTCCTTGGCCACCTTGGCGGCGTAATGGCCGGTGAATTCGAGGCTGGAGTCCGTGGACAGGATGGACAGGCTGGAACCGGCCGCCTCAAGCCAGACGGTGCGCAAAAACGCGGCCCCGGTCTTGGCCGGGATGATGCTTGAGGACTTTTGCAGGCCGTCGATGATGTCGTTTCGAAAGACCGTCAGCTGCATGGAGTCTCCTTGGCGCGCTTGGCGCGGCGTGGGAATGTGTCAGAGAAGTCGAGTGAGCGGGAGGCTGGAGTGCGGGGAAATGCCTCCGGCGGCCAAAGGGCGGCCGCCCTTTGGAAACCCGCCCAGGGAGAGGCCGGCCGTTTGGCGTTGGGGCCTTGGGCCGACAAAGGAGCGGGCGCTTCCAAGGAAACGCGCTCCCGCTGGTTCTTCTGCTCTTGGCTATCTAAAAAAAGAAAAGTCTTTAGGTAGTCGTATGAGTAGAGGCTGTCGCTATGTGCGAGAGTAGGGCAACTCACCGAAATTACAACGGAAAAAAAGGAAAAACAACCGACCGGAAAGGCGCGGTTGGAACCGGAGGCGCGGCGAAGGCTCATGCCTGGCCCCCTTGGCGGCACTTTTTGGACAATTGACGCAGCAACATTTTCGTTTCGTGGTCAACATCCAGTATTTGTTGGAATTTTCTGATGGAATACAGGACCGTGCTGTGGTCCTTTCCGCCAAAGACCTTGCCCAGGGCCGGGTAGGACAGGCCCAGAAGCGACCGGCACAAGGTCATGGCCGCCTGCCGGGCAAAGACGAGCTCCTTTTTGCGCCCGGCCCCCACGATGTCCCGGGCCGGGATGCCGAACTGCTCGGCGCACACGGCAATGACCCGTTCGGGCGACAGTTCCGGGGCTTTCTTGTCCTCGGACAGGCGGATATGGCGGGAAAATTCGGCTTCGGACAGCTCGCCCCCGGCATGCTGGCGAAAGGCCTCCAGGCGCAAGAGCACCCCTTCCAGGCGGCGAAAGCCTTCGAAGCGGCCGGCCAGGGTCAGCACCTGTTCGCGGGACAGGCCCAGGCGCTTGTCCTTGTTGGCCTGCTCCACGAACTTGGCCCGAATCGACAGGTCCGGGGCCTTCAAATGGACCATGAGGCCCCATTCCAGGCGCGAGCGGAAGGTGGGGTCGAGAAAATCGCAGGACGCGGCCCGTTCGCGGCTGGAAAAGACCATCTGCCGGCCAGCGTCGTGGAAATCGTTGAACATGCCGATGAGTTCCGGCTCCAGGTCGGGCGCCCGGGCCACATCGGTGAGTTCGTCGATAAAAAGCCAGTCATGGCCGGACAGCTCGGCCCGGATCTCGGGCCGTGGCCGCCGGGCGTCGGCGTACAGGGCCTGGATGTCGGCCACGGAGCCGAAGTAGATGCGCGAGGTGGGCTGGCTTTTGGCCACGGCGTTGGCCATGGCCCGCAGCAGATGGGTCTTGCCCGAACCCGACGGGCCGCACACCAGAAACGGATTGTAGCGCACCTCGCCGCCCCGGGACACTTCCCGGGCCAGGCCCAGGGGAAAGGCGTTTTTTTCGTTGGACAGAAACGTCTCGAAGGTGAACCGGTGGCCGTAGGGAAAATCCGTGACCACGGCGGCGTCGGCGGCAAAGGCGGGAGAAGCGGCGCGCATTCCCCGGGTGCGGTAGCGCACGGTATGGCCCGGGCCGAGGTAGGCGGCCAGCTGGCGCTCGAAGAGTTCCTTGACCGATCCGTCGAACCAGGCCGCGAAATAGGCATGGGGAAAAACCACGCAACACGACGGTTCGCCTTCCCCGGGGATGATTTCCAGGGGATCGAACCAGCGCCGCAGGTCCTGCTCCGGGCAGGTGCGCGTAAGATGTTGGCGAAAGTCGTTTTTGAGCACGCCGTCACCGGATGCCGTGGCTGGGGCCTTGGTCTTGGGCCGTCGGAAAGTTGTCGATCATGCCGTGGTGCGTGGGAATCCGGGGCGTAGCGCCGCGAAAGCCGGATAACGTGCGTTCTAGACTATTTTTGCGACGAAGCCAAGTGGGGGGGTACGGCCGGTTGCCAAGACGGCTGAAATGGGCCAAAAAAGGCCCCGCCGGGCGCGAAACGCCGGCAGGAGGAGATTTCCGGCATGACCCATGAGGTGAAAAAGACCGTCGCCGAAATCAATCGGCGCATTGAGCAAGGCAAGGCCGTGGTGCTGACCGCCGCCGAAATGGTCGAGACCGTGCGGCGTCTGGGCAAGGTCAAGGCGGCCAAGGAAGTGGATGTGGTGACCACGGGCACCTTCTCGCCCATGTGCTCCTCGGGCATGCTGTTCAATTTCGGCCAGGAGCCGCCGACGCTTAAGGCCCAGAAGGTGCGGCTCAACAACGTCCCGGCCCACGCCGGCCTGGCCGCCGTGGACGCCTACATCGGGGCGACCGAATTGCCCAAGGAAGATCCCCTCAACAAGATCCACCCCGGCCGCTTCAAGTACGGCGGGGCCCATGTCATCGAGGATCTGCTGCGGGGCAAGGCCGTGCGCCTTTTTTGCGAGTCCTACGGCACGGACTGCTACCCGCGCCGGGAGCTGGAAAAGGACGTGACCCTGGCTGACCTCAAGTACGCCCAGCTCTTAAATCCCCGCAACTGCTACCAGAACTACAATGTGGCCGTGAACCTCACCAGCCGCATCATCTATACCTACATGGGGCCGCTTAAGCCCAACGCCCGAAACGCCAACTTCGCCACCGCCGGCGAATTGTCGCCGCTTTTTAACGACCCGTATTTGAAGACCATCGGCCTTGGCACGCGCATCTTCATGGGCGGCGGCGTCGGCTACGTCATCGGGGCCGGCACCCAGCATGATCCCAAGCCCAAGCGCAACGAGCGCGGCATCCCCATTTCCGCCTCGGGCACGCTCATGGTCAAGGGCGACCTCAAGGGCATGAACGCCCGGTACGTGCGGGCCGTGTCCATCCTGGGCTACGGCGTGTCCCTGGCCATGGGCATCGGCATTCCCATCCCTATTCTCAATGAGGACATGGCCTTTTTCACCGGCGTGTCCGACGCGGACATCGAGATGCCGGTCAAGGACTACGGCCACGACTATCCCAACGGCGTAGGCCGGTCACTTGGCCTTGTCACCTACGCCGAGTGCCGCACGGGCGAGATCATGGTCAACGGCAAAAAGACCCAGGCCGTGCCCCTGACCAGCCTGTCCATGTCCCTGGAAGTGGCTGAAAAATTGAAAGAAAAAATCCAGCAGGGCAAGTTCTTGCTGACCGAGCCGGTGGAGCCCATTCCCTCGGAATAGGCCCGCCCCTTCGCCGCCGCCGGGCCGTGCCCTGGCGTGGAGGCCGCGTCTTGCCGGGTTGTCCCGACCCGGCCCGGGTCTTCCCGCCAGGCGCGGCGAGACGGCCGCGATGCCGTCCGCAGCCGGATTTTCGCGGGTCCGTCCCCGTGAAACCGGACCGGGGTGTCTTTACAAACGCCCGGCCATGATATACCGCATCGGGTTCTTTCACCCGATAGGAGGAACTCCCATGTCCAAGCATAAGAAGCACGAGCGCCACAAGGAACTGGATCGTCGCCGCAAGCGCCGCAAGGAACGCCTCAAGGAGCGCGTCCGTCAGGCCATTGCCGCCAAGAAGGCCTAGTTCCGGCCGGCCGATTCTTTCGATTCCCGGGTGTCGCCGGCTGCCTGCCTGGTTGGCTCGCCGGCCGACGCCATCCGCGACTGCCGCCGCCCTGCGCCAAGGCCGTCTGGCCTTTCAGGCCCTGGCCTGATTTTTCTGATAATCGTGCGTATTATTGGAAATGAGGAAAAAGCCGGGCGGCCTTGCGGCGTCGCGGGCAGTTTGCGCGACGTAACGACGCAGCAAAGCGCGCAAAAACCGGGTTGGGGCAATCCCTGCCCGGCTTTTTGCACGACTTCCGGAGGGGCACATGCCCTTGTATGAGTTCGAGTGTCCCGCCTGCGGCCGGGTGTTCGAGGAACTGTGCCGCACCGTCGACACGGGCCATGCCCCCTGTCCCGCCTGCGGGCAGACCGCGCCGCGCATCGTCTCCCTGTCCGCCTTCGCCCTCAAGGGCAGCGGTTTCCACGCCACCGACTACGTCCAGAGACGACCCGGCGCGTTCAAGCGCGACGGCAACGACACCGTCAAGGGAACGCCCGTGGACGTGCCCCAGCTCGCCCGGGACCCGTCCGTGCCCCTGTCCGCCGAAGAAAACCTCGAGGATGACCAGGCCCTAACGCCCAAGGAGAACGCATGATCGAGCGCTATACCCGCAAAGCCATGGGCGACCTGTGGTCCCTGGAAAACCGTTTCGCCGCCTGGCTCGAAGTCGAACTGGCCGTGTGCGAGGCCTGGACCAAGCTCGGCCGCGTCCCCGAGGCCGACATGGCCGTCATCCGCGCCAAAGCCGGCTTCGACGTGGCCCGCATCCTCGAAATCGAGGAAACCACCCGCCACGACGTCATCGCTTTTCTCACCGCCGTGGAAGAGCGCGTCGGCCCCTCGGCCCGGTTCGTCCACCTGGGCTGCACCTCCTCGGACATCGTGGACACGGCCAACGCTTTGCTCCTCGGCCGGGCCGGCGACCTGATCCTGGCCGACCTGGACGGGTTGCTGGCCGCCATCAAGGATCTGGCCATGCGCTTCAAGGGCCAGCTCATGATCGGGCGCACCCACGGCATCCATGCCGAACCCTTGAGCTTCGGCATGAAGATGGCGTCGTTTTACGCTGAATTTTCCCGCCACCGCGAACGCTTCGTCGCGGCGCTTACCGGCGTGCGCGTGGGCAAGATTTCCGGGGCCGTGGGCGGCTACGCCCACCTCGATCCCCGCGTCGAAGCCATCGCCATGGAGATCATGGGCCTGGCGGTCGATCCCATCTCCACCCAGATCATCCAGCGCGACCGGCACGCCGCGTTTTTCACCGCCCTGGCCCTTATCGCCGGCGGCGTGGAGCGTCTGTCCACCGAGCTGCGCCACCTCCAGCGCACCGAAGTCCTCGAAGCCGAGGAAGGTTTCGCCAAGGGCCAGAAAGGCTCTTCGGCCATGCCCCACAAGAAGAACCCGATTTCCGCCGAAAACCTCTGCGGCCTCTCGCGCCTTATTCGCACCAACGCCCTGGCTTCGCTGGAAAACATGCCGCTGTGGCACGAGCGCGACATCTCGCATTCGTCGGTGGAACGCGTCATCATGCCCGATTCCACCATCCTGGCCGACTACACCCTGGCCCGGTTGACCAATATCCTCAAGAATCTCAAGGTCAACCCGGACAACATGGCCCGCAACCTCATGGGCTCCTTCGGCCTGTTCTATTCCCAGCGGGTGCTCCTGGCGCTCATCGAGGCCGGCATGGACCGCCAGGAAGCCTACGTGCTGGTGCAGCGGGTGGCCATGGCCTGCTGGGAAGGGCGCAAGTCCTTCCCCGACGCCGTGCGGGCCGACCCGGCCATCAGCGCCAAGCTCGCGCCGGCCGTCCTCGACGCCCTGTTCGACCCGACCTACTACCTCGCCCACGAAGACCTTATTTATTCCAGGGTGTTTGGGTAAATACGAAGAGAAGATGCCTCCGGCGGCCGGGGGCCT
>ALAO01000132.1 GCA_000307955.1 Solidesulfovibrio magneticus str. Maddingley MBC34 | reverse complement strand
TGGAAAAGGGCCTGCGCTTCGCCATCCGCGAAGGCGGCCGTACCGTTGGCGCCGGCGTCGTTTCCGAGATCGTGGAGTAAGCGATGCGGATCAACGTCCAGCTGCAGTGCACCGAGTGCAAGCGCAAGAACTACGCCACGGAAAAGAACAAGAAGAACACGACCGGCCGTATGGAACTGAAGAAGTACTGTCCTTTTGACCGCAAGCACACGGTCCACAAGGAAACGAAGTAGGTTCCGGTCGTTAAACGCAGGGCAGTAGCTCTAACGGTAGAGCATCGGACTCCAAATCCGAGGGCTGGGGGTTCGAATCCCTCCTGCCCTGCCATTTTCAAGCAAGGCGTAGGTCATGGCCAAAGACAAGACCCAGGCGGCCGACGGCGCGGAAAAGCCCGTCAAGGCCAAGGCCTCTTCCGGCAAGGTCCGGGAAGAGGCCGGCAAGGACGGGGTTTCCCTGACCGGCCGCGTTGATCAGGCCAAGGAATTCTTCGAACAGGCCAAAGGCGAGCTGCGCAAGGTCACCTGGCCCACCCGCGAAGAAACGGTGAAGACCGGGATCGCGGTCCTGGTTTTCAGCCTCGTCATGGCCATCTACCTGGGCGTTGTCGACATGGCCCTTTCCCGGCTCGTCGCGCTCATTCTCTCGTAACGGACACCACTATCATGGCTGAAAACGACGGCGTCGTCGACGAGCAATCCAACGCTCGCTGGTATATCGTCCACACCTACTCGGGCTTCGAGAACCGGGTGGAGCTGACGCTGCGGGAAATGATGCGCACCGGCCAGGACGGCGGGAGCATCAAGGAAGTGGTCGTCCCGACAGAGAAGATCATCGAACTGGTCAAGGGCGAGAAAAAAACGTCCACGCGCAAGTTCTATCCCGGCTACGTCATGGTCAAGATGGCCATGGACGACAATTCCTGGCACCTGGTCCAGTCCATTCCGCGGGTGACCGGCTTTATCGGGGGCAAGAACCAGCCGACCCCCATGCGCGACAGCGAGGCCCAGAAGATCCTCAGCCTGATGGTCAGCCGTCAGGAACAGCCCCGGCCCAAGTACCACTTCGAGCGGGGCGATGAGGTCCGGGTCATCGACGGCCCCTTCGGCGGCTTCAACGGCGTTGTCGAGGACGTCAACTACGACAAGGGCAAGCTTCGCGTATCGGTATCCATCTTCGGCCGCCAGACCCCGGTGGAACTCGATTTCGTGCAGGTAAGCAAAAATTAGGGCCTGGCCCTTTTTGTAAGGATAATCGCAATGGCCAAGAAGATCACCGCCAAAGTCAAGCTGCAGCTCCCCGCCGGTTCGGCCAACCCATCTCCGCCGGTCGGTCCGGCCCTGGGCCAGCATGGCGTCAACATCATGGAGTTCTGCAAGGCGTTCAACGCCAAGACGATGGAGCAGAAGGGCACCATCATCCCGGCGCTCATCACCATCTACGCCGACCGCTCCTTCACCTTCATCACCAAGACTCCGCCGGCGTCCGTGCTTCTGGTCAAGGCCGCCAAGATCGACAAGGGTTCGGGAGAGCCGAACAAGAACAAGGTCGGAAAGGTCACCGCCGCGCAGATCGAAGAGATCGCCAAGCTCAAGATGGTGGACATGACGGCCAAGGATCTGGAAGCCGCTTGCCGCACCATCTCCGGCACTGCCCGCAGCATGGGCATTGAGATCGTCTAACCGGCACGACCGCAAAAGGAATTTCCGCAATGGCCAAGCACGGGAAGAATTATCGCGAGGCGATCAAGGATATCGACCTCACGGCGAAATATGAAGTGAGCGAAGCCATGGCCCTGACCGTTCAGACGGGCAAGGCCAAGTTCGACGAAACCGTCGACGTGGCGCTCAACCTCGGCGTCAACCCCAAGTACTCCGACCAGATGGTGCGCGGCGCGGTGTCGCTGCCCCACGGCCTGGGCAAGACCATCCGCGTGGCCGCTTTCTGCAAGGGCGACAAGGAAACCGAAGCCCGTGAGGCCGGAGCCGATTTCGTCGGCGGCGACGATCTCATCGAAAAGGTGAAGGGCGGCTTCCTGGACTTCGACAGCGCCGTGGCCACCCCGGACATGATGGCTTCCGTGGGCAAGATCGGCAAGATCCTCGGCCCCCGGGGCCTGATGCCCAACGCCAAGACCGGCACCGTCTCCTTTGACATCGGCAAGGCCGTGTCCGAACTCAAGGCCGGCAAGGTCGAGTTCAAGGTTGACAAGGCCGGCGTGCTGCACGTGCCCCTGGGCAAGCGCTCCTTTGGCCCCGAGAAGCTGCTCGACAACTTCCGCGCCGTCATCGACGCCGTCATGCGCCTGAAGCCCTCGGCCGCCAAGGGCACCTATCTGCAGGCCATGGCCCTGGCCACCACCATGGGCCCCGGCATCAAGGTGGACACCCAGTCGGTGCGCAAGCTGCTTGAGGGCTAACCGCTTCCGACCCGAATACGCATGATCCGTCCCGTGCCAGAGGTGCGTCCTCTGGCCGGGACGATTTTTCGATATACAACAGGGCATCGAAGGCGAGTCAAAGACAGCGGGTGGGGATGTTCCCCTTAATTTCCCGCCGAGACCCCGCTTTGGCTCACTTGAAGGCCCGCCAACCCGCATGTGGAGGTAGGTACCGTGCAACGTGCGCAAAAAAACGAGATTATCGAAAAACTGCGCGCAAGGGCGGACCGGGCCGGCATCGTGGTGGTCACCGACTTTCGTGGCATGACGGTGGAGGAGCTGACCGAACTTCGGGGCAAGCTCCGCGCCGCAGGGATCGACTATCAGGTCGTGAAAAACACCCTGGCCCGGCTGGCGGTGAAAAATGGCGTCCATGACGCCCTCAAGGACCATCTCATCGAGAACAACGGCATCGCCTTCGGGTACGAAGACCCGGTCGTCGCCGCCAAGGTCCTTGTGGATTACGCCAAGACCAGCAAGAAGTTCTCCGTTAAGCTCGCCTGTCTTTCCGGAAAGATCATCGACGCCGCCGGCGTCGCCGAGCTCTCCAAGCTGCCGAGCAAGCCGGAACTCCTTGCCATGACCCTTGGCACCATGAACGCCGTGCCCACGAACTTCGTCAGCCTGTTCGCGAACGTCATTCGCGGCGCGCTGTACGCCCTTACGGCCATCAAGGAAAAAAAGGAAGCGGCCTAAAGCCTGCTTCCGCCAAAGCGAACCTTTTAGGAGGAACATTCCATGTCCGAGATCACCAAAGAGCAAGTTGTCGATTTCATTGCCAATATGACCGTCCTTGAGCTCTCCCAGTTCATCAAGGAGCTCGAAGAGAAGTTCGGCGTTTCCGCCGCCGCCCCGGCCATGGGCATGATGATGGCTGCTCCGGCCGCCGGCGAAGCCGCTCCGGCCGAGGAAGAGAAGACCGAGTTCGACGTCATCCTGACCAACGCCGGCGGCAACAAGATCGCCGTCATCAAGGTCGTGCGCGCCCTGACCGGTCTGGGCCTCAAGGAAGCCAAGGCCAAGGTCGACGAGCTGCCTTCCTCCATCAAGGAAGCCGTCTCCAAGGCCGAAGCCGAGGACGCCAAGAAGCAGCTCGAAGAGTCCGGAGCCACCTGCGAAATCAAGTAGCTTGCCGTTTTCGGCCGCTTGTGACTACAAAGAGCGCCCCCTCCGCGAGGGGCGGGGCGCTCTTTTTCCCTTTTTGTGATTTTTCGCTTTCCGCTTCCCCCCTCGGTGGGGTAGACCCGAGGTTCAGGGACAAACCAGGCGCGACGCGCGCTCCGCAAGGCCAATGACAGGCGTCCTGCACGCCGTGCATCTTTCCAACGTCGTAGCCCTGCAACAGAGGACACAATGGCCCAGCTGACCAAAAATTTCGGCAAGATCGTCAAAACGCTGACCATTCCCCATCTGCTCAATCTGCAGATCGACTCCTACGAGCTCTTTCTGCAAAAAGATATTCCTCCCACCAGCCGGGAGGACGCGGGACTTGAAGGCGTCTTCCGTTCGGTCTTTCCCATCGAGGACTTCAATCGCACCGCCTCGCTGGAATACGTCAGCTACGAAATCGGCGAACCGAAATACGACGTGCCCGAGTGCATCGCCAAAGGCCTGACCTTCGAAGCGCCCCTGCGCATCAAGGTCCGCCTGGTCGTGTACGACGTGGATGAAGAGACGGAAAACCGCACCATCCGCGACATCAAGGAACAGATCATCTATTTCGGCACCGTGCCCTTGATGACCGAGAAAGGCACGTTCATCATCAACGGCACCGAGCGCGTCATCGTCAACCAGCTCCAGCGCTCCCCGGGCATCATCTTCGAGCACGACTCCGGCAAAAGCCACACCAGCCGCAAGGTCCTCTATTCCTGCCGCATCATCCCCATGCGCGGCTCCTGGCTCGACTTCGATTACGACCACAAGGACATCTTGTACGTGCGCATCGACCGCCGTCGCAAGATGCCCGCCACCATCCTGTTCAAGGCCATGGGCATGTCGCGCGGCGACATCCTGCGCTATTTCTACGAGGTCGAGCACTTCACCTTCGAGCCGCACCACGTCTACCGCCAGGTGCTGCCCGATTTCTACCGCAAGGAAAAGGCCTACTCCGAGATCCGCGACAGCGAGGGCAAGGTTATCGTCGGCGTGGACAAGCCCATCACCAAGCGGGCTTGGCGGCTCATGCTGGAAGCCGGCATCGAGAGGGTCGAGATCGATCCGGCCACGCTCCTTGGCCTGTTTTTGGCCGAGGACCAGTCCGATCCGGCCACCGGCGAAGTGCTGGCCGAGGCCGGCGACGAACTGACCGCCGATCTCATCGAGAAGCTCAAGGACGCCGGCGTCGTCGATCTTCCTCTGCTGCACACCCGTGGCGTGGACACGTCGTCCTCCATCCGCGACACGTTGGCCCTGGACAAGACCATCGACACCATCACGGCCCAGGTGGAAATCTACCGCCGCCTGCGCCCGTCCTCGCCGCCGACCCCGGAAATCGCGGCCAACTTCTTCGAGAACCTGTTCCGCAATCCGGACTACTACGACCTGTCCCCGGTCGGCCGCTACAAGATCAATGCGCGCCTCAAGGTCGATCAGCCGCTGGATTTCCGCACCCTGGCCAACGACGACATCTTGAAGGCCGTCAAGCACCTGACCTTCCTCAAGGACTCCCACGGTCCGGCCGACGACATCGACCACCTGGGCAACCGCCGGGTGCGCCCCGTGGGCGAGCTGGTCGAGAACCAGTACCGCATCGGTCTGGTGCGCATGGAGCGGGCCATCAAGGAGCGCATGAGCCTGCAGGAAGTGGCCACGCTCATGCCTCACGACCTCATCAACCCCAAGCCCGTGGCCGCGGTCCTCAAGGAATTCTTCGGCACCTCCCAGCTGTCGCAGTTCATGGACCAGACCAACCCGCTCTCGGAAGTCACCCACAAGCGCCGCCTGTCGGCCCTTGGACCGGGCGGCCTCACCCGCGAGCGCGCCGGCTTCGAGGTTCGCGACGTCCACACCTCGCACTACGGCCGCATCTGCCCCATCGAAACGCCGGAAGGCCCGAACATCGGTCTTATCGTGTCCTTGACCACCCACTCCAAGGTCAACGACTTCGGCTTCATCGAGACGCCCTATAAGGTCGTCAAGGACGGCCAGCTCACCGGCGAGACCATCTACCTCGACGCCACCCGCGAAATCGACGAGGTCATCGCCGGCGCCAACGCGCCCCTGGACGAAAACAAGGCCTTCATCAATTCCATGGTCGGCGCGCGCATTCGCGGCGACCAGGTGGTGATCCCGCGCGAGCAGGTCACTTTGATGGACATTTCGCCCAGCCAAATCGTGTCCGTCTCGGCCGCGCTCATTCCGTTTTTGGAGCACGACGACGCCAACCGCGCGCTCATGGGTTCGAACATGCAGCGCCAGGCCGTGCCGCTTCTGCGCTGCGAGCAGCCGCTGGTCGGCACCGGCATGGAAGGGGCGGTGGCCAAGGATTCCGGCTCCTGCATCCTGGCCGAGGGCGAGGGCTTCGTTCATTACGCCGACGCCGAGCGCATCATCGTGTGCTACGACGACCCGGCCGTGGGCACGGACACCGGTTCGGCCAAAACCTACGAGCTCCTCAAGCACCACAAGTCCAACCAGAACACCTGCTTCGGCCAGGTGCCGCGCGTGCTGGTCGGGCAGCGGGTGGTCAAGGGCGACGTCCTGGCCGACGGCCCGGGCATCCGCGACGGCGAACTGGCCCTGGGCAAGAACCTGCTGGTCGCCTTTATGCCCTGGTGCGGCTACAACTACGAAGACTCCATCCTCATTTCCGAAAATGCGGTCAAAGACGACACCTTCACCTCGGTGCACATCGAGGAGTTCGAGGTCGTGGCCCGCGACACCAAGCTCGGACCCGAGGAAATCACTCGCGATATTCCCAACGTCGGCGAGGAGATGCTTAAAGACCTCGACGACTGCGGCATCATCCGCATCGGCGCCCGGGTCGCTCCGGACGACATCCTGGTCGGCAAGATCACGCCCAAGGGCGAGACCCAGCTGACCCCCGAGGAAAAGCTCCTGCGGGCCATCTTCGGTGACAAGGCCCGGGACGTCAAAAACACCTCGCTCAAGGTGCCGCCCGGAATCGAGGGCACGGTCATCGACGTGCGCGTGTTCAACCGCCGTTCCGGCGAAAAGGACGACCGCACCCGCCAGATCGAGGACTTCGAGCTGGCCCGCCTGGACACCAAGGAAGGCCAGCACGCCGCCGCCATCGCCGCCAACGTGCGTCGCCGCCTGTGGCCGATGGTTTCCGGCAAGACTGTGTTCCAGACCATCAAGGGCGTGAAAAAAGGCGAAGTGCTTCTCGAAGCCAACCACCCCATGACCCAGGAGGTCCTGGAGGCGTTGCCGGTCAAGAAATTGTCCGGGCTTTTTACCTCCAAGGAGACCAACGAGGCCGTGGCCGAGGTGCTCGACGAGTACGACCGCCACATCCAGTTCATCAAGGGCCTCTACGACCAGAAGCGCGAGAAGACCACCGAGGGCGACGATCTGCCCCCGGGCGTCATCAAGATGGTCAAGGTCTACGTGGCCGTGAAGCGCAAGCTCAACGTCGGCGACAAAATGGCCGGCCGTCACGGCAACAAGGGCGTCGTGTCCTGCATCCTGCCCATCGAGGACATGCCCTTTTTCTCCCACGGCCGTCCGGTCGACATCGTGCTCAACCCGCTGGGCGTGCCTTCGCGCATGAACATCGGCCAGATTCTCGAAACCCACCTGGGCTGGGCCGGCATGGAGCTTGGCCGCCAGTTGGCCGAGCTGGTCGATTCCGGCAAGGCCATGGAAGGCGTGCGCGACCGGGCCAAGGAAGTCTTCGACACCGAGGAGACCACGGCCCTTATTGACGGCATGTCCGACGACGACCTGCGCGACGCCTTGCGGGCGCTCAAAAACGGCATCGTGGCCAAGACCCCGGTCTTTGACGGCGCCACCGAGGACGAGCTGTGGAGCTGGCTCAAGCTGGCCGGCCTGCCCGAGGACGGCAAGGTCACCCTCTACGACGGCCGCACCGGCGAGGCCTTCCACCGGCCGGTCACCGTGGGCTGCATGTATATCTTAAAGCTCCACCACTTGGTCGACGAGAAGATCCACGCCCGTTCCACCGGCCCGTACTCCCTGGTCACTCAGCAGCCGCTGGGCGGCAAGGCCCAGTTCGGCGGCCAGCGCTTGGGTGAAATGGAAGTCTGGGCTCTGGAAGCCTACGGCGCGTCGTACCTCTTGCAGGAGTTCTTGACCGTCAAGTCCGACGACGTCGGCGGCCGCGTCAAGATGTATGAGAAGATCGTCAAGGGCGACAATTTCCTGGAAGCCGGGTTGCCCGAATCCTTCAACGTCTTGGTCAAGGAACTCATGTCCCTTGGGCTCGACGTGGATCTCATCCAGGACGAAAAAAAGATCGCTAAGGCTCCGCCGCGGCGTTAGCGGCGCGCTCGGGAACCCTGCGCCGCCCGCCTTTGGAATGCTTTCCAGGGGGCGGGCGGGCGCGGGGCCGCCCCCGGGTCCGCTCGCCCCAAAACGCCCCGGGCCTTCGACATAAGCTTCACGTCCCAACCAGCCCGCCGGCCCTCCGGCGGCGCAGCCGCGGGGAAGTCCTCCCGCCATACGAGGTGACCGTATGTCCCTGGACGAATTGTTCAGCATGCGCGGCATCGGCCAGACCGCCGTGTCCAGCCGTACGCTCAAATCCATCCGCATTTCCATCGCCTCTCCCGAGAAGATCCGCGAATGGTCCTTCGGCGAAGTCAAAAAGCCGGAAACCATCAACTACCGGACCTTCAAGCCCGAGCGCGACGGCCTGTTTTGCGCCAAGATCTTCGGACCGGTCAAAGACTACGAGTGCAACTGCGGCAAGTACAAGCGCATGAAGCACCGCGGCATCGTGTGCGAAAAGTGCGGCGTCGAAGTCATCGCCTCCAAGGTCCGCCGCGAGCGCATGGGCCATATCGAACTGGCCGCCCCGGTGGCCCATATCTGGTTCCTCAAGACCCTGCCGTCCAAGATCGGCACCCTGCTGGACATGACCATGGTGGACCTGGAAAAGGTCCTCTATTTCGACTCCTATCTGGTGCTCGACCCCAAGGACACCAACCTCACCAAGTTCCAGGTCATTTCCGAGGAACAGTACATCCAGGTCATCGACCACTACGGCGGCGAGGACGCCCTGGTCGTGGGCATGGGCGCGGAAGCCGTGCGCGGGTTGCTTGAGGAGATCGATCTGCTGACCCTTCGGGCGGAGCTGCGCGAAGAGTCCATGACCACCAAGTCGCAGACGAAAAAGAAAAAGATCATCAAGCGCCTCAAGGTCGTCGAGGCCTTCATCGAGTCGGCCAACAAGCCCGAGTGGATGATCATGGAAGTCATTCCGGTCATCCCGCCCGAGCTGCGCCCCCTGGTCCCCCTGGACGGCGGCCGCTTCGCCACCTCGGATCTCAACGACCTCTACCGCCGCGTGATTAACCGCAACAACCGCCTCAAACGGTTGATCGAGCTTGGCGCGCCGGACATCATCATCCGCAACGAAAAGCGCATGCTCCAGGAAGCCGTGGACGCGCTTTTTGACAACGGCCGTCGCGGCCGGGCCATCACCGGCACCAACGGCCGGCCGCTTAAGTCCCTGTCCGACATGATCAAGGGCAAGCAGGGCCGCTTCCGCCAGAACCTGCTCGGCAAGCGCGTCGACTACTCCGGCCGTTCGGTCATCGTCGTCGGGCCCCGGCTCAAGCTGCACCAGTGCGGCCTGCCCAAGAAGATGGCCCTGGAGCTGTTTAAGCCCTTCATCTACTCCAAGCTCGAAGAAAAGGGCCTGGCCACCACGATAAAGACGGCCAAGAAGATGGTCGAGCGCGAAGAGCTGGTGGTCTGGGACATCCTCGAAGACGTGGTCCGCGAGTACCCGATCCTGTTAAACCGCGCCCCCACGCTCCACCGCCTGGGCATCCAGGCCTTTGAGCCGACGCTGGTTGAAGGCAAGGCCATCCAGCTGCATCCGCTCGTCTGCTCGGCCTACAACGCCGACTTCGACGGCGACCAGATGGCCGTCCACGTGCCCCTGTCCGTGGAAGCCCAGATCGAATGCCGCGTGCTCATGATGTCCACCAACAACATCCTGTCGCCGGCCAACGGCACGCCCATCATCGTGCCGTCCCAGGACATCGTCCTGGGATTGTACTACCTCACCATCGAGCGCAGCTTCGCCAAGGGCGAGGGCAAGATCTTCGCCGACACCGGCGAGGTCATCTGCGCCGTGGACGCCGGGGTGGTCAGCCTGCATGCCCGCATCACCTGCCGCATAGGCGGCGAGCGGGTCAAAACCACGCCGGGCCGCATCATCGTCGGCGAACTCATGCCCGAGGGCGTGCCCTTCGAGCTGGTCAACACCGTGCTCAACAAGCGCAGCATCGGCAAGCTCGTCGGCGACACCTACCGCATGGCCGGCACCAAGGCCACGGTCATCCTGTGCGACCGCTTAAAAGACCTCGGCTACGAGTACGCGACCCGGGCCGGCGTCTCCATCGGCGTCAAGGACCTGGCCATCCCGTCCACCAAGGCCCGTTTGCTGGAAGCCTCCCAGAAAGAGGTGGACGACATCGAAATCCAGTACGGCGAAGGCATCATCACCCGTACCGAGAAATACAACAAGGTCGTCGACGTCTGGACCAAGGCCACCAATGACGTGGCCACGGAAATGATGAAGGAGATCTCCTGGGATACGCTCACCGATGAAGCGTCCGGGCGGGTGGAGAAAAACACCTCCAGCAACCCGATCTTCATGATGATCCACTCCGGATCTCGAGGCAACCAGGACCAGATGCGCCAGCTGGCCGGCATGCGCGGCCTTATGGCCAAGCCGTCCGGTGAAATCATCGAGACGCCCATCACCTCGAACTTCCGCGAGGGCCTCTCGGTCGCCCAGTACTTCAACTCCACCCACGGCGCTCGAAAAGGTTTGGCCGATACGGCGCTCAAGACCGCCAACTCCGGTTACCTGACCCGCCGTCTGGTCGACGTCGTCCAGGACGTCATCATCACCGAGATCGACTGCGGCACCGTCGACGGCCTGGAGATCACCCACTACGTCAAGGCCGGCGACATCAAGCAGCGCGTCCACGAACGCGCCCTTGGCCGGACCTGCATGTTCGACGTCTACGATCCGGTCACCGACGAGGTCATCATCCCGACCAACGCGCTCATTGACGAGCACTACGCCCAGGTCATCGAAGACAAGGGCTTCAGCTCGCTGATGATCCGCTCGACCCTGACCTGCCAGTCCAAGCACGGCGTGTGCGCCATGTGCTACGGCCGCGACCTGGCCCGGGGACACCTGGTCAACGTCGGCGAAACCGTGGGCATCATCGCCGCCCAGTCCATCGGCGAGCCGGGCACCCAGCTCACCATGCGCACCTTCCACATCGGCGGCACGGCGGCGCGCGAAATCGCCCAGTCGTCGGTGACGGCCCAGCACAGCGGCCGCATCGTGCTGTCGCGCGTCAAGTCCATCGTCAATCAGCAGGGCCACACCATCATGATGGGCAAGTCCGGCCAGGTGTCGGTGGTCGACGACCAGGGCCGCGAACGCGAGCGCTACAGCCTGCCGTCCGGCGCGAAACTGTACGCCGTGGCCGGCCAGGAAGTGAAGAAAGACCAGCTGCTGGCCGAATGGGACCCGTTCAACGAACCGTTCGTCACCGACGTCGCCGGCGTGATCAAGTTCACCGACATCGTGGAAGGCAAGACCTACCAGGAGAAGGTGGACGACGCCACCAAGCGCGCCACGCAGACCATCATCGAATACCGCACCACCTCGTACCGTCCGTCGGTCTCCATCGTGGACGAGCGGGGCAATCCCAAATACCGGCCCGGCACCAACACCCCGGCCATTTTCTCCATGCCCGTGGGCGCGATTCTCATGTTGCGCGACGGCCAGGAGGTCTTCGAAGGCGACATCATCGCCCGTAAGCCCCGCGAATCGTCCAAGACCAAGGACATCGTCGGCGGTCTGCCGCGCGTCGCCGAGCTCTTCGAAGTCCGCAAGCCCAAGGAAATGGCGGTCGTCTCGGAAATCGACGGCCTGGTCTCCTTTGGCCCGGAAACCAAGGGCAAGCGCAAGATCGTCGTCACCCCGGAAGCCGGCGATCCCAAGGAATACCTCATTCCGCGCGGCAAGCACGTCACGGTCCAGGAAGGCGACTTCGTGGAAGCCGGCGAACTGCTGACCGAAGGCTACCCGGAACTGCACGACATCCTGAAGATCAAGGGCGAGAAGTTCCTGGCCAAGTACCTCGTGGATGAAATCCAGGACGTGTACCGGTTCCAGGGCGTCGGCATCAACGACAAGCACATCGAAATCATCGTGCGCCAGATGCTCAAAAAGGTCTCCATCCTCGATTCCGGCGAGACCAACTTCCTCATCGGCGAGCAGGTGGACAAGATCCGCTTCATGGAAGAGAACGCCCGGGTCATGGAAGAGGGCCTCAAGCCCGCCATGGCCGAACCGCTGGTGCTGGGCATCACCCAGGCCTCGCTGTCCACGGATTCGTTCATCTCGGCGGCCTCCTTCCAGGAGACCACCAAGGTGCTCACCGAAGCCTCGCTCATGGGCAAGGACGACTCCCTGCGCGGCCTCAAGGAGAACGTCATCGTGGGCCGGCTCATCCCGGCCGGCACCGGCTACCGTCGCTACATGGACAGCGAGATCGCCGTGCCGCGCCAGCCCGAGCGCCCCGACCGGTTCCTGGAGGAGCTGGAGGAAAACCCCATCGTCGGCAGCATCGATCTCGACTAGCCGACCAGGGCGTCAATCGACACGTCAGGGGGACTCCGCAAGGGGTCCCCTTTTTTTTCGTTTGGGCCGGGGAACGCTTGACCCGCCGAACCGCCGTGGCGCTGTCGCGGGGGAGCCGCGAGGCCTCCCGTTCACGATCGTTGCCGCACGAAGGGAAATGCGTGGAATCAGGCAGCCGGGTCCGTCGGGCAGGCGCGCAGCACGAGGCAGTCGCGCCCGGCCGCCTTGGCCTCGTACATGGCGGCGTCGGCGGCGCGCAGCATGACCTCAATGCCGCCCGTCACCTCGGCGAATGAGGCCGCGCCGATGCTCAGGGTGACCGGCCAGGAGTGTTTACTCATGGCCGCCCGGATGCTCTCGCGCAGGGACTCCAGGCGAAGACGGGCGTCAACCGCCGTCAAGCCGGGCATGATGGCCGCGAATTCGTCGCCGCCAAGCCTGGCCAGGACGTCCTCGGAGCGGAAGTGGTCCTGCATGACGGCGGCCACGGTCCGCAGCAAGTCGTCGCCGATGGCGTGTCCCAGGGTGTCGTTGACCTCCTTGAAGCGGTCAAGATCCATGAAGGCCAAGGTGACGGGCAGGGACTGGCGTCTGGCGATCTCCAACACCGTTGCCCCAAGTTCGTAATATAGCCGCCTGTTGCACAGCCCGGTCAGTTGATCCTTGCGCGAGTTTTCCCATTCCTGTTGCAGGGCGTGGTGCAGCCGTTTTAAGATCACGGTGACGCAAATGATGGTCATGGCCCGTGTAGCGGTGTTGCAGAGAAGAGGCAGCGGCTCCGACTGACCGCCGCCCAGCTTGATGTCCGTATACGCCCAATCCGCCAGACAAAACAATGTGGTGCAAACACAGGTGACGTTGTCTAGCCACCAGGCAGAGGCCAGCAGGGGCAACGCATAGAAGCTATTGAACTCATAGGCAAACCCAGTGATGTAGTGGAGACGGGCGACAAGATCGATCAGCGTGATGCAGACTGCGGTTAATATCCATCTTTGTGTCGTGCTCGGCTGCCAAAGGATATAGGGTACCATAAGCATCCGGGGCGTCGCCGGTTTGGGCTCTTGCCTTCGCGGCGAATGGGTGTTTCAGGAAAAAGACACTGCCATGCACTATGCCGCATTCAGCGGTTTCCGACAATTGCCATTGTGCTTGGCCAATGAAAAAATTCGTCTTTTTATCGTCTTGTCGGAACTGATTCTTTCAGGTTGCGAAAAGGTCGAGTTTGGCGCACAGTATGGTGGATGATCGCAGGAGATTCAATTAAGAAAGCAATTTGGCGAAATTATAAGGGTGTGTTCAGGCTGCGACCTGGATGTGTTTTCTTGTACGCATTCGATTGATTTCGTCGGCATGGATTGTAGACGGGATTTTTCCAATTTTGCAACATGCTGTGTCTTGTTAGAGGCAGGCACAAGAAAACGGATCAACGGTCATGCCGCGAAGCTGGATCGGAATATTCCTGACCGTACTGACCGCCGTTGGGCTCAGCTTGTGCAAGCTTGAGGGCTTCACGATTCCCAACCCCGTTCTGATTTTTGCCCTTTCCATCGCCTTGTCGGCCTTTCTCGGCGGCTGTCTGGCCGGTTTCTGCAGCGTCGCCATCGCCCTGGCCTATGTGCTGGTGGACTGGTCGCAGCCTGAAGCGCTTTTTCGCTACACCCCGGCCAACGTCCAACGGTTGCTCGTTTTCCTGGCCACCATGCCGCTGCTGGCCCTCCTGGTGTGCCGGCTTCACCGGACCAACCAGGAGCGTCTTGCCGCCCTGTCGGCCCGGACCGAAGAGCTGGAAGCCAGCCGCAAACGCCTCCAGCGGGCCGAACTCGTGGCCATGACCGGCAACTGGGAAGTGGATGTGGCCACCGGGGTGCTCTCCACGTCCGAAGGGGCTCGGCGCATCTACGGCCTCACCGGCCAGGAAATGACCCTGGACGAAGCCAAGGACCGGCCCTTGCCCCAGTATCGCGCTTTGCTCGACGCCAGTTGGACCGCCCTGGTCGAACGCGGCGAGCCGTATGCCATCGATTTCCAGATGCGGCGGCCGACCGACGGGGCGCTCGTCGACATCCATTCGCGGGCCACCTATGACTCCGCCGCTGGCACGGTGTTTGGCATCATTCAGGACGTCACCGCCGCCAAACAGGTGGAAGCGGCGCTCATAGCCGCCTGTCGCCGGGCCGACGAAGCCAACGAGGCCAAGAGTCGGTTCTTGGCGACCATGAGCCACGAGGTCCGTACGCCCTTAAATGGGCTGCTGGGCATGTTGCAGGTGCTGGAAGAGGCCGAGCTTTCCCCCAGTGACCGGGAGTATCTGCAAGCAGCCCTGGCTTCGGCCCGGCATCTCGGGGCGCTGGTCACGGACATCCTGGATCTTTCCCGCATTGAGTCCGGCCGGCTTGAAACGGCCGAAGAACCGTTTTCGCTGCCGGACGTGGTCGAGGAGACTTGCGCCCCCCTGGCCGAGCTGGCCCGGGGCAAGGGGCTGGTTTGGAACCTCTGGCTGGATGAAACCCTGCCGCGGCGCGTGGTCGGCGATTCCCATAAACTGCGCCGGATGCTCAACAACGTCATCGGCAACGCCGTCAAGTTCACGACCGGGGGGGGCGTGCGGATCGAGTTCCGGCTCGTCCGCGTTGGGGGGGATCGGGCCATGGTGCGGTGCCTGGTTTCCGACGACGGCCTGGGCGTGTCCGAAGGGTTTTTGCCGCGTCTGTGCACGGTCTTTTCCCAGGAGCGAGGCCAAGGCTCGCCGGGGCTGTCCGGCGCCGGCCTTGGGCTGTCCATTGTCCGGGAATTGATGCGTCTTGTCCGCGGCGAGGTGACCGTCGACAGCCGGGAAGGCGAGGGGACCGACGTCTATCTGACCTTCGAATACCGGCTGGACGCCTCCTGTCCGCTGCCGGACCGGGCTGCCGGGACGGCGTCCCCGACCGGGCTGCGCGTGCTGGTGGCCGAGGACGACGCCGTCAGCCGTCTGGCCTGTCGCCAGTTGCTGCGGCGTATGGGGCATGTAGTCACGGACGTGGCCAACGGGGCGTTGGCCCTGGCCGCCCTGGCCGAGGCGGATTTCGATCTGGTGGTCATGGATCTGCAAATGCCGGAGATGGACGGGCTTGCGGCCATCGGGGCCATTCGCGGCGAGGCTCGCTTTGCGGCCAAGGCCGGAGTGCCCATCGTGGTCATGACCGCCTGCGCCTTCACCGAGGACCGTGACCGTTGCCTGGCCGCCGGGGCCGACGTCTACCTGTCCAAGCCCGTGGAAAAAGCCGCTCTCGGCCGGGCCATCGAGGCGGCCTTGGCCGCGGGGCGGGGCAGGGGATAGCGCGTTTCCATACGCCTGGCCGACTTGTCAGGGCTTTTGTTTCGCGGCATGGATGGCGTGATGGAGGAAGACGCATGGCCGGTGGTTGGACAGCTGACGGCGCGGTGCAGGACCAGATCGCCCATTCCGTGGAGGACGAAGCGGCCCGGGCGCGCAGCCGATTGCCGCGCGGCGAGAGTCTGCTTGTTTGCGAAGCCTGCGGCGAGGACATCCCCGAGGCCCGGAGAAAGGCCCTGCCCGGGGTGCGGCTGTGCGTGGCCTGTCAGGAGGAGCGCGACGCCGACGACGGCGCGGCCAGCCTCTACAACCGGCGCGGCAACAAGGACAGCCAGTTGCGCTGATGCCCCGTTTCGGGGCGACATCCCACATCCGCCGGTGAGCGCCAAGACCCATGTTCCGGGGCTCAGGCCCCGGCCGCCGAAGCTCCAGCGCCCCTTGCCCAGGTGTTTGCGCTTGCCGTAGCCCACAACGCCCCAGCTTCCCAGGCCAGCCTGATCATCAGTTGACCCCCTTTTCTCGTTGTAGGGGTCCGGGGGGATCATCCCCCCGGCCGCCGGAGGCAT
>ALAO01000131.1 GCA_000307955.1 Solidesulfovibrio magneticus str. Maddingley MBC34 | reverse complement strand
AACTCTCCGGCGGCCAGCAGCAGCGCGTGGCCATCGCCCGCTCCCTGGCCAACACCCCGGCCATCATCCTGGCCGACGAACCCACCGGCAACCTCGACCTCACCACCGGCGAGGAGATCATCACGCTTTTAAAACGCCTGAGCTCCGAACGCGGCGTCACGGTCATCTCCGCCACCCACGACTACAAAATGCTCAACGTTTCCGACCGCGTGGTCTGGATTCGCGATGGCCGCATCGACAAGATCGAGGAACGTTCCGAACTTGACATCACCGTGGGCGGCATCGGCGCCCGGGAGGCCTAGCCCTCCATGGCGGCAACCTGTTTTCCGTCGGGCGCGTCGGCACGTCCCTGGGCCTGGCTGTGGCTGCTGGCGCTCGCGTGTCTGCTCGCCGCCGGTCCGGCCGAGGCCAAGCGCGCCAAGAAGGCCGCCCCGGACGCCAAGGGCGCGGCCCTGGCCGAAGCCTGGCTGGCCGCCGACGCGGCCGATCTGGACCGGGTGGTCATCGAGTCCCTGGCCGGCCTTGGCGACCGGTCTGTCGGCACGCCGGGCGGGCGCTTGGCCGCCGACGCCGTGGAAGCCTTTTTCAAGGGGCTGGAGGCCGGCGAGGTGGGGCGGCTGTCCTACCGCGCCCCGGCCATGCTCCACGGTCCGGCCAGTCTGGCCGTGGACGGCGCGGGACAGGTCGATGTCGCGCCCCTGGCGCTCAATGCCTTCACCCCGGGCTCCCTGCCGCCCGGCGGTCTGACCGGACCTGTGGTCTACGCCGGGGCCGGCGGCTACCGCGATTTCGACGGCACGGTCCCCAAGGACGCCATCGTGCTCATGGATCTGGACAGCGGCCGCAACTGGCAGGCCGCCGCCCAGCTCGGGGCCAGGGCGCTTGTCTACATCGACGACAGCCCGCCAAACGATCCGGCCGGGGCCGGCGTCTACCGCGACAAGTTCGAGCTGACCCCGGTGCGCTTCCCGCGTTTCCTGCTCTCGGCCGCCAAGGCCCGGGAGCTTTTCGGCGATTACAAGGCCCTAAAGGGCGGCCCCGGCGGCGCGACCGCTGTCCTGGCCGCCAAGGCCGGCTGGGAGCCGGTGGTGGCCGACAACGTCCACTTGCTCTTCCCCGGGACCGATCCGGCCCTGGCCGGGCAGTTGCTGGTCGTCGACGCCGCCTACGACGCCGCCGCCTATGCCCCGGGCCGCGCGCCCGGAGCCGACGAGGCCGCCTCCCTGGCCGCGCTGCTGCGTCTGGCCCGGGAGTTCGCCGCCCAGCCCCCGGCCCGGCCCACACTTTTGGTCGCCACCTCCGGCCGAGGCCAGTCCATGGCCGGGCTGCGGGAATTTTTCGCCGCCCTTCGCGGCAAGGGCAAGGACTTGCGCACCCAGGCCCGCGACCTCAAGGAGACCGCCCGCAAGGCCGAGGGCGTCATCAAGTCCCTGGACGAAGCCGCTGCCGACGGAGAAGCGGCCAAGGCCGCCCTGGCCGATCCCGGCGTGCGCGAGGCGCTCTTGGAGACGCTGAAAGACGAAGTCGACGTCGTCACCACCCGGCTCATGCGCCTGCGACTGGCCGGGCAGGGCCGCGACGAGGCCGCCATCGCCGCCCTGGCCGAGCGCCGGGCCGGCTTGCGGCGCATCATGTGGCGCGAGAATTTCGCCGCCTTGCCCCCGGCCGAGGCCGAAATGCTCCTGGCCCTTGCCCCGGCCGCCCGGGAGCGGCTGGCCCGTGACCGGGCCGGCGCCGAGGCCGAGGCCGGCTGCGTCGAAAGCGCCCGGGAGCTGCGAAAACTCGTCGGTGACCGCGACGTCACGGCCCAGGCCTCGCTCTATCTCTCCAGCCATGGCCAAGGCGTGGTCAGCCTCTGCGAAGGCTTCGGCTTCGAGGTCAAGCCCGACGTCAACCCGGCCCAGGCCTACGGACGCCTCAACCGGTCCCTAGCCGCCGCTGCCGAGGCCGCCGCCAAGGCGGTCGGACTCCCGGCCGGCTACTACCGCGACGGGATGCGCGACGACCGCCAGAACCCCTGGCAGGGCATGCTCCCGGACCGGCCCATCCTGGGCGGCGAATTCGGCAACCTGGCCGGCGTGCTGGGATTTACCTTGGCCACCGTGGGCGACGCCAGGCTCGCCTGGGGCACGCCCGGCGATCTGCCGGATCGGGTGGATTACGCGGCCCTGGACAAGCAGGGACGTTTCGTCGCGGCCATGGTCGCGGCCATGGCCGCCCCCGGCTTCGAGGCCGGCGAGAAACGGCCGCGAAACGTCTTTTCGACCCTCACCGGCCGGGTCAATTTCATCCGCCAGGGCGAGCTTTTCCCCGACCGCCCGGCACCCGGCACGGTGGTGTGCGTCTACCAGGGCAAGACCCGATTCTACGCCATGACCGACGCCCGGGGACAGTTCCGGGTCAGCGGACTGGCCAACAAAAAGCAGGTTCTCGACAAGGCCGTGGTCGAGGGCTACCGCTTCGACCCCGACACCGGCTCGGCCATCTGGGCCGTGGACAAGAAGCAGACCGGCAAGGACGCCTACCGCGTCAAGATGAATCGCAACGCCATGGAAACCGACCTCATCATGTTCGGTTGCGAGCAGACCACGCTGTTTTCCGCCTTCGATCCCCGGTCGTTCCGCTATTTCACCCGCATCGAGCTTCTCGACGCCCGGCGCGAGGCCCCGCCCTTGCGCTCCTGGTTCTCGCGCCTGGACACCCTCGATTCCACGCTCCTGTCCATCTTCCTCGAACCCGGCACGCCCTTTAAGTGCATCCTCTCCGACACCGTGCTGGCCCGGAAGCTCTTGCTCCTCAACGCCGACGCCGCCCATCCCACCGGCGTGGGCTATCCCGTGGACGCCTGGCCCATCCTGCCGGCCACGGAACTCCTTGGCGCGCGCGACATGTGGGCCCTGGTCGGCCCGCGCATCGCCAACCTCGAAGCCCACGGCATCGTCAGCGAACGCATCCGCGAGCTGACCGACCAGGGGCGCGCCCTGTACGCCCAGGCCCTGGCCGCCGAGGAAGCCGGGCGCTTCGACGCCATGGTCACGGCCGCCCGGTCCAGCTGGGCCTTGGCCGTGCGCGTCTACAACGACGTGGAAAAGACCCAGCGCGACGTGCTTATCGGCGTGCTGTTCTACATCGCGCTCTTTATTCCCTTTGCCTACTGCGTGGAGCGGGTGGTCTTCAACTACGCCGACATCCACAAGCGCATCGTGGCCTTCCTGGGTACGCTGGCGGCGGTCATCGCCGTGGTCTACGCCGTGCATCCGGCCTTCAAGCTCACCTACAGTCCGCTGGTCGTCATCATCGCCTTTTTCATCCTCGGCCTGTCGGTCATGGTGGCGGCCATCATCTTCCTGCGCTTCGAGCGCGAGATGACGGCGCTGCAGCGCCGGGCTTCCCATGTCAAAGCCACCGAGATCGGCGGCATGCGCGCCTTTGCCGCCGCCTTTGTCATTGGCGTGAGCAACCTGCGCCGCCGCAAGATCCGCACGGCGCTCACCTGCCTGACGCTTATTATCCTCACCTTCACCATCATGAGCTTCACCAGCGTCAAGTCCACCCGGGACGAGGGCGCGGCCAGGCTCTCCGACGTCGCCGCCTACCGGGGCGTGCTGCTCAAAAACATCGGCTGGCACAGCCTGCCTCCCGAGTCCCTGGCCGTTCTGACCGACGCCTACGGCGCGACCGACGTGGTGGCCCCATTGGCCTGGCTGGAGCTGCCCGAAAAGACCGTGGCCCCGGTCACCCGCATCCGGGCCGGCGAACGCGGCGAGACCGTTCAGGGCGTCCTGGGCCTGTCCGCCGACGAGGCGCGTCTGGGGCGCGTGGCCGGGCTTCTCACCGACGGCCGCTGGTTTGCTCCGGGCGAGGACGACGCCGTGATCCTGCCCAGGCCCATGGCCGAGCGCCTGGGCGTGGCCCCGGGCGACAGGTTGTCGCTTTTTGGCCGGGAATTCCGCGTGGCCGGGCTGTTCCGTAAAAACGCCCTGGATGAGCGGCACGACCTCGACGGCGAACCGCTTACCCCGGTCGTCTTTCCGTCCGAAGCCTCCAAGGAGGCCAGCGAGGCCGAGAAAGAGGCGGCCGAGTCCGGCGAGGACGTGAAAACCCTGCAAAGCCGCTACCAGCACATCGACGACGATCTGGTCGTCATCCTGCCCTATAGGACGGTCATCGGCCTTGGCGGCCAGCTCAAGTCCGTGGTGGTGGCCCCGCCGGCCGACGCCTCGGGCGAAGCCGCGACGGCTCCCCAGGACAACGCTGCCCGGGCCGGACGCCTGGCCGACCGCTTCGGTCTGGCCGTCTTCTCCGGCCAGGACGACGGCGTTTATCTCTACCACGCCGGCGATTCCCTGGGCTATGCCGGCGTGCCCAACATCCTCATTCCTTTGATCATCTCCGTGCTCATCGTGCTCAATACCATGATCGGCGCGGTCTATGAGCGCAAACGCGAGATCGGCGTCTACACCGCCGTGGGCCTGGCCCCATCCCATGTCTCGTTTCTGTTCATCGCCGAGGCCCTGGCCTTTGCCGTCATCAGCGTGGTGCTCGGCTATCTGTTGGCCCAGACTACGGCCGGGCTGCTGTCCGGCACCTCGCTGTGGGCCGGCATGACCGCCAACTATTCCTCCACGGCCGGCGTGGCCGCCATGCTGCTGGTCATCGCCGTGGTGCTCCTGTCGGTCATCTATCCTTCCCGGGTGGCCGGCCAGATCGCCATACCCGACGTCAACCGCTCCTGGACGCTGCCCGAACCCGTGGACGGCGTCATCGCCGCCCGTTTGCCCTTTCTGGTCAAGGTGCGCGAGCAGGAGTGCGCCGGCGGGTTCCTGCTCGACTACTACCAGTCGCACCAGGACGTTTCCCATGGCCTTTTCGCCACGGCCGACGTGGACTACGCCTTCGAATGCCCCTGGGACCTGCCCGGCGCGCCGGCCCATCCCAAGGAGGCCCATCCCGAATTCTGCGATCTTCGGGCCTGCATGCGCCTGACCGGCACGGTCTGGCTCGCGCCGTTCGATTTCGGCATCAAGCAGACCATGTCCATCCTCTTCACGCCGGCCAAGGACACCCCGGGTTATATGGAAATCGACGTGGAACTGACGCGCGCCGCCGGCGAGGCCGGCATGTGGAAGCGGCTGTGCAAGGGCTTTTTGAACGACCTGCGCAAGCAGCTCCTGGTCTGGCGTTCCCTGGAGGAATCCATGCGGACCTCCTATGAGGACAAGGTCATCGCCGGCTACGGCGCGCGCCTGCGCGGCGACGCGCCGGCCGGGGAGGGCAGGGCATGATCGCCGCCGGAACCGTTCGGGCCCGGGGCGTGGTCCTGGGGCTGTGCCTGGGGCTTGTGGTCTGCGCGGTCACGCCGCTTAATAACCTCTACCTCGGGGCTACGCCCCTGGGCGGCGGCCATTTTCCCCTGGCCCCGTTTTTCCTGCTGGCCTGGCTCACGCTCCTGGCCGCTGGCCTGGGCAAGCTCTTTCGCGGTCGTTCGCCCCTTTCCGGCACGGACCTGCTCGTGGCCTGGATGCTCATGGTGGTGGTCTCGGGCGTGGCCCACACGGGCCTGGCCCGCACCTTTTTCATCAACCTCACCGCGCCGCTGCATTTCGCCACCGAAGGCAACCAATGGCAGGCCGTCTTCGGGCCGATCCTGCCCAAGGGCTGGTATCCGACCGATCCGGAGGCCGTGGAGACGCTCTATAACGGTCTGCCCGGCGGCTACACCATGAGCTGGGGAGCGGTGCTGTCGGCGGTTCCCTGGCAGGCCTGGCTCGGGCCGCTGACCACCTGGGCCGTGTTTATCGGCCTGTGCTATTTCGTGCTCTTGTGCCTGACCAACCTCTTCGCCAAGCAGTGGGTCTCCAACGAGCGCATGAATTTCCCCTTGCTGCGCCTGCCCGAGACCCTGGTCGAGTCCGTGGACGGCGGCGGCCTGGGCGCGCTTTTGGCCGACCGTTTTTTGCTGTGCGGCCTGCTCCTAAGCGTCGGCCTGCACACCATAAACGGCATCGCCTTCTACGATCCGTCCGTGCCGCAAATCCCCACCCTCATCCTGGCCGGGCCGTACTTCCCCAAAACCGGCCTGTTTTCGGGCTTCACCAAGCTCAAGATCTACTTCTACCCGGCCTTCATCGGCTTCGCCTTCCTGACCGCCCGGCAGATATCGCTCAGCTTCTGGCTCTTTTTCCTGCTCGGCGGGCTGGTCTACGGCGTGTTTGATCTCATCGGCCAGCACATCCCGGCCGCGGCTCTGGGCGTCACCTTCGGGCCGACCCTGACCTCGCCCGAGGAAACGCAGATGATCGGGGCCTACGGCGTCTTTTTCTGCTTTCTCCTGTGGCTGGCCCGGCACCATCTGCTGGATACCGCCCGCGACGCCTTGCGTTTCCGGTTTCGCGGCCCGGACGAGGCCGAGTGGGTGGGCGCGCCGGCCTCGTTGTGGGGGCTGGTCCTGGGCTGCGGGGCGCTTATCGCCTGGAGCGTCTCGTTCGGGATGCCGCTTTTCCAGGCCATGCTGCTCATGGGCGCGTTTTTCATGGTCATGCTGGTGGCCAGCCGCATCATCTGCCAGGGCGGCATCGCCTATTTCACCCTGACCGCCGCGCCCACCGACGGCCTCATCGCCTTTTTCGGGGCCGGCATCTTCAGCCGGCTGTCCCTGCTCATGGCCGCCGTCATGCAGAAAATGCTCTTTGTCGATCTGCGCGAGTCGCTCTTGCCGTCGCTGTTCCACGCCGCCAAGGTCGGCGAGCGGCGGGGGCCGAAAAAGCTCTACCTGGCCGCCATCGTCCTTGGCATCGCCGCCGCCGTGGCCGTTTCGTTCCTGGCCATGCTGGCCGTGTGCCACAAGTACGGCCTGCGCGACCTGCAAGTGGACTGGGAGACCCAGACCGTGAGCACGGTCTATGAAAACGTCCAGCGCCTCATCGAAGCGCCGACTGGGGTCAACGCGTCGGTCATCGGCTTCGCCGCCGCCGGCGCGGCCGTGATGCTGGGGCTGGTCATCGCCTACCAGCACTTCTACTGGTGGCCCATCCATCCGCTGGGCTTTCTCACCATGTACAGCTCGGCCATGCGGATCTTGTGGTTTTCCTTTTTCGTCGGCTGGCTGTGCAACCAGCTGACCCTGCGCTACGGCGGCATCGCGCTGCTCAAACGCGTGCGGCTGCTGTTTATCGGCCTTATCCTCGGCGATTTTCTCATGGGCGGCATCTTCGCCGTCATCGGTTTGTGGACGGGACAAAGCTATTTGGTGCTGCCGAATTGATCGGAACGCACGTGCTGTTGCGGCATAGGTCCTGACGCGGTTTCGAGGGCTTTCGTAGGCCAGCCAAACGCCGTCAGGAAGACACCAGGACAGGACACCAGGACGCCTCGATGTATGACGACAAGGAATTAGCCGAATACCGGGACCTGCTCCCGACCCCCACGCACTTCGAAGAGGGCTTCGACTGGAAGACCATCGTCGGCGCGGTCTTTATCGGCTTCCTCATGATGCCGGGCAGCATGTATTTGCAGCTCGTCATCGGTTCGGGCATCGGCCCGGCCGCCCGCTGGGTGACCATTATCCTCTTTGCCGAGATCGCCAAGCGCGCCTACACCGAACTCAAGCAGCAGGAAATCTTCCTGCTCTATTACATGGCCGGCGCGGCCATGGCCTCGCCGTTCCACGGGCTTTTGTGGAACCAGTACCTTGTCCAGTCCGACGCGGCCAAGATGCTGGGCCTAACCGACCTCATCCCGACCTGGGTCGCCCCTGGTCCGGACTCGGATTCGCTTTTATCCCGAACCTTTCTCCACCGCGACTGGCTCGTGCCCATCCTACTTTTGGTCGGCTCGCAAATCGTCCAGCGCATCGACCACTTCGGCCTGGGCTATGCCCTTTACCGCGTCACCTCCGACGTGGAAAAGCTGCCCTTTCCCATGGCGCCGGTGGGGGCCCTGGGCACCATGGCCCTGGCCGAGTCCACCGAGGACCGCAAATCCGGCTGGAAATGGCGCGTCTTTTCCATAGGCGGCATGATCGGCCTGGCCTTCGGGGCCATCTACGTGCTCTTCCCGGTGGTCTCGGGGCTGGTCTTCACCGAGCCGGTGCGGCTTATTCCCATTCCCTGGGCCGATTTCACCCGCAACACCGAAGCCTGGCTGCCGGCCGTGGCCACCGGCATCCAGTTCGACCTGGGGCTGGTCTTCACCGGCATGGTGCTGCCGTTTTGGGCCGTCATCGGCGGCTTGGTCGGGCTTATCATCACCATCGTGGCCAACCCCATCCTCTATTCCCACGGCATCCTGCACCGTTGGCGGCAGGGCATGGGCACGGTGGACACGGTGTTCGCCAACAACTTCGATTTCTACATGTCCTTCGGCATCGGCCTGGGGCTGGCCATCGGGGCCATCGGCATCTGGCAGGTGGCCAGGTCCCTTCGCCAGGGAGGCGTGGGCGGCGCGGCCTACAAGGCGCTTTTCACCACCAACAAGGCCCGGGGCGACATCAACTTCTGGGTTTCCATCGCCATCTACGTCTTCTCCACCCTGGCCTACATCAGTCTGTGCCTGTGGCTGGTGCCCCAGTTTCCGTGGCTGTTTTTCGTCCTGTACGGTTTCATCTACACGCCGCTTATTTCCTACATCACCGCCCGCATGGAAGGCATCGCCGGCCAGTTCGTGAGCCTGCCCTTGGTGCGCGAGGCCAGCTTCATCGCCGGGGCGCGCTTTTTCGGCTACCAGGGCATCGAAATCTGGTACGCGCCTATCCCCATCCACAACTACGGCAAGGCGACGGTGGATTTCCGCGAGATCGAACTGACCGGCACCAGCCTTCGCGGCATCATCAAGGCCGAGATCGTGGTTTTTCCGGTGGTCATGGTGGCCAGTTTGCTCTTTTCCCAGTTCATCTGGCAGCTGGCCCCCATCCCCTCGGCCAGCTACCCCTACGCCCAGGAGCTGTGGCATCTCCAGGCCCTCAACACGCTGCTCATGCAGACCTCGACCCTGGAAGGCAATTCGCTGTTCTTCCAGGCCCTAAACGGCTGGTACGTCAGCGCCGGCCTGGGGCTGGGGCTTATCGTCTACATGTTGCTCATGATTTTCGGGCTGCCGGTGCTCCTGGTCTACGGCATCGTGCGGGGACTGGGGCAAAGCGTGCCCCATGGGCTTATCCTCGAAGTGGTGGGGGCGCTGGTGGGGCGGTATTATTTCCTCAAGCTCTACGGCACGCGCTGGCGGCAATACGCGCCCGTGCTCCTGGCCGGCTTTTCCTGCGGCATGGGGCTCATGGGCATGTTCGCCATGGGCGCGACGTTGATCCTCAAGTCGCTGGGGAAACTGGCCTATTAGCGCCTTGTCTGAGAGGGGACGCCGGGGTGGCCTGGACCCGGCCGTCTCGGTCCGCCGGGACTTCGATCTGCTGGCCTGTTTCGGGCTTTTGACGGGAGCAGAATTGTTTCGGGTTGTCGCAATGAAATATTCGAAGGATATTATCTGATATCCTTGTCGGTTCGGGAAGCTCCACGGAGGCGGCTTCGGCGCTGCCCAGGCAGAAGCCTCTTGACGGGGATGGATGTATTTGTCTAAAAACTTCGGTTTCGCGTTGGACTATCCCGGCCCGACCAGTCCGGTCATCCGGCCGGCCCGGGCACGTCGCCCCTTGACGGGGCAAGAATACGTCTTACCAAGGTAGCGCCAAGGCGCACCGGTGGGACGCCTACCGATCCGACGCAAGGAGAACCGCATGGCGCGCATTACCGTCGAAGATTGCCTGGAAAAGATCAACAATCGTTTCCTCATCGTCCAGATGGCCATCAAGCGGGTGCACCAGTACCGCGAAGGCTACGATCCGCTGGTGGAATGCAAGAACAAGGAAGTCGTCACCGCCCTGCGCGAAATCGCCGCCGGCGAGGTGATGCCGGCCGATTCCATCGAGGAAGCCGGCGTGTTTCTTCCTGTAACCAAATAGAAAAAACAATGCCCCGGGATTATTACGAAGTGCTGGGTGTCGCCCGCGACGCCGACGACGAGACCATCAAGAAGGCCTACCGCCAACAGGCTTTCCAGTTCCACCCCGATCGCAACCCCGACGACCCCGAAGCCGAATCCAAGTTCAAGGAAGCGGCCGAGGCCTACGAGGTGTTGCGCAACCCTGAAAACCGGGCGCGCTACGACCGCTTCGGCCATGAGGGCCTGGGCGGCAACGGGTTCGGCGGTTTCGGCACCACCGACGACGTCTTCAGCGCCTTTTCCGATATTTTCGGGGAGTTTTTCGGGTTCAGCGGCCGCGCCTCGCGCGGGCCGCGCCCCCAGGCCGGCAACGACCTGCGCTACGACTTAAACGTCTCCTTCCGCGACGCGGCCAGGGGCACGGAAGTCACGCTCAAGATTCCCAAAAATGTCCAATGCCACGTCTGCAACGGCTCCGGGGCCGAACCCGGCACCTCGGCCGAGACCTGCCGGCACTGCGGCGGCTCGGGCCAGGTGGTCCAGAGCCAGGGCTTTTTCCGCATCGCCGTCAGCTGTCCGTCCTGTCGGGGCGAAGGGCGCGTCATCGCCACGCCCTGCAAGGAGTGCCGGGGACGGGGCATCACCCGCCAGACCCGCGAACTCAAGGTCCGCGTGCCGGCCGGCGTGGACGACGGCAGCCGCCTGCGCCTCCGCGGCGAGGGCGATCCGGGCCTGCACGGCGGCCCCCCGGGCGATCTCTACGTCATCCTCCATGTCGAGGCCGACAAGATTTTCGAGCGCCAGGGCCAGGATCTCGTCTATCGCCAGGACATCACCTTCGTGCAGGCCGCTCTTGGCCATAAGATCGAGGTGCCGACCCTGGACGGCGACGAGACCATGGAGATCCCCAAGGGCACCCAGAGCGGCGAGGTGTTTTCCCTGCGCGGCCTGGGCCTGCCCATCCCGGGGTCGACCCGCAAGGGCGATCTGCTCGTCCACGTGACCGTGGTCACGCCCCGTGGGCTGACCAAGAAGCAGGAAGAGCTTTTGCGCGAATTCGAGGAGCTCGACGAGCAAAAGCCCATGAAGAAAGTCAAAAGCTTCTTTCGCAAGGCCAAGGAGGCCATGGGGAACTGACATGGGCAAACGCATGCGTGGCGCCGTGATGGCGCTGGCTTTGATCCTGGCGCTGCCCGGCGCGGCCATGGCCGGGCCCACTGACGACTACCGTCAGGGCATCTCGGCCGCCAACAAGGGCGATATGGACACGGCCATCGCCGCCTTCACCCGCATCGTCGATTCCGGCGCGGGCGGCGACGTGAAAAACCTGGCCAGCGCCTACAACCTGCGCGGCATGTGCCAGGAAGCCAAAAACGACCTGCAAAAGGCCCTGGCCGACTACTCCAAGGCCATCGAGCTCGACGCCAAGATGGCCGAAGCCCTGGGCAACCGGGCCATGCTCTACGTCAAGCTCGGCGACGAGGCCAAGGCCAAGGAAGACGCCGTGGCCGCCAAGCGCATCGACCGCAAGGTCAAAGTGCCGGAGTTCAAGTAGGCAGGCCATGAGCGGAGGCTTTACCCATCTCGACGCCGACGGCGCGGCCCGCATGGTGGACGTCGGCGGCAAGACCAAGACCCGCCGGCTGGCCGTGGCCGCCTGCGAAGTGCATGTGTCGCCGGCCACCATGGCCCTGCTCGCCACGGCCGCCTTGCCCAAGGGCGATGCCCTCAACACCGCCAAGATCGCCGGCATCATGGCCGCCAAACGCACCGCCGACCTCATCCCGCTGTGCCATCCGCTGCCCTTGGCCCATGCCGACGTCCGTTTCGACGTGGATCAGGCCGCAGCCGTGGTGCGCGTGGAGGCCGAAGCCTCCACCGTGGCCGAAACCGGCGTGGAGATGGAAGCCCTGACCGCCGCCATGGTCGCGGCGCTGACCATCTACGACATGTGCAAGGCCGTGCAGAAAGACATCGTCATCAGCCAGGCCAAGCTCCTTTTCAAGTCCGGCGGCAAGTCCGGGACCTTCGTCTCACCCGACTGGCCGGCCGGCCGGCCCTATCCGGCATCCTGAGCCGCGCCTCGGCCCATGAGAGAAATGCCCGCCTCCCCTTGGGGAAGCGGGCGTTTTCGTTTTGTTGGGACACCTGCGTCGTCGGCGATTATCCGAGAGTGGCGGGGCTGCCCGGCGAGACATCCGGGGCGCGACGGCCGCGCCGCTTCTCGCCCTGGCGTCGGGCCGGGCAAAGGCCTAGTATCTCGTTCACGAAGCGTACACAAGGAATTGCCTGTAACATTTTGAAATTATTTATTTTTATAAAAATTGTCGTATTGTTAAGGGATGCGACACTAGCGCGTGGCCGTGAACTGCTTCTCGTCGATGACGGCGGCCAGGGCGGCCAGATCGGTGAGGATCTTGGCCTGCAGCAGTTGCTTGCGCCCCATGGTCAGGGCAATGGCCTCGATGTTGGAATTCTCCCGGGAAAGCCCGATGATGGCGGCGTGGACGGTCCAGAAGGCCTCGTAGGCGTCCTGGGCGGCCTTGGCCGCCTGGGCTTCGGCTCCATCGTCACCGGATGGGCCGGACAAGGCGGACGTAGCGGCCAAATCGGCTAGGGCAATCAGCGCGGCCCGGGCCTCGCGGTCGTCCTGGTTCATGGCCGCTTCCAGGGCGTCCATGCCGGCGGCTGAGCGCTCGTCGATATGCAGCGGATGGAGGATGAGGATGGCCTGGGCGGCGGCAATGGCGCGCAGGGCCGCCGCAGCGGCCGGACAGTCGGGAGCGGCCAGGACCGGGGCCAAGGCCTGCCGCAACCGGTCGACGGCCTGGGCGGCCTCGTAGCGCGACAGCCGCGCGGCGCGCACGTTGGTGTTGCGGGCAACCAAGGCGTGCAGGGCCGCGTAGGCGGAGCCCAGTTCCGCGAAATCCGCGACAACCGGTTTGATCGCTTCGATCTCCTTGGGATTTTTCCCTTTTTCAATCAGCGCCGAGAGGCTTTGCAATTGCGCCGCGCCGGCCTCGAAGGCGGCCTTGGCGGCGGCCGCCTGTCGCGAGGCCGCTTCCTCGTCCGGGGCGAGCAGGGACTTGTTGGCCCCGTCCGAGGTCGTCAGCAGGCTTTGCTGCAACTGGGCGGCCAGGCGCTGCTTTTCCAGCAGCGCGTGCAGGTTGGCCTGGAAATCCTGGCCGCCGCAACCACACAGCAGCCCGAGGACCAACAGCCGGCAGGCCGCCGGGAACAGCCGGCGCTGCCAAGACGGGCGGGGCGAAGCGATGGACGCCATGGACGCTCCTTATGGACGGATGGCCTGTTTCCTACGCTCCTTTATCCCCTGTTACAAGATTCCCTGGCTAAACCGTCATGAAACGCAAAAGGCCGCGACGGGTGTCGCGGCCTTGAGAGCGTGGTCGCCGGTCGAGCGGCTTATTTATGCTTGAGGCGTTCGGCCAGGTATTCGGCCACGTGGCGCACTTCGAAGGGCGTCTTTTCGGCCTCGAAGCCGCCGCGAATCTGCATAATGCAGCCCGGGCAATCGGTAGCCATGGCGGTCGCGCCGGTGGCCTTCAAATTGGCGAGCTTCTTGCCGAGCAGTTCCCGGGACAGTTCCGGGAACTTCACCGAGAAGGTGCCGCCAAAGCCGCAGCACACGTCTTCCTCGGCGGCGGGCACGTATTCCAGGCCGGCTTCGCCGAGAAGGGCGCGGGGCGCTTCGGTGACGCCCAGGCCTCGGCACAGGTGGCAGGGAGCGTGGTAGGTCACCTTCTTGCTCGGTCCGGTGAAGGACTCGTCGGCGATGCCTAGCACGTCGCGGACAAAGGAGCTGAAGTCGATGACCCGGTGGGCGAACTGGGCGGCCTTGTAGGCCATGGCCGGATCGTCGGCGAAAAGCCGCTTGTAGCCGTGCTTGAGGTAGGAGGCGCAGGAGGCGCACATGGTCACGATGTAGTCGAAGTCCTGGGCGTCGATGGCGTTCATGTTGTGGGCGGCAAGCTCGCGGCCGGCCTGCTTCTCGCCCATCATCTGCAGCGGCAGGCCGCAGCAGGACTGGCCCATGGGGTACTCCATGGCCACGCCCTGTTTGGAGGCGATGACCGCCACGGCCGCTTCCATCTGCTCGGGATAGACGAAGTCCTGCACGCAGCCCGAGAACAGCGCCACCTTGAGCTTGGCGTCGGCCACCCGGGGCTTGATGCGTTCCCACTTGTCGCGGAAGGCTTCGTCGGCCACGGCCGGCAGGGCGCGGAAGTCCTGGTCCTTGAACAGGAACATGGGCAGATGGCGCAGGTAGGGCGTGCCGCCGGTGACCGGCTTTTGCAGCAGCCGGGCGGACTTGAGCATGGTGTGGAAGAGCTTGCGGTTTTTCAGCACCTGGCCCACGGCCGTGGAATACAGCGGATGGCCTTCCTCGTCCTGGATGCGGGCGTGGACTTCCTTGATCAGCGTCGGCAGGTCGATGCCGGCGGCGCACACGGCCTTGCAGGCTCCGCAGTTGAGGCAGTTCTGGACCAGGTTTTTGGCCTTCTCCCGGCCGTGGAAGAAGTAGGTGGCGACAAGGCCAATGGCCCCGATGTAGATGTGGCCGTACTTGTGGCCGCCGACCAGACGGTAGATGGGACAGACGTTGGCGCAGGCCCCGCAGCGGATGCAGCGCAGCACCTGTTTGAATTCCGGGTCCCGGGCCATGGCGAGACGGCCGTTGTCCAGAAAGACCACATGCTTGACCTTGGTTCCGCCGGGGGAGGGCTCGCAAGGCACAGTGCCGGTGATCCAGGTGACATAGGAGGTGATGGCCTGACCGGTGGCGTTTTTGGGCAGGCAGCGGATGATGCGCAGCGCGTCGTGCAGGGTCGGCATGAGCTTGTCGACGCCGGCCAGAGCCACATGGACGCGGGGCAGGGTGGTGGTGAGCCGCCCGTTGCCTTCGTTGGTGATAAGGCCAATGGTGCCGGTTGCGGCAATGGCGAAGTTGGCCCCGGAGATGCCCATGTCGGCCTGGCAGAATTTGGGCCGCAGTTCCCGGCGGGCCACCTTGACCAGCTTTTGGATGTCCACGTCCTGCTGCTTGTGGGTGACCTCGGAAAACAGGTCGGCCACCTGATAGCGCGACAGATGGATGGCCGGCATGACCATGTGGGTCGGGCCTTCATGGCGCAGCTGGATGATCCATTCGCCAAGGTCGGTCTCGGTCACTTCAAAGCCCTGGGCCTCGAGGTGGTCGTTTAAGTGGGTCTCCTCGGCGGTCATGGACTTGGATTTGACGATGGTCTTGACGTTATTTTCTTTGCCGATGCGAGCAATGATCTCATTGGCCTCGTGGGCGGTGGCGGCCAGGTGGACCTTGGTGCCGGCGGCTTCGGCGTGGCGTTTGAATTCCTGGAAGAGTTCCTCCAGGCGGCCGATGGATTCGTCCTTGGCCGCAGCGATCTCGGCAATCAGTTCCGGGGCGTCGATGTCGGCGAAGGCGTTGGCCCGAGAGGTGCGGTAGGCCACGGCGAAATTGTCCAGGGCCTGGCGCTGGAAATCGTTTTCAAGCGCTTCGCGCAATTGCTTGCGGTATTCCTTGAGGGTGGTGGCGTCTTGCATCTATTTGTCCTCCAAGATGAGGATGTGCAGCTCCAGCGGCCCATGTACGCCCAGGGCCAGGACGCGCTCGATGTCGGCGGTGCGGCTGGGGCCGGTGACAAAGGCGGTGAAATCGGGCTGTCCCATCCATTCGACCAGCCTGGGCTCCAGGGCATAGGAGTCGGCCACGATGGCCGAGGCGGGCAGCACGGCGATATGGATCTCGGCGATCATGCTGGCCAGGCGCACTTCCTCGTTGGTGGAGCGGACGACCACGGTTCCGGTCTCGGCGATGCCGGCGGCGGCCATGGTGAGGCCGATGTCGATGCCGCCGAGGTAGGAACGCATCCCGGAAGTGATGAGCTTGACGCCGCGCTCGGCGCACTGGGCCGACAGGGCGGCCATGGCGTCTTCGGGCATTTCCGGGGCGCAGATGATTTTATCCTGCTTGGTTTCGCACAGGGCCTCGGCCGTGCCGGAAAGCGGCGCGTCGCAGCCTGAAGCCAGGATCTGGCAGGCTTCCTTGCCGACGCAGACGTCGGCGACGTAGGCCATGGCCTCGTCCATGGAAGCGACGCAGCGTACCGTGGCCGAAACCAGGCCGGCTTTCGTCGTCAGTTGCTCGACCAGATTGGGGGTGGTCATGGGAACCTCTCTTTAGGGTCGGAAACAATACGGCCGGCGACGCGCGCGCGAAGCCGGCCGTACCAGACGCTAGCGCTAAGGGTTAGAGGTTAGGGCAGCATCCACTTGAGGGCGTAGGCCTGGAGCAGGGTCAGCACGGCCACGAAGCCGAGCATGGCCAGGGAGTGGGGCAGGGTAAAGCGGAAGATGTCGCCTTCCTTGCCCACCATGTTGGAGGCCGCGGTGGCCACCGAGATGGACTGGGGCGAGATCATCTTGCCGGTGACGCCGCCGGAGGAGTTGGCGGCCACGGTCAGGTGCGGATCGACGCCGATCTGCTGGGCGGTGGTCTTCTGCAGCGAGCCGAACAGGGCGTTGGAGGAGGTGTCCGAACCGGTCAGGAACACGCCCAGCCAGCCGAGGATCGGCGAGAAGAACGGGAACAGCGCGCCTGTGGCGGTAAAGGCCAGGCCCATGGAGGAGCTCATGCCCGAGTAGTTCATGATGTAGGCCAGGCCCAGGATCATGGAGATGGTGCAGATGGGCCACTTGAGCTGCTTGATGGTCCTAAACAGGCAGGCGATGCCCTTGCCGTAGCCGTAGCCCGGCATGAAGATGATGGAGATCAGGCCGGCGAACAGGATGGCCGTGCCCGGGGTGGACAGCAGATTGAGGTTGAAAACGGCCGGATAGGCAGCGTCCTTGGCCACGATGGGAGCGGTCTTGACGACCAGGTTATGCAGGCCCGGCCATTCGAACTTCATGAAGAACATCTTGTCCAGCATGGCCTTGAAGGAATCGATGCCCCAGAAAAAGACCATGATGGCCAGGATGATGTAGGGCAGCCAGGCGCGGAAGATTTCGCCGCCGGAGAACTGGGCTTCGACGGTGCGCTGGGAGGCCGGGGGCTCGTCCGGGAAGTGCCAGGTCTGCTTGGGCTTCCAGACCTTGAGGAACAGGCCCAGGCCGATGATGGTCACGATGGCGGAAATGATGTCGGGCAGGTAGGGGCCGACGAAGTTGGAAACCAGGAACTGGGAACCGGCGAAGCACACGCCGGCGATGATGACGGCGGGCAGGATTTCCATGGTGCGCTTGAAGCCGCACATGGTGACCGAGATCCAAAGGGGCACGATGATGGACAGGAAGGGCAACTGGCGGCCGCAGATGGCGCTGATTTTCAACATGTCGAGGTCGGTGACCTTGGCCGCGACCACGATGGGGATGCCGATGGCGCCGAAGGCGACCGGGGCGGTGTTGGCGATCAGGCAGATGCCGGCGGCGTAGAGCGGGTTGAACCCGAGGCCCACCAGCATGGCGGCGGTGATGGCCACCGGGGTGCCGAAGCCGGCGGTGCCTTCGATAAACGAGCCGAAGGCGAAGGCGATGAAGATGGCCTGAAGCCGACGGTCATCGGTGATTTGGGCCAGGGAGTTCTTGATGATGTTGAATTCCCCGGACTCGACGGTCATGTTGTAGACCCAGATGGCGGTGACGACGATCCAGACGATGGGGAACAAGCCGAAGGCGGCGCCATAAACGGTGGCGTCAATGGCCAGGCCCACCGGCATGCCCCAGGCCACGATGGCCAGGATGACGGCGGTGAGCGTGGCGGCAAAGGCCGCTTTGTGGCCGGCCATGCGTTTGACCGCCAGCATGTAGAACAGCATGTACAGGGGGATGCCCGCGACAAGTGCGGAAAGCCCGTAGCTTCCGAGCGGTTGGTACTGTTGGACCCACGACATGTTCTCTCGCTCCTTTTGTTGGAAAGTTGACCAGCCGCTCCCGATCCCGTCGCCGCGAAGGGCCGGGGTGCGAGCCAAACCGCTATTGGACAGGCCCTCCCGAACCCGGACACGAGGGTCCGGGAGGGCCGTGTCGGCTTACAGGCCGAGGTTTTTCTTGAGCATCGCCATGTTGACGGACTGCTGCACGATCTTGGTGCCGTGCTCGATGCGCGAACGGTCGCGCAGCTTTTCGCGGGTCAGCATGAGTTCCATCTTTTTGGCCACGGAGAAGGTGTCGTCGCGCACCACGATGACGGGCACGCCCTTGTCCTCGGCCTTGGCCAGGATCATGTCGTTGGGATAGAGATTGCCGGTGAGGATGAGCGCCGAGCAGTTGCCTTCCAGGGCCACGAGCTGCAGGTCGGCGCGGTCGCCGCCGCACAGGATGGCCACGTCCTTCTGGCGCTTGAAGAAGGTGACGAAGTTCTCCACCTGCATGGTGCCGATGAGGAAGTTGACCACCAGCTTGTCGCTTTTGGGGGGCGCGGTGACCAGGCGGCCGCCCAGGCCCACGGCCAGGTCGGAGGCGCGCACGGCGAACATGATGGGATCGTGGGGCACGATGCCGAGCACGTCCACGCCCCGGCGCTTGAGGAAGGGCACGATCAGGGTCTCGGCCTCTTCGCGGAAGTGCTCGGGCACGTCGTTTAAGATGACGCCGACAAGGTCGTCGCCCAGGGCTTCCTTGGCGGCGGCCAGATAGTCGTAGTTGTATTCCTGGAGGTAGCGGTCGACCAGGATGACCTTGGAGCCCAGGGCCTGGGACACGGACACGCCGTCCACGCCGCAGTACTTGCCGGAGTAGAGGAAGCTGCCCGAGCCGCCGACCAGCATGAGGTCCTTTTCGGCGGACAGCTTCTTGTAGCTGTCCACGATGCCCGGCAGCAGGTTGGCGCAGTCTTCCAGGAAGGCGCGCATCCGGAAGTCGCGGGTGATGACCACCGGGGTCACCAGGGAGGGGTTCTCGGACAGGCCCAGGGCCTGCTGCATGAAGTAGGCGTCTTCGTCGCCGATCTGGTTGCCGATCTTATGGGGAACCGCGCCGATGGGCTTCATGTAGCCCACCCGCTGGCCTTCGCGCTGGAAGTGCTGCCCCAGGGCCAGGGTGACGAGGTTTTTGCCCGAGTATCCCTGGGTAGACCCGATGTAGAGACCGATCATAGGTATGTTCCTCCTGGGTTCGTTTTAGGCGGAAAGGGTGATGCGCACGTCGGCCACTACGGCCTTCTCGGAATTGACCAGAACCGGATTGAATTCGGCTTCGACGATTTCCGGGAAATCCAGAGCCAGCTCGGACATGGTGATGAGAATGTCCTCGATGGCCTGGAAGTTGACCGGCTGTTCGCCTCGCACGCCCTTAAGGAGCATGTAGGATTTGATCTCCCGGATGATGCCCTTGGCGTCGTCGCGCCCCAAGGGGGCCAGGCGGAAGGCGATGTCCTTGAGGATTTCCACGTAGATGCCGCCCAGGCCGAACATCAAAAGCGGCCCGAACTGGTCGTCGCGCTTAAAGCCGATGATGATTTCCTTGCAGCCCTTGGGGGCCATCTCCTGGACCAGACAGCCGGCGATGTAGGCTTCGGGCCGCATCCGTTGGGCCCGGGCCGTGATGTCGAAGAAGGCGTTGCGCACGGCTTCGGCGTCGGCCAGATTCACCTTGACGCCGCCCACGTCGGACTTGTGGGAGATCTGGGGCGAGGCGATCTTGAGGACCACGGGGTAACCGATCTTGTCGGCGGCGGCAACGGCTTCGTCCGAAGAGCGGGCCAGTCCGGTGTTGGGCGTGGGCAGGTTGTAGGCGCGCAGCACCTCCTGGGCCTGGAATTCCACCACTTCGGTGGCGCCCTTGGCCCGGGCTTCGTTGATGACCAGCCGCGCCTTCTGGCGGTTGCGCCGGACTTCGGGGTACTCCTGGGCCGGGGTCTGACGCCACAGGTAGTAGTTGTACATGGTCTCGATGCTTTTGATCAGCGGCTCGGGGTAGATGGAGCAGGGGATGCCGGCGTCGGTGAGCAGCTTCTGGCCGGGGCGGGTCCGCATTCCGCCCATGTAGTTGACGAAGATGGGCTTCTTGGTGGTCTTGGCCACGTCGATGATGGCCTGGGCCGTCTCCATGATCTCGGCCGAGGCCGTGGGGGTCAGGAGCACCAGGATGGAGTGGACCTGGGGATCGTCGATGACCACTTCCAGGGTCTTGCGATAGCGCTCGGCCGGGGCGTCGCCGATGAGGTCGACGGGGTTGTAGAGCGAAGCGTAGGGCGGCAGGAATTCCTTCATGCGGTCGATGGTGGAATTCGACAGCCGGGCCATGTTGAGGCTGGACTTTTCCGTGGCGTCGGCGGCCAGGATGCCGGGGCCGCCGGAGTTGGTGACGATGCACAGGCCCGGACCCTCGGGCAGGGGCTGGGTGGAGAAGGCCTGGGCCAGGTCGAACAGCGTGGCCATGTCGTTGGCCCGGATGACGCCGGTCTTGCGGAAGGCAGCGGTGTAGGCCTGGTCCGAGCCGGCGATGGCGCCGGTGTGGGAGGAGGCGGCCTTGGCGCCGGCGGTGGTGGTGCCGGATTTGATCATGATGACCGGCTTTTCCTGGGTGACCTTGGCGGCCTGCTCAATGAAGTCCGCGCCGTGCTCGACGTTCTCAATGTAGCCGAGAATGACCGAGGTGTTGGGGTCGGTGCGCAGGTACTCCAGCATGTTGCCTTCGTTGATGACGGCTTTGTTGCCAAGGGACACGAACTTGGAGAACCCGACGTTTTCGCCCAGCGCCCAGTCGAGAATGGCGGTGCACAGCGCGCCGGACTGGGAGAAGAACGCGATGGAGCCCTTCTCGGGATAACCAGCGGCGAACGAGGCGTTGTTGTTGTCATGGGTGCTGATGAGCCCCAGGCAGTTGGGGCCGACCATGGCGATCTCGTGCTCGGTGCACAGCTCGATCAGGCGCTGCTCCAGGGCATAGCCTTCCTTGCCCACTTCCTTGAAGCCCGCGGTGATGATGACGGCCGAGCGCACCTTGCGCTTGGCCAGGGCTTCCATGGACGGCACGACGGCGGCCACGGGCACGACGATGACGGCCATGTCCAGGCCTTCGGGCAGGTCCTCGATCTTTTTGGTGACCGGCAGGCCGAGGATCTCGTCGGCCTTGGGGTTCACGGGAATGAGCGTGCCCTTGTACCCGGCCTCCAGCATGTTGGCCACGACCGTGTGGCCGACCTTGCCTGGGGCGGCGGAGGCCCCGATGACGGCTACGGTTTTGGGCGCGAACAGCGCGTGGATGTTGTCTTTCAAACTCATTCGGCTACCTCGCTCGCCAAGTTGGTTGTGTGCCGGATCAGCGGCCGGCCAGGGTCTCCGCGTAGATTTCCACCGGATGCCTGATGGCCAGCTTGTCGCCGGCCTGTGACAACATGTCGCCTATCTGGAGCATGCAGGCCGGGCAGCTCGTGGCCGCGACCGTCGCGCCAGTGGCCACGATGTTGTCCCGCTTGCGCTTGCCGATGCGCTTGGACAGGTCGTAATGCTGCAGCGTGAAGCTGCCGCCGGAACCGCAGCAGGAATCCGCCCCTTCCATTTCCTTAAGCTTGTAGCGCGGATTGCAGCCAATAAGCGCCCGGGGTTCAGCGGAGATGCCCAGGGATTTTTTCAGGTGGCAAGGATCGTGGTAGGTCACGGTCGCCGGCTCGCCGGAAACGGCGACGTCGGCCGGCGTGACGCCCACGTCCTGGATCAGGAAGGCGCTGATGTCCTTGACCTTGGCCGACAGCTCCTTGATCTGGAAGCGGGTCGTGGCCGGCAGATCCTCGGCCATCAGGGGCCAGATTTTCTTGATGGTGGAGGTGCAGGTGGCGCAGGGCGTCACCAGCACGTCGAAGTCGGCCTCGGCGAAGACCTTCATGTTAAGGGCCACGAGCTTTTCGAAGGTCTCGCGGTCGCCCGAGGACAGGGCCGGGATGCCGCAGCAGGCCTGGCCATGGGGCATGAAGACGCCGACGCCGTGGTGGTCGCAGACCTTAAGGACCGCTTCGCCGATGCGCGGGAACATCTTGTCCACCACGCAGCCGTAGAAAAACGCGATCTTGAGGCCGGAGTGGCCGCGCGGCGTGTCGCGCGCCGGGGAGACGTCATGCAGCGGCTTGTCGGCCAGGGGCGCGAAGTGGCGGCCGCCGATCAGGTCGGAGAAGACCCGGGCGCAGGATGAACCCAGCATGTCGTTGACCGGCTTGGTGAAAAGCCCCTGGAACTTGGAGGCCACGCCAAGCACGGTGTCGAAGAGCTTGGGGTTTTGCAAAAGGCCGCGGAAGATGGCCCGTTTGACCGGCGGCAGGCCGTAATAGCCGGTCAAGAAGGCCCGGGCCTTGAGGAAGATGTCCAGGGCCTTGACGCCGCTTGGACAGTTGGCCTGGCAGGAGCCGCAGAGTAAGCAGGCGTCCAGGCGTTCCTTGACCCCGGCCGGGTCTTTGATGACCTCGTCGGCCAGGCATTCGAGCAGGGCGATCTTGCCCCGGGCCACGTGTCCCTCCAGGCCGGTCTCGGCGTAGATAGGGCACACGGCCTGGCACATGCCGCAGCGCATGCAGGCCACGAGCTGGTCGTCGATCTGTTTGAGCAGCCCGACGAGCTGACGCATCTCGCTCATGTTAGGCCCCCGTGATCTTGCCGGGATTGAGGATGTTCTTGGGATCAAGAGCAGCCTTGAGGCGCTTGGCGTACATGATGGAGCCCTGGCCCACTTCCTTGACCATGTACTTGGACTTGGCCGTGCCGATGCCGTGCTCGCCCGAGAGCGTGCCGCCAAGGGACAGGGCTACGTCGAAGATCTCGTCGATGGCCGCTTCCACCCGGGTGAACTCGGCGTGGTCGCGCTTGTCGGTGAGGATGGTGGGGTGCAGGTTGCCGTCGCCAGCGTGGCCGAAGGTGCCGATGGTCAGCTTGTACTTTTCGGCGATCTTCTCCAGCGCCCCGACCATGGCCGGTATCTTGGAGCGCGGCACGGTGGCGTCCTCGAGGACCGTGGTCGGGCGGACCCGGGCCAGGGCCGACAGGGCGGCGCGGCGGGCTTCCCAGACCTTGTTGCGCTCGGCGGCGTCCTTGGCCACCTGGATGCGGGTGGCGCCGACACGCTTGCAGATGGCCTCGACCTCGGCGGCTTCGTCCTCGACCTGGGCCGGATGGCCGTCCACTTCGATGAGCAGCAGGGCCTTGGCGTCGGTGGGCAGCCCGGCGTGGGCGAAGTCCTCGACGGTCTTGATGGTGAAGTCGTCCATGTACTCCAGGGTCGCCGGGACGATCTTGGCGGCGATGATGGCGGCCACGGTCTCGGAAGCTTTGCCGAGATCGTCGAAGATGGCCATCATGGCCTTGCTGGCCTTGGGCGGCGGCACGAGCTTCAAGATGATCTCGTTGAAAACGCCCAGGGTGCCTTCGGAACCGACCATAAGCCCGTGGAGGTTCATGCCGGTGACGCACTTGACGGTGCGCGACCCGGCTTTGATCAGCTCGCCGTCCACGTCATAGAAGCTCATGCCCATGACGTAGTCCTTGGTGACGCCGTACTTGAGGCCGCGCAGGCCGCCGGCGTTCTCGGCCACGTTGCCGCCCATGGTGGACACGGCCTGGCTGCCCGGATCGGGCGGGTAGAACAGTCCCCGCTTGGCCACCTCGGCGGCGAACTTGGCCGTGACCACGCCGGTCTGGACCACGGCGTACATGTCGGCTTCGTTGATCTCGACGATCTTGTTGAGCGCGCCGGTCAGCACCACCACCCCGCCTTCGGAGGGGATGGTGCCGCCGCTTAAATTCGTTCCCGAGCCGCGCACGGTCAGCGGCAGCCCGAGTTCATTGCAGGTTTTAACCACCCGTCCCAGAGCCTCGGGCGTCTCCGGACGCACGGCCAGGGCCGGGAGCTTGGGGGCAAGGACCGCCGCGTCGTAGGCGTAATTATGGCGGTCCACCTCGCTGGCCAGGACGTTGCCCGCGCCGACGATTTCCTCGAACTTCTGGGACAGGTGGTTGGTCATCGTTTTACTCGCTTGGCTTCGTTATTTGCCGGAACGGCCTTCGTCGCACGGTTCGCCGTCGCCGGGGCGGGCGTGTTCGGCCGTGGCCGGGGCAGCACAAAAGGCCGGGTCATCGCTATGGGCAGCCTCACCGGGAGCGGCCGGTGCGTTGAAGACCGGCATCTCGGCCAGGTATTGCAGCTGCTTGTAGCGCTCCAGGTAGGATTGCTCCATGGAGGCGCGGTACTTCTTGGACAGGTCGGGGTGCATCTTCTCCAGTGCGGCGTAACGGACTTCGCCGGCCAAGAAGCCCTGGAAGTCGCCGGCCGGAGCCTTGGAGTCGATGGTCAGCGGGTTCTTGCCCTCGGCCTTGGCGTCGGGGTTGTAGCGGAACAGCGGCCAATAGCCGGTTTCCACGGCCAGCTTGGCCTCTTCCATGGACTTGCCCATGCCCTTGCGGATGCCCTGGTTGATGCAGGGGGCGTAGGCGATGACGATGGAGGGTCCCTTGTGGGCCTCGGCTTCGAGGAAGGCCTTAAGCGTCTGGTTCTTGTCCGCGCCCATGGCCACCGAGGCCACATAGACGTAGCCGTAGGTCATGGCCATGCGGGCCAGATCTTTTTTCCCGGTCACCTTGCCGGCCGAGGCGAACTTGGCGATGGCCCCGAGCGGGGTGGCCTTGGAGGCCTGGCCGCCGGTGTTGGAGTACACTTCGGTGTCCATGACCAGGATGTTGACGTCCTCGCCGGAGGCGATGACGTGGTCGAGGCCGCCGAAGCCGATGTCGTAGGCCCAACCGTCGCCGCCGAAGATCCACACGGACTTCTTGGTGAACAGGTCGGCGTCGGCCAGGATGTCGGCCTGGACCGGATCGGCGGCGGAGAGCAGGGACTTCATCTGGTCGCCGGCCAGGCGCGAGGCGGCGGCGTCGTCCTTGCCGGCCAGCCAGGCGGCCATGGCGGCGCGCAGGGCGTCGGGGAGGTTGCCTTCCAGGGCGGCGGCCACCTTGTCGGCCAGCTTGTGGCGACGCTGGACCAGGGCCATGTTGTAGCCGAAACCGAATTCGGCGGCGTCCTCGAACAGGGAGTTGTTCCAGGCCGGGCCGTGGCCGTCGGCGTTGACGGCATAGGGGGCCGTGGGCGCCGAGCCGCCCCAAATGGAGGAGCAACCCGTGGCGTTGGCCACCATCATGCGCTCGCCGTAGAGCTGGGTGAGGAGCTTGACGTAGGGGGTCTCGCCGCAACCGGCGCAAGCGCCCGAGAACTCCAGCAACGGCTGGTAGAACTGGCTGCCCTTGAGGTTCTCGCGCTTGACCAGCGAGCCCTTGTTTTTCAGCTTCATGGCGAAGCCGTGGTTGGGGACCTGCTCGGCGGCCTCGGTCTCCAGGGGCTTCATGACCAGGGCCTTTTGCTTGGCCGGGCAGACGTCGGCGCAGGAGCCGCAGCCCATGCAGTCCATGGGGAAGACCTGCATCCGGTAGGCCAGGCCCTTAAGCTCCTTGCCGGTGGCCGGCAGGGTGTCGAAGGAAGCCGGCGCGCCGGCCATTTCGGCCTCGTCGGCCAGGAAGGGCCGGATGGTGGCGTGGGGGCACACGAAGGAGCACTGGTTGCACTGGATGCAGTTTTCCTTGATCCAGTGGGGGATGTTTATCGCCACGCCGCGCTTTTCGTACTGGGCGGTGGCCGTCGGGAAGGAGCCGTTTTCGGCGAAGGCCGACACCGGCACATCGTCGCCCTTCTGGGCCAGGATGGGGCGGATGACCTTGTTGAAGTACTCGGGCTCGTCGATGGCGGCGGCCGGAGCGTCGGCGACGCTGGCCCAGGCGGCCGGGACCGTGATCTCGACCAGGCCTTCCATGGCCATGTCCACGGCGTCGATGTTCATCTTGACGATCTTCTCGCCCTTGTTGCCGTAGGTCTTCTTGATGGAGTCCTTCAGCAGGCTGATGGCTTCCTCGATGGGCAGCACGCCGGCCAGCTTGAAAAACGCCGTCTGCATGATCATGTTGATGCGCGCGCCCAGGCCGACTTTCGCGCCGATGGACACGGCGTCGATGTTGTAGACCTTGATCTTCTTGGCCGCGATGGTGCGCAGCATATGGGCGGGGAGGTTTTTCTCCAGCTCCTCGGCGGTGTTCCAGGAGGAGTTCAGGACAAAGGTTCCGCCGTCCTTGATGCCTTCCAGGATCTCGTAGGTGTTGACGTAGCTGGGCTTGTGGCAGGCGATGTAGTCGGCCGCGTCAACCAGGTAGGTGGACTGGATGGGCTTTTTGCCAAACCGCAGGTGCGACACGGTGATGCCGCCGGACTTCTTGGAGTCGTAGGCAAAGTAGCCCTGGGCGTAGAGATCGGTGTTGTCGCCGATGATCTTGATGGCCGACTTGTTGGCGCCGACGGTGCCGTCGGAGCCAAAGCCCCAGAACTTGCACTGCACGGTGCCTTCGGGGACCGTGGGCAGCACGCCGGCCGTGGGCAGGGACAGACCGGACACGTCGTCGGTGATGCCGACCACGAAGTGGCGCTTGGGCGCGGCGGCGGCCATGTTGTCGTAGATCGCCTGGACCATGCCGGGGCGGAATTCCTTGGACCCCAGGCCATAGCGGCCGGTCATGAGCTTAGGGATGGAGCCGCCGCGTTCGACGTAGGCCGAGCAGATGTCCTCATAGAGCGGATCGCCGAGGCTGCCGGGTTCCTTGCAGCGGTCCAGGACGGTGACGACCTTGGCCGAGGCCGGCATGACCTTGAACAGGTAGTCCGGGGCAAAGGGCCTGAACAGGCGGACCTTGACCAGGCCGACCTTCTCGCCCTTGGCGGTCAGGTAGTTGACCACTTCCTCGATGGTTTCGCACGAGGAACCCATGGACACGATGACGCGTTCGGCGTCGGGCGCGCCCACGTAGTCGAAGAGCTTGTAGGGGCGGCCGGTGACGGCGGCGACCTTGTCCATCATGGCGGACACGATGCCGGGCAGCACCTGATAGTAGGGGTTGGAGCGCTCGCGGCCCTGGAAGAAGATGTCCGGGTTCTGGGCCGTGCCGCGCAGGTCCGGGTGCTCGGGGTTCATGGACCGGGCGCGGAAGGCGGCGATTTTGTCATGAGGAACCAGCGCCTTGATGTCCTCGTAGTCGATGACTTCGATCTTCTGGATCTCATGGGAGGTGCGGAAACCGTCGAAGAAATGCAGGAACGGGACGCTGGATTCGATGGCGGACAAATGGGTGACCAGGGCCAAGTCCATGCACTCCTGCACCGAGGCCGAGGCCAGGAAGGCAAAGCCGGTGGAGCGGGCGCTCATGACGTCGGAATGGTCGCCGAAAATCGACAGGGCGTGGGTAGCGATGGCTCGGGCCGTGACATGGAAGACGCCGGGAAGCAGTTCGCCGGCGATCTTGAACATGTTGGGAATCATGAGCAGCAGGCCCTGGGAGGCGGTGAAGGTGGTGGTCAGCGCGCCCGCGGCCAGGGAGCCGTGGACCGCGCCGGCGGCGCCGGCCTCGGACTGCATTTCGCGGATGGTGACGGTCTGGCCGAAGATGTTTTTAAGGCCTTTGGCCGCCCACTCGTCCGCGATCTCGCCCATGGTGGACGAGGGGGTGATGGGGTAAATGGCCGCCGTATCACTCAAGGCGTAGGCGACGTGCGTGGTGGCGGTATTGCCGTCCATGCTCTTCATCTTCTTGGCCATGCTGCTGTCTCCTTAAAGGTTGTCGTTCGACCGAATGGGACAAGGCCGGGTCGACCCTGTCGCATTCGCAAGTCGTGTGCCATCACGGCAAAATGCAAGAATTCCGATGAATTGCCGATAAGATGCAACCGCTCCGGGTCCAGGCGGGTCGCCGTATCCGGGAAATCGGATGCGGCTTCAGGTGCTAATACCCTGAAATGTATGACTTCGTAAAGCGTTGCCAGAAGGTCGGCCAGTCTGGTTTTTCAGACACAAAGTTTGTGTCTGGTTTTTCAGACTTGACGCTTCAGGCCGCGCCACGCCGGGACAGGGGAGTTCAACCCCTTCCGTGCCACAGACAAAGCTTTTTGGCACGTGAAAAGGGCTGAAAATGACTTTGTTCCAAAAGTCCCAAGAAGGAGAGCGGCTTTATTCAGACTTTGGTCGTCTGAAAAAGGCAACACGGCCCCGGCGCGGCGAACAACGGCAAGCCGTTACATCCCGGAGTCGGCTGGCAGCCGGCTGCGCCGGGCCTGTGGTCGCCAGGCCGGGCGTTTGGCGGCGGAAGGCGGAAAATTTGATGAGGGAATACGGGAAATCGATCTGTTGACGAGATCGTGCCCGATTTCCCAAGCTAGTCCCCGGCCGTGTCCTGGTCGGGGACGGTCAGGCCGTTTTTTTTGAGCAGGGCATAGAAGTGGGACCGCGACAGGCCGGAAATCTCCACCATGGCGGCCACGTCGCGGCCGTGCTCGGCCAGCAGGCCTTCCAGGTAGCGGCGCTCCATAGCCTCCTTGTACTCCTTGAGCGTGCGCCGTCCCACGGGCTCCACCGGCAGGCCGAACCCCGAGGCCAGGGGCGACACGGGCCTGTTGCAGGATTGCATCCCGCGCACCAGGGTGGACTTGGTCACCTTGATGCGCACGTCCTGGGGCAGGTGCATGGAGTAGAGGGTTTTCTCCCGGCCCGAGGCCAGAAAGGCGCGCTCCACGACGTTTCGCAGCTCGCGCACGTTGCCCGGCCAGTCATAGGCTTCCAGGATGGCCATGAATTCGGCGTCGAAGCCCTTTTGGGGCAGGGCGTATTCGGCGGCCAGGGCGTCGGCGGCGGCCAGGGCCAGGGGTTTTACGTCCTCCACCCGGCAGCGCAGGGGGGGCAGGGCCAGTTCGATGGTCTTTAGGCGAAAGTAGAGGTCGCGCCGAAAGGTCCCGGCCTCGACCATGGCGGCCAGGTCGCGGTTGGTGGCGGCGATGAGGCGAAAATCGCTGCGCAGCTCCTCGATGCCCCCCACCGGCCGGAAGGTCTTTTCGTGGAGCACCCGCAGAAAGGTCTTTTGGAGGGACAGCGGCATCTCGCCCACTTCGTCGAGAAACAGCGTCCCCCCGTCGGCCAGGCGCACCAGCCCCACCCGGTCGGCGTCGGCCCCGGTGAACGCGCCTTTTTTGTGGCCAAAAAGCGTGCTCTCGACCAGGGATTCAGTGATGGCCGCGCAGTCCACGGTGACGAAGGGCTTCTTGGCCCGGCCGCTGTTGGCGTGGATGAGCCGGGCGAAAAGCTCCTTGCCGGCGCCAGTCTCACCGGTGACCAGCACGGCGGCGGAAGCTGCGGCGGCCCGGGCCACCTGGTCCAGGCAGGGCTGCATGCGCGGGCTGGCGGCGATGCAGCCGGAAAGGCTCAAGGACACCGGCGCGCCATGGTCGCCCCGGCGTTCCTCGCGGTACTTGAGCGCCCTTTGCAGGGTCAGCATGATCTGCTTGATGGGCGAGGGCTTGACCAGATAGTCCCACACGCCTTCCTGGATGGCCAGTTCCGCGCCGTCGGGGTCGCCCATGCCGGTGAGGATGATGACCTCCGGCGCATCGGGCAGGCGCTTGATGGCGGGCAAGGCGGCCAGGCCGTTGCCGTCGGGCAGGCGCACGTCCAAGAAGACCACGTCGAAACTCTCGCCGGCTAAAAGCTCCATGCCCGCTTCCAGCGTGCCGGCGGCCTCGCTGGTCAGGCGCAGCTTGCGCGTGAGACTGACGATGGTGTCGCGGACCTCGGGATCGTCGTCGATGATGCAAACGGATTTCATGCGGCTATCGTCTGGGGTTTGGCGTCGAGCACCTCGCGGATGGCCGCCGAGATGATCGCCTGGTTGTAGGGTTTGAGCACGACTTTTTTGATGTTGCCGGCCAACTCCCGGTCCTCGATGTCGCCCAGACGGCCCGAAACGAGGATGACGGGCAGGCGGGGGGCGATCTCGGCCACCTGTTTGGCCAGTTCCAGGCCGTTGGCGTCGGGCATGTCGTAATCGGTGATGACCACGTCAAAGGCGTCGGGAGTCTCGGCCAGGGCGGCCAGGGCCGGGGCGGCTCCGGGCTTGGCCGTGACCTCGTGGCCGAGCTGGGCCAGGACGCGGGGGATGGTCAGGAGCTGGTCCTCGTCGTCCTCGACAAAAAGGATGCGGTCGCGGCCCCGGTTGGGGGCCGGTCGCGGCGCGACGGCCGGCGCGTCGTCCTCGTCGAGCAGCGGCAGGTAGATGTCGAAGACGGTGTGTTCGCCGGGAGCGCTTGTCACCCGCACGCCGCCCCGGTGGCTTTTGACGATGCCGCGCACCACGGCCAGGCCCAGGCCCGTGCCTTCGCCTTTCTGTTTGGTGGAGAAAAACGGGTCGAAGATCTTGTCCACGATGTCCCCGGCGATGCCCGGCCCGGTGTCGGCCACGGTGATGCGGGCGCACCGTCCGGCCCGCGCCCCCACCTGGCCGGCCTGGTCTTCGTCCAGGTTGTCCTCGGCCAGCCGCAGGGCCAGGACGCCGCCGGTCGGGCGCATGGCCTGGAAGGCGTTGGTGCACAGGTTCATGACGATCTGGTGAAGCTGCGTGGGGTCGGCCCGGCAGGCGACGGGCGCGTCAGGGGTTTCCACCACGATCTTGATGTTGCGCGGCAGCGAGGCCCGGATGAGCCCGGCCGCTTCGTTGACCACGTCGGCAACGTTGATGGGCGCGAAGCCGGCCTGGGACGGGCGGGTGAAGGACAGGATCTGTTTGACCAGCCGGCTGCCGCGCTCGCCGGCCTTGAGCACCCGGCGCAGGTCGTCCTCCATGGGGTCGCCCTGGGGCATGTCCATGAGCGCCAGCTCGGTGGAATTGATGATGGAGGTGAGGATGTTGTTGAAGTCGTGGGCGATGCCGCCGGCCAGGGTGCCGATGGCTTCCATTTTTTGCGACTGGAGGAGCTGGCGTTCCAGGCTGACCTTCTGGGTCACGTCCTCGGCCGTGGACAGGATGCCGACCACGGCTCCCCTGTCGTCGTGGAGCGGCACCTTCTTGATTTCGAGCAGCACGTCCAGGCCCCGGACGTTGCGGGCGGCCAGCTCACCGGCGACCGGGCGGTTGTGGTGCATGACGTCGATGTCCGTGGCCCGCACGGCGTCCACGTCCTCGGGGCGAAGCGGCAAGGCGGCGTCGTCGCGGCCCATGAGGTCGGCCAGGCCGTCAAAGCCGAAGAAGTCGACAAAAGCGCGGTTGGCCCCCATGTAGCGCAGGGCCTTGTCCTTCCAGGAGACGAGCTGGGGGATGTTGTCCAGGACCAGACGCAGCATTTCCTGGGATTCGCGCAGGGCCCGCTCGGCCTCATGGCGTTTGGTCACGTCCTCCACCACGCCCTCGACAAAGGCCAGATAGCCTTCCGGGTCGGCCACCAGCCGGATGGTCACGTTGGCCGTGACCTGCCGGGCGTCGGGCCGCACGAACCGGGTTTCGAACTGGGCCGTGGCTTCCTCGTCCACGGCCGAGTCAATCAGCGCCGTGAAACGCTCCCGGCCGCCGAAGAGCACCTCCACCATGTCGCCCCGGCGGCGCAGCAAGGTGTCCAGGTCATCGACGCCAAGCATGGACAGCATGGCCGGGTTGACGTCCACGGCCGCGCCGTCCGGGGTCATGCGGAAGATGCCCAGGGCCGAGTTTTCGAAGATGCCGCGATATTTTTCCTCGGCCAGGCGCAGGCGCTCGGCGGCGCGCTTGAGTTCCGAGACGTCGTAGAGCACGCCCACCAGCCCGGCGATCTGCCCCTTGGCGCTTTCGTAGACGGCCCGGTGCAGGATGACCGAGTGGGGCGTGCCGTCGGCGGCTTCGATGTCGGTCTCGGCCATGCGCACGCCGGGTTCGCGCAAAAGCCCGGCGTCCTCGGCGTCAAGGGCGCGCGATAGCGGCGAATCGGCCACGCCGGCGCAGGCGTCCACGGTCCGGGGATCGTCCCCCGCGCCGCAAAGGACCCGGAAGGCCGGGTTGCAGCCCCGGTATTGCCCGGTCTCGTCCTTGTAATAGATGGGGATGGGGATGGTGTTGACCAGGGTTTCGAGGAACGACACCTGGTCCTTGATCTTTTCCTCCACCGAGCGGCGGCGCAGGATGTTGGTCACCAGCAGGACCATGACGTAGCACAGGATGAGCAGACTGATGATGATGGTCCAGAAGACCGCGATGTTGATGTGGTAGAAGGGGTAGGGCTCGTTTATGAGCGTAAAGCCTGTAGGCAGCTTGTCCGTGGTGATGCCCAGACGCAGCATCTCGCGGAAGTCGAAGATAAACGTGTCGTTGGTCTTGGAGACGATGGGCAGCTCGGCCACGGGCGTGCCGTGCAGGAGCTTTTCGGCCATCTCGGCGGCGATGCGGCCTTCCTCGAAGCCGCTGTGCAGCCGCCCGCCGACGATGCCGTGGCCGAGCATGAACTGCCAGGCGCTGTAGATGGGCACATCGGAGTTGGCTCGGATGGCCGAGAGCACCTCGTTGACGGAATAGACGTCCTTCTCGGTGTCCTTGTAAAAGGGAATGAGAAAGATCATGGCCTCGTCGGACAGGTCGCGAACCCGGCCGAGGATGCCGGTCAGCGTCAGGTTGTCCTCGTATTCGAAGGAGAGCCGGCCGGCGAAGTCCTGCTCCACGGCCCGCAGCTGGTTGCCGATGGCCACGCCCGTCACCGAGGTGTCGCCGAAGATGACGAGCTTGTCGCGGTCGGGGTGGAAGCGCAGGGCCAGTTCCAGGGTGGTCTTGATGTCCGGGTTTTCGAGGACGCCGGTGAAGTTGGGGTGGCCGTCGAGCCAGGCGGGCTTGAAGTCGTTGACGCCGCAAAAAACTACCGGCGTGCCGGGAAACAGTTCGTCGTGGTATTCCCGCAGGAAGTCGAAGGCGTAGTTGTCCGAGGCCAGGATGACCTCGAAGCGGGTGTTGCGGTACTTAAGCTTGTAGAAATCGTGGAGCATGGCCCGCAGCACGGGATCGGCGTACTTTTTCGAGTCCATGTACTCGATTTGCAGGTCCACGTTGAAGTCCGAGGCGGCAAACGCCTCGCGCACGCCGGCCAGGATTTCGTCGGACCACTGGTAGCCGTTCTGGTAGGAATTGAAAAACAGGACGTTCTTGCGGATCTTTTCAGCCCGGGCGGGGCTGGGCAGGACCAGCAGGAGCAGGGCAAGGCAAAACACAAGCCTTCGGGCCATGGGGACTCGCGAGGGAAAAAGTGTCGGGCCGCGCGGCCCGGGGACTGTCTTTCCCGAAGTTTGTCATGGCCGGCCCGGAAGTCAAGGCCTTGGTCCGGCGATCCTGGGCTGGCGCGGTCGGCCTGACGGCCCGGATCGCCGATCCGGCAATCCGGGGCAAGGATTGAAACCGGGGGCAAAGGGTGGTACAAGCCCTGGCTCACGTGGAAGCGTTTCGTCACCGGTGTGGCGCCCGGACTTCAAATCCGGTGTGCGGTCGCGAGGTCGCAGGTAGGTTCGACTCCTATACGCTTCCGCCATTGTTGGATTTTCCAGCTTCCTGCGAAGTCTCCAGTCCACTCGGTTCCCCGTCTTATACTTTTCTGGCCGACGCCTGCCACCGGTTCCCTGGCGGCAAGGCCGTGCCTGTGACCTTAGCCGATGCGTTGAGGAGCCCCATGACCAAACCGCCTGCCGATGTGGCCCAGCGGGCCAAGGTCTTCAAAGCCCTGGGACATCCCAGCCGCCTGCTCATGGTCGAAGCCCTGGGCCGGGGCGCGCTTTGCGTGTGCGAACTGCGCGATTTGGTCGGTTCGGACGTCTCCACCGTTTCCAAGCACTTAAGCGTCCTCAAGGAAGCCGGCATCGTGGCCGACGAACGCCGGGGAACCAGCGTCTATTATTCCTTGCGCCTGGGCTGCGTCACGGGTTTTCTGGCCTGCGTCGAACATTTCTTTGCGCAACAGATTGAAGAACAAATTATTTATCTCAAGGACTTGCGGCAAAGACCAGGTAGTTGACGAGGCGCATGGGGCCATTTTTATCTTGCTTTGCTAACACGTATTTTCTAAAATCCGTGTCATAGAAGATGGGATAACGGCCCCGTCGGGATCGACCCTGGCGGGCTTGGCTCCACACCGTGCAGCAAGGCGGCACCACCATGAACGACGGCGCGCAGGCACAAGAGGTTCTGGAAACGGCCCCCGGCCAGCCGGTCGGCGAAAAGACTCCCAACCGCTACGACCACATGGAATGGGCCGGCGCGTTTGGCGACATCGGCACGCTCATTCCCTTTGTCGTGGCCTACATCACCATCCTCGGGATCGATCCCCTGGGGTTGCTCTTCATGTTCGGCGCCTGGAAGATCGCGGCCGGACTGTTCTACAAGACGCCCATCCCCATCCAGCCCATGAAGGCCATCGGCGCGGCCGCCGTGGCCGGCGGCATCACCCCGGCGGCGCTGTTTGGCTCGGGCCTGACCACCGGACTGTTCTGGCTTATCATCGGCTTGACCGGCACCATCGACCATGTGGCCAAGCTCGCCACCAAGCCTGTGGTGCGCGGCATCATGTTGGGCCTTGGCATGTCGTTCGTGGTGGAAGGCATCCACCGCATGGTGGCCGAGCCGGTGCTGGCCGGCATCGGGCTGACCGTCACCTTCGTGCTGCTCTCCAATCCGAAAATCCCGGCCATGTTCGTGCTGCTGCTGATCGGCGTCGTGGCCGCGCTCATCGGCAATCCGGCCCTGTGGTCGGAGCTGACCCAGGTGAGCATCGGCTTCAGGCTGCCGGAATTCGGCCTGCACCAGATGACGTTTAGCGACATCGTCACCGGCACGCTGCTGTTTACCCTGCCGCAAATACCGCTGACCCTGGGCAACGCCGTGGTGGCCATCGCCGCCGAGAACAACGAACTCTTCCCGGACCGGCCCGTCACCGAGCGCACCATGTGCATAAGCCAGGGCATCATGAACCTCATTTCGCCCCTTTTCGGCGGCGTGCCCATGTGCCACGGCGCGGGCGGCATGGCCGGACACGTGCGTTTCGGCGCGCGCACCGGCGGCTCGCTGGTCATCCTGGGGACCATCGTCATCGTCATCGCGCTCTTTTTCAGCCAGTCCGTGGCCGTCATCTTCAAGATGTTCCCGCCCTCGATCCTCGGCGTCATCCTCTTCCTGGCCGGGGCCGAGCTGGCCGTCACCGTGCGCGACATCGGCAACAAGCGCGACGAATTCTACACCATGATCGTGGTGGCGGGATTCGCCATGTGGCACATGGGCGTGGCTTTCGTGGTCGGCGTCATCCTCGACAACGCCCTTCGCCGCAAGTGGATAAAGATCTAAGCGGACGCTGATGCCGGGCCGGGGAGCCTCCCCGGCCCGGGCAGGCATCGCTTGAGACCGCCGCCGTCCTTCCTTCCTCGCCGTGTGCTGCCCAATCAGGGCAATGGGCGATAGCCGCCGGCAAGCCAAGGACAGCATCTGCCCGGCGGATCGCGGGCCAAGCCCTTTGACGTCGCGGCGCAGCCTTGTCGTTGGCGCTCTCGACGCATCGCCGTCGCCTCGTTTCCCCCGCCCCGTTTCCTACGCCAGAGCCCCAAAATCCCCTTGCCGGCCGTTGGCAATATTGCTATTTTGCCTTTTGACCAAATAGCAAACCATGGCCGTCGCCGGCCGGGAGTTCCAACCATGCAACATCATGACGCAACCGCCAAAACCGCCTGCGCCTGCGCCGGGGCGGACCCGGGACAAGGCGCGCCCGCGGCTCGGGTCTGGCCGTCGCCGCGACGCCTGATCCTGGGAGCCGTCGGCCTGGCCGCCTGGTTTTTCCTCTACGGCAAGCTGCTGGGGATCTCGCAATTTCTCACCTACGACGTCATCGGCCTGACGCGCGGGTCGCACCTTGGCGATTCCATCGAGTTTTTCCTCTACGATTCGCCCAAGGTGCTCATGCTCCTGACCCTGGTCGTCTTTGGCGTCGGGCTTATCCGGTCGTTTTTCACCCCCGAGCGCACCCGCCGCATCCTGGCCGGCCGGCGCGAATCCGCCGGCAACGTCATGGCCGCCCTGCTGGGCATCGTCACGCCCTTTTGCTCCTGCTCGGCCGTGCCGCTTTTCATCGGTTTCGTCTCGGCCGGCGTGCCGCTTGGCGTGACGTTTTCCTTTCTCGTGTCCGCGCCCATGGTCAACGAGATCGCGGTGGTGCTGCTCTACGGCTTGCTTGGCTGGAAGGTGGCGGCGCTCTACATGGGCATGGGGCTGGCTGTCGCGGTCTTTTCGGGCTGGGTCATCGGCCGGCTCAATCTGGAGCGCTACGTGGAAGACTGGGTGCTGGCCATCCGGGCCGGCGGCGGCGACGCCTCGGTCGTTGACCTGACCCCCGACGGCCGCGTGGATTACGCCATCCAGGCCGTGCGCGACATCCTGGGGCGCACCTGGAAATGGGTGCTGCTCGGCATCGGCGTCGGGGCCGGCATCCACGGCTTCGTGCCCGAGGGCTTCATGGCCGGCATCATGGGCCAAAACAACTGGTGGTCGGTGCCGGTCTCTGTGCTGATCGGCATTCCCATGTATTCCAACGCCGCCGGCATCGTGCCGGTGGTGGAGGCGCTGCTGTCCAAGGGCGCGGCCCTGGGCACGGTGCTGGCCTTCATGATGGCCGTCATCGCCTTGTCGCTGCCGGAGATGGTGATCCTGCGCAAGGTTCTCAAACCGCCTCTGTTGCTGGCGTTCGCCGGCATTGTCGGCTGCGGCATCCTCATCGTGGGCTATGTCTTCAACCTGATCCTGTAGGAGGCTTGTATGCGTTTCCTGGCTCAACTGTTCCCGGAGTTCGCGGCGAAACTCGACGAGATGGACGCGCTTTACGCCGAAAAGCGGCTTATCGACGAAAAGACCTACCAGTTCATCTGTTTCGCGGTGTCGGTCAAGGCCCGGTCCAAGCCCTGCGTGCTCAAGCACTTCAAGGGGGCGCTTGACGCCGGGGCCAGCCTGCAGGAGCTGGCCTACATCCTGGCCCTGGTCATGCGCGAGGCGGCCGGCGCCGACGACTGCTGGACCCATGACGTGCTGGGCGAGGTGGCCGACATCGTGGCCGGCAAGATCGACTGCGGCTGCAAGAAGTAGCCGACAAGGAGCAAGGCATGTTGATTCAGGTGCTCGGCACGGGCTGCGCCAAGTGCAACGAGCTGGAAAAGCTGGTCAAGGACGTGGTGGCGGCCAAGGGCTGCGCCGCCGCCGTGGAAAAGGTGACCGATCTCCAACAAATCGCCATGCTGGGCGTCTTCGTGACGCCGGGTCTGGTCATCGACGGCGCGGTCAAGGCGGCGGGGAAGATGCCCACGCGCCAGGAAATCGAAGGGTGGATTGGGTGAGAGGGGAAGAGGGGAGATGCCTCCGGCGGCTGGGGGCCTGAGGCCCCCAGACCC
>ALAO01000130.1 GCA_000307955.1 Solidesulfovibrio magneticus str. Maddingley MBC34 | reverse complement strand
CCCCCGGCCGCCGGAGGCCTCTTCTCTTCCTCTCTCTCACTCTCCTCACTTGCCGCACGGCGCGTCCGCGCCGCTTTCGGCCAGGGCCTGGGCCAGCAGCCGGTCGGCCAGTTCCTGGATGGTGTGGCGGGCCGGATCGAGGCCGATGGAGACGGCCAGTTCGAGGATCTTGTCGCCGGTCTTTGCCGCGTGCCGAATCTTTTCGTAGTCCATCGCTAACCGCGCCGCGCCTGGGTTGAGGGAAGGCCGGAAGATTCCGGTCTGATCCAGCATACGCCCTTGGCGGGGCGGAGGCAACGGCCGAAGGGGGCGGGACGGGGCTCAGTTCTTGACGATGCGGCGGATATCGCCGGACGAGATGGCCAGGGGGCGGGTGAAGAGCAGACCGAACTCGTGGCCCTTGATCCAGCGCACGACGCTGGGGATGTAGTGAGCCAGTTCGCCGAAGGGCTGGAGCTGGGGGTTAAACGACACGGCCTGGTCCACGGCAAGCTCAAGGGGCATGTCTTCGTCCAGGCACAGTCGCGCGCCGTCGCGGCTGAGGTCGCGGATGAGCACGTCGGCGCAGGTCGTGGTGGTTTGCAGCCGTCCCCGGTGGAGCAGGGCGGTTTCTTCGATGCGCACGCGCTTGGCGGCGCGCCGGTCGCCGCAGTCGCGGCAGCGCCAGTAGGAGCTGTCGGCGTCGGCCAGGGGCGTGAATTCCTGCCAGGTCGGATGGCCGCAGCAAGGGCAGTTTCGGTATTCGAGGAGCGCCATGGTCGGGCCTTGGGTACGTCTGGCCGTTAGGGGGACAATCAATTGCCTGAAAATGGTTATCATGCCATCGTTGTTGGCACAAGCGTCGCCCCGGGCCGCCCGCGTCTTGACGGCCCGGATGCAAGGCTTATCCATGGAAGGTCGGCTCCGTGCCGGCAAAGGAGCGCCTATGGCAGGCCTACTGGCCAGGCTCATGGAAATGGCCGGCAAACGCGACGACCTCGTGGTCACCGAGGTCGACGACATTGATAGCTGGGGTTTTTTGCTGTTTCGCGACGGTCGCTACCATATTTACATCAACCGTTCGATTCGGGACTTCCGCAAGACCATGATTCTGGTCGACGAGCTGGGGCATTATGCCTTGCGACGGCGTTTTGCCCGGCGCGAGCGGCTGCCCGGCGGGGCTGAGAATCTCGTCGAGCGCATCCGCCAGGACAAGGCCTGCGACGCCTGGGCGACCAAGTTCAGCAAGCGGCTGCTCTATTTCGTGCGCCGGGGCCTGCACGGCGGCACCTCGCGCCGGCCCAGGCAGGGGCGCTACGATCCGTCCTGGCGGCTGCCGGTCAAATAAGCGAAAGCGTTAGCGCGTTTCCAGCCGCTCCAGCAGGGCGGCCAGCCGGTGTTCGTAGCGGTGGGCGGCGGCGATGGCCTCCCGCCAGGACGCGGCCAGATCGGCCCGAAGTTGGGGCTGGGCCAGCAGGCTGGCGGCCAGGGTTCCGGCCTGCCCCGGCGAAGCGTAGCAGACGGGCGCGGTCAGGGCGGCCGGGAACAGTTCCAGGCCCGGGGTCGCGTCGGTTATAAGACAGCCGCCGGCCGCCCAGACGTCGAAATGGCGCTGGGTGAGTCCCCGGGGGAGCAGCAGGCTGGTGGCGTTTACCGTCAGGCCGGCCCCGGCGTAAAGGCTTGGCAACGCGCCGTAATAATCCACGGGCGGGCGCAGGGTGACGCCGTCGGGCAACAGTTCGCGCCAGCCCTCGTCGCCGTAGACGACAAGCGGCATAGCCCCGGCCACGGCGGCGAGCGCCCCGGCCCGCAGGGCCAGGGAGGCCGTCTCGGCCCCCAGCCCGGCGGCGCGGCCGGCCTTGCCGGGCCATAGCGCCCCGGAACCCAGTTTTTCCGCCCACCAGAAATAGTCCGGCCGCTTGCCGGCCGCGACCATGGCCCGGGCCGTGTCCGTCAGCCCGTTCGGCAGCCGACAGCCGGCGAAAAACGTGTTACGCCCGGCAAAGGCGCTGCGCCCGACAAAGACCGCCCGGTCGGCCAGCTCCGTAGCAGGCCTGGCCGAAAAGAAATGGGCGCTCGCCCCCAGGGGCAGATGCAGGGTTTGTTCAGCTCCAAGTTGCCGCAAGGGTTCGATAAAGCTGTCGTCGGTGACGGCCAGCAGCGCGCGCTTCCAGAAGCCGCCGCGAAAGCGGCCCACTATATGGAATGGGTTGTCCACGAACCAGATGGCCAGGGGAACGCCGGCCTCGGCCGCAAGGGCGGCGGAAATTCCCTCGTCATCCAGGCCGGCCCCGTTTATGGAGAGCAGAGCGGACGGCGTCTGCCCGGACAGCAGCCCGGCCAGGGCGGCCGGACAGGCTTCGGGCGCGATGTCGATGGCCGGCCGGCCAAGCGCCGTCAGCGCTCGGGCGATTTCCGGCTCCAGCAGACCCGTTGCCGGGCGCGGCAGGATGACGCCGGGGGAGCGCGCGGCCCGGTCCGGCCCGGGGAGCAGGGCCAGCTGGACGCGGGCCAGGATCGGCCCCCAGTAGGACGGGAAGAGCCGGCTGTTTTGGCGATAGCGAAATACCCGGGCGGTCCGGACGCGCCCAGGCGTCAATTCGTCCGGGGGCAGGCGTCGCCAGCCGGCCGGCAGGCGTTTCAACCAGTCCGGCCCCATGGCCGCCTCGAAGTCCGGGCATTCCAGCCAGTCGGCCGGCTGCCCGTCGGCCAGGGCCACGGCGACGCCGGGATCGGGACCCAGGCCTAAAAAAAGCGGCCGCCCGACCGCTCCCAGGGCCTCGAAAGCGGCTTCCCCGGCGGCCAGGGTGCGGCGCGCGCCGGTCTCGTCGATGACGGCGGCGCGGTTTGGGCGGTCCATGTGGGCCATGGCGGCGTCTTTTCCTTGAAAGCTTGTCCGGTAAACGGTATCCGGGTTGCCCGTCATGAAAACGTACCGCGACCACTATTTCAACAAGGCCAAGCAGGATAACTATCCGGCGCGCTCCGTCTATAAGCTTGAGGAGATCGAAAAACAATCGCGCCTGCTGACCCCCGGCGCGGCCATCCTCGATCTTGGGGCTTGTCCCGGCTCCTGGACCCTCTACGCCGCCAAGCGCGTGGGGCCGGGCGGCCGGGTGCTGGGCATCGACCTCAATCCGGCCGGCACGGCCTTTCCGGGCAACGTCACCTACCTTATCGGCGACATGCTCGAACCCGGGCCGGACATCGCCGAGGCCTTCGAGCAGTTCGGCCCCTTTGACGTCGTGTTAAGCGACATGGCCCCCAAGACCACCGGCCACAAGTTCACCGACCAGGCCAGATCGTTGGAACTGTGCGAGGCGGCCCTGTCCGTGGCCGTGGCGCGGCTTAAGCCCGGCGGCGCGTTTGTGGTCAAGATCTTCCAGGGGCCGGATTCGCCGGCCTTCCAGAAGGGGCTGCGCCAGTATTTTTCCGCCGTGCGGGTGGCCAAGCCCAAGAGCTCCCGGGCCGAGAGCAAGGAAATCTTCTTTGTAGCCACGGGCTTTGTCGCGCCCGTGGGCCAGCCCGACGACCCCGCCCCTTCGCCCTTGCCGCCAAACGACTGACGACTCGTCCCCAGGGATGCGGCCCCGGCCGATCCAGCGGGACGCGCCCGCAAGGGATGTCCCGTCCCGAACCGGGCAGGCGGCGACACGGCCGGTCGGATGAAGCGCCGACCGGAGCGGGCCGCCCTGGCGACACGCCGCCAAAGTCGGCGGCACTCGCCAAGACGGCGCGGCGACGGCAGGCAGACCGACCGTCGACAACAGCATAAATACACGGGTAACCCCCGAGACTTTTTCCAGGAGGAACCATGGCCGGACATAGCAAATGGCACAACATCCAGGCCCGCAAGTCGGTGCAGGACGCCAAGAAGAGCAAGTTTTTCACCAAGGTGACCAAGGAACTCATGCTGGCCGCCCGGGCCGGCGGGGCCGACACGGCGCTCAACCAGCGCCTGAAGTCCGCTATCGCCGCCGCCAAGGCCGTCAACCTGCCCAAGGATAAGATCGATCAGGCCATCAAGAAGGGCACCGGGGAGCTTGCCGGCGAAAACCTGGAAGAAGTCCTCTACGAAGGCTACGGCCCGGGCGGCGTCGCCATCCTCGTCGAAGCGGCCACCGACAACCGCAACCGCACCGTGGCTGAAGTGCGCCACCTGCTCTCCAAGGGCGGCGGAGCCATGGGCGAATCCGGCTGCGTGTCCTGGATGTTCTCCCAAAAGGGCGTCTTCTCCTTCCCCAAGAGCTTCACCGAAGACCAGCTCATGGAAGTGGGCCTGGAACACGGGGCCGAGGAAATCATGGACGAAGGCGAGGTCTGGGAAGTCCACTGCGCACCGTCCGATTTCGAGCCCCTGCGCGTCGCCTTCGAAGCCGCCGGCATGGTCTCCGAAGACGCCGAAGTGGCCATGGTGCCGGCCAACATGGTGGAGCTCGACCTCGAAAACGGCCAGAAGCTGCTGAAACTCATCGACATGCTCGAAGACAACGAAGACGTGCAGAAAGTCCACTCCAACGCCGATCTGCCCGACGAGATGTTTGGGTAGCGGAAGAAGAGGAAGAGGCCTCCGGCGGCCGGGAGGGGCTAAGCCCCTCCCGGACCC
>ALAO01000129.1 GCA_000307955.1 Solidesulfovibrio magneticus str. Maddingley MBC34 | reverse complement strand
GCCGCCGGAGGCACTCTTCCCTCTTCTCTTCCCCGTCCCTTACTTCACCATGCGGCCGATGCGGTTGAAGCGGATGTCGGAGGGGCCGTCCCAGGACCAGTAGATGACCCAGGCCTTGCCGCGGATTTTTTCCTTGTCCACGAAGCCCCAGAAGCGGGAGTCGTAGGATTCGTCGCGGTTGTCGCCAAGGACGAAGTATTTGCCGGCCGGCACGGTGATGGGGCCGAAGTTGTCGCGGCGCTGCTGGGAGCCCGGGTCGGTGTGCTTGATGTAAGGTTCGACGAGCTTTTCACCGTTGCGGTACAGGGCCTTGTCCTTCATCTCCACCACGTCGCCGGGCACGCCGATGATGCGTTTGATGAAGTCCTTGGTGGTGTCCTCGGGGAACTCGAAAACGATGACGTCGCCGCGCTGCGGGTCTTCCAGCGGCATGATCACCTTGTCGGTGAAGGGGATGCGGGTGCCGTAGAGGAATTTGTTGACGAGCAGGTGGTCGCCGATGAGCAGGGTGTCGAGCATGGACCCCGACGGGATCTTGAAGGCCTGGACGACGAAGGTGCGGATGACGAAGGCCAGGATGAGGGCGACAGCCAGGGCTTCCAGGTATTCCAAGAGCACTTTTTGCCATCTCGGATTCATGGGCGCGGTTCCTTTTTGGTGGTGTTGGGGGCGCGTTGCGAGGGCGCGCGCGGAAAAGCTGCCTGGCCGGGACTAGTCGTCCCCGGCCCGCAGCGCGGCGAGAAAGGCTTCCTGGGGCAGTTCGACGTTGCCCATGCGCTTCATGCGCTTCTTGCCTTCCTTCTGTTTTTCCAAAAGCTTGCGTTTGCGGGTGATGTCGCCGCCGTAGCATTTGGCGATGACGTTCTTGCCAACGGGCGCGTTGCGTTCGCGGGCGATGATCTTGGTGCCGATGGCGGCCTGGATGATGACCTCGAAGAGCTGGCGGGGGATGACCCGCTTGAGCCGAAGGGCCAGGGCCCGGCCGTAGTGGTAGGCGTTTTCGCGGTGGACGATGACGGCCAGGGCGTCGACGGGGTCGCCGTTGATCATGATGTCGAGCTTGACCAGGTCGGAGGCCCGATAGTCCACGATTTCGTAGTCGAGGGAAGCGTAGCCGCGCGTGGCGGATTTGAGGCGGTCGAAGAAATCGTAGACGATCTCGGCGAAGGGCAGCTCGTAGGTGATGATGACGCGGGTGGCGGTCAGGTAGCGGACGTCCTTTTGGATGCCGCGTTTTTCCTCGCACAGCTTGAAGACCCCGCCCACGTACTCGTTGGGGGTGTGGATCTCCAGGCGGGCGAAGGGTTCGTAGAGGGCGGCTATTTCCTGGGTCTTGGGCAGCTTGCTGGGGTTGTCCACGGGGATGACCGCGCCGGAGAGGGTCTCGACCTTATAGACCACCGATGGGGCGGTGGCGATGAGGTTAGCTCCGAACTCGCGTTCCAGGCGTTCCTGGATGATCTCCATGTGCAGCAGCCCGAGGAAGCCGCAGCGGAACCCAAAGCCCAGGGCCTGGGAGGTCTCGGGCTCGTAGGTGAAGGCGGCGTCGTTTAGGCGCAGCTTTTCCAGCGCCCCCTTTAAGACCTCGTATTCGGCGGCGTCCACGGGGTAGAGGCCGCAGAACACCATGGGCTTGACCTCTTTGAATCCCGGCAGCGCCTCGGCGGCGGGATTTTCGGCCAGGGTCACGGTGTCGCCCACCCGGGCGTCGGTGAGGGTCTTGATGTTGGCGCACAGGAAACCGGCCTCGCCCGGGCCGAAGGTCGCGATGTCGACCGGGCCGGGAGAGAACGCGCCCAGGCGGATGACCTCGAAGTCGGTTCCGTTGGACATCATGCGGATGCGCTGGCCCAGGCGGATGGTCCCTTCCATGACGCGAAACAGCACCACCACGCCCTGGTAGGAGTCGTACCAAGAATCGACGATGAGCGCCCGAAGCGGCGCGTCGGCCTGGCCCTTGGGCGGCGGGATGCGGGCGATGATCTGTTCGAGCACGGCTCCGACGTTGACTCCGGTCTTGGCCGAGACGGACACGGCGTCGGCGCAGGGCAGGCCGATGGCCTCCTCGATGTCCTTTTTCACGGCCTCGGGGTCGGCGCTGGGCAGGTCGATCTTATTGAGGACCGGGATGATTTCCAGGTCGTTGTCCAGGGCGAGGAACACGTTGGCCAGGGTCTGGGCCTCGACGCCCTGGGTGGCGTCGACGACGAGGAGCGCGCCTTCGCAGGCGGCCAGGCTGCGGGAGACTTCGTAGGAGAAATCGACGTGGCCCGGGGTGTCGATGAGATTTAAGATGTAGTCCTTGCCGTCGGCCGCTTTATAAGGAATGCGGACGGTCTGGGCCTTGATGGTGATGCCGCGTTCGCGCTCGAGGTCCATGCGGTCGAGGTACTGCTCGCGCATCTCCCGGGCGGTGATGACGCCGGTGAGTTCGAGGATGCGGTCGGCCAGGGTGGATTTCCCATGGTCGATGTGGGCAATGATGCTGAAATTTCGGATGCGGGACGTGTCCATTCGGGGAGTGCCTTTGCGGAAGCGCGCGATTGATCGAACCGCGTCATAATGGAAGCCGTGTCCAAGGTCAATGCGGCGCGTCCGATGCGGCGGGAGCGCGTCCGTGGCCGGACAAGAAATCCGCCTGCCGGGGAGGCGGGCGGGGACAAATTCGTGGCCTTTGACACATTTTTCACTTGGTATTCCCTGGGGGCTGGTGTATGAATGGAACCCACTCAAGGGGACAACCGGTTCCGGAAAATCGCCGGCCCCCTTTGAAACGCGGAAACTTTAACAAAATCACCGGTAAGGAGGCTTTACATGTCCAAATTGGTTCCGCCGCATGGAGGCAAAGGCCTGGTCATCCGTCTGATGGAAGGCGCTGCCAAGGAAGCCGAACTGAAGAAGGCCGCTGGCCTCAAGAAAGTGCAGATCACCGCCCAGGAAAAGGGCGACCTGATCATGATCGGCATCGGCGGCTTCTCGCCGCTGGACGGCTTCATGACCAAGGCCGACTGGAAGAGCTCCGTTGAGAAGATGACCCTGGCCGACGGCACCTTCTGGCCCGTCCCGGTCGTCCTGGCGGTGACCAAGGAAGAAGCCGCCGGCATCAAAGAGGGCGAGGAAATCACCCTCGAGCGCAACGGCGAAGTCTACGCCACCATGAAGGTCACCGAGAAGTTCGAGCTGACCGAAGCCGACAAGAAGTGGGAATCCGAGCTGGTCTACAAGGGCGCCGGCGACGACTCCGCCGACGACAAGTTCTGGAAGATCGCTCTTGACGACCATCCGGGCGTCAAGATGGTCATGGAGCGCAAGGAAGTTTGCCTGGCCGGCCCGGTCAACGTGCTGTCCGAAGGCGAATACCCGACCAAGTACAAGGGCGTGTACCTGCGTCCGGCCGAAACCCGCGCCATGTTCGACGAGCGCGGATGGGCCACCGTCGCCGCTCTGCAGCTGCGCAACCCCATGCACCGCTCGCATGAGTACCTGTGCAAGATCGCCATCGAAGTTTGCGACGGCGTCATCATCCACTCGCTGATCGGCAACCTGAAGCCCGGCGACATCCCGGCCGAAGTCCGCGTGAAGTGCATTGACACCCTGTGCAAGTACTACTTCGTGGAGAAAAACGTCATCCAGGGCGGCTACCCCCTCGACATGCGTTACGCCGGTCCCCGCGAAGGCCTGCTCCACGCCACCTTCCGCCAGAACTACGGCGTCAACAAGATGATCATCGGCCGTGACCACGCCGGCGTCGGCGACTTCTACGGCATGTTCGAAGCCCAGGAAATCTTCGACCGCATCCCCAAGGGCGCCAAGCCCGGCCAGGCTCTGCTGTGCGAGCCCCTGAAGATCGACTGGACCTTCTACTGCTACAAGTGCGACGGCATGGCCTCCCTGCGCACCTGCCCGCACACCAAGGAAGACCGCGTCATCCTGTCCGGCACCAAGCTGCGCAAGATGCTGTCCGAGGGCGGCGAGATCCCCGACCACTTCGGCCGTGAAGAAGTCCTCGTGATCCTGCGCGAGTACTACGAAGGTCTGACCGAGAAGGTCGAGATCAAGATGCACGGCGCTGCTTCCGGCGACAAAGCCAAATAAGCAGTCCGCGCAATCGATCCGATTGCTCCGGGGGGACGCGCAAGCGTCCCCCCGTTTTTTTTGCGGCGCGCGCCAGGAGACCGGAGGCGGCACGGCCCTTGCCGGCCTTCCGGGAAACTCGTATAGACTGGACCAAACCCAAAAACTTCGTGGGCAACACGCTTGGTCAACCACGAAGCAACCTGGCCAGCACAAGGAGTCGCGCCATGCCCAAGATCCTGCTCATCGACCGGGACATCTCCCAAGGCAACAGCATCGCGACCGCCATCCGCAAAAGCCCGCTGGAAGTCGCCGTGGTGCATTCAGTCGAGGAGGCGGCGGCCATCGTCCGCCGGGAACCGTTCGACCTGGTTTTCCTGGACGTCGTTGCGGAAAAGGACCCCCAGGCCGCTGTCCAGACCGTGCGGGAAGCCGCCGACGCGGCCATGCACAAGCGCCCCCCCCTGGTCGTCGTGGCCAAGAGCTTCAGCGAAAGCGCCTTCCTGCTCGACACGGCGGCCGTGGACGTGCTGCTGGAAATCCCCGTCCACAACGACCAATTGTATCAGATCATCGAGCAGTTCGTGGGCTGCAAGCTCAAGTAGGCCGCCCCCCCCGCCGCCCCGGCGGCAAGCCTGTTGACACCCTCGGGCGAGTCCTCTACAGTTCGAAACATGTCGAACACTGCGCCGGAACGCAGCGAGCAGGAACTGGAAGACGCGGCCCGCATGTTCAAGGCCCTCTCCAACCCGCATCGTCTCCGCATCTTCAAGACCCTTTCCACTTGCTGGGCCGGCCAGGTCGTCACGGGGCCGGCCGAGAACTTCAGCAATTGCCAGCGGGAATTCGCCGAGCGCCTTGGCCTTGCGCCATCCACCGTCTCCCACCATTTCAAGGAGTTGCGGCAGGCAGGCCTCATCCACATGAAACGCGACGGCAAAGACATGCTGTTCTGGGTGGATGACAACGCTGTCAAAACCCTGCGCGCACTCCTGGACGGGTAGTTTTTTTTGGCCTGTGATTCGAAAGATTTCGAAATCTAAACATCAAGAAGGATAAAAATGAAGATCGTCACCATTTTGGGAAGCCCCAGGAAAAAAGGCAACTCCAGCTCCATCGCCCTGGCTTTCTCGGAAAAGGCGCGATCGTTGGGGGCCGAGGTTTCCACCTACCACCTCAACGCGATGCGGTTCAGGGGATGCCAGGGCTGCATGGCCTGCAAGCAAACCCTGGAACACTGCGCCCTGCAGGACGATCTCACCGAGGTGCTGGACGCCATCCATGCGGCCGACGTCCTGGTCATGGCCTCCCCGGTCTACTACCACAACGTGTCCGGGCAATTTAAGACCTTCCTCGACCGTACGTTCTCCTTTTTGAAGCCGAACTTCTTCGGCCGCCCCGATCCCTGCCGGCTGCCCCCGGGCAAGAAAGCCCTCCTTATCTTCTCCCAGGGCCAGGGCGAAGACGCCTACCAATACCTGACCGAGCAGTATGCGTTCTTCATGAAGGCGTACGGCATGGAGCCGCCGCGATTCATCCGGGCCGTCGGGCTCAGTGAAGCTTCGACCGCCGAGGACAGGAAGGCCTATGCGGAAGAAGCGCAAGCCCTGGCGCGGCAATGGTGCGAAGGGGAGACGCGGCGCTGAAGCAGCCTCCGGGAGCCCCATGTTCCGGCAGGCCACTCCTGCGGAAGAGCTTTGCAGCGGGAAATGCCAGAAGGGTCCGAACCAATTGGAACAACGAAAGGAAACCCTATGATTATCGCGATCGTCAAAGCGACCATCCTGGAGAATGCTCATGAGAGGCTCAGAAACGTCGCGAACATCCTGCAACATACGTATGCCCCGCACGAGGAAGGCTGTGAGCAATACGAATCGTTCATCGACAAGGACACCTTCCTCACCATTGAGCGCTGGAGCTCGCAACAGGCCCTGGATGCGCACCTGAAAAGCGCCCATGTGGCCACCTATGTGCCGCAACTCAGAGCCTGCGTCGTCGACGGCGTCTTTGCCGTGCAGTTTATCAAGAGCGATGCAGTTTCCTGTGTGACGCTCTAAACCGCGCCTGAGGCGCATCCGTCCTTGGCGGCCAGGGAACAGGTGATGACGTTTCCTGTGTTGTGACGCTATAAGCCGCGTTCCCTGGCCTCCCCCCGGCCCGTCGCCCACCCCGCCATGGCCCGCGCCGGGCTCCTGCCGCCGTAACCGGCGTCACCCAAACGTCGTCCCAAAGGCCCGGCGCAGCCCCCGTCGCCCCTTGCCGCAGGCCGCCGATCCTTGTACCTTTCCCCCATGTCCTTTCTCGCTGACCTGCACATCCACTCCCGCCATTCCCGGGCCACCAGCAAAGGCCTCACCCCCCGCTGCCTCGCCGCCTGGGGCGAAGTCAAAGGCCTGGACGTGGTCGCCACCGGCGACTTCACCCACCCCGGCTGGCTGGCGGAACTCAAGGACGCGCTGGCTCCCGGCGACGACGGGTTGCTGCATCTGACCGACCTGGCCGGGCTGTCCAAGGAAATCCCCTGGCTGCCCGAGACGCGCTTTGCCGGCTCGACAAAATTTCTGCTCTCGGCCGAGATCAGCTCCATCTACAAACGCGGCGGCAAGGTCCGCAAAGTCCATAACCTGCTCTACGCGCCAAGCTTCGAGGCGGCCGAACGCTTAAACGCCAAGCTGGCCAAGGTCGGCAACCTGACCTCCGACGGCCGGCCCATCCTGGGCCTCGACAGCCGCCATCTGCTGGAACTGACGCTGGAAACCGACCCCTTGTGCTTCCTCGTGCCGGCCCATATCTGGACGCCCTGGTTTTCGCTTTTCGGCTCCAAGTCCGGCTTTGATTCCATCGAGGAATGCTTCGGCTCGCTGTCGCGGGAAATCTTTGCCATGGAAACGGGCCTGTCCTCGGACCCGGACATGAACTGGACGCTCTCGGCCCTGGACCGCATCCGGCTCATCTCCAACTCCGACGCCCATTCCGGCGAGAAACTCGGCCGGGAATGCAATCTCTTCACCGGCCCGGCCTCCTACACCGGCATTTTCGACGCGTTGCGCGGCAAGCCGGGCGAGACGGCCTTTGCCGGCACGGTGGAATTCTTCCCGGAAGAGGGTAAATACCACCTCGACGGCCACCGCGACTGCGGCGTGGCCATGGAACCGGCCCAGGCCAAGGCCCTGGGCTGCCTGTGCCCCAAGTGCGGCAAGCCCCTGACCCTGGGCGTGCTGCACCGGGTCCTGGAGCTGGCCGACCGGGAGACGCCCGTGCGCCCGGACGGCGCGCCGGGCTTCACCTCGCTTATTCCCCTGGACGAAGTGGCCGGCGAGGTGCTGGGCGTGGGGCCCAAGACCGGCAAGGTCAAAAATCTCCTCACCACCCTGTTCGCCCGCTTCGGCACGGAAATCGCCATCCTTCGCGACGCGCCCGTGGAAGACCTGCGCCGGGTCCATCCGGCCCTGGGCGAGGCCATACGCCGGATGCGCCAGGGGCAGGTGTCGCGCCAGGCCGGTTTCGACGGCCAGTACGGCCGCATCACCGTGTTTTCCGACGAGGAGCGCCGGGACCTCAAAGCCGGCCGCTTCCGGGCCGGCGCGCCCATGGCCCGGCCGGCCGCCCGGGAGGCCGACGCCGCCGGCCCGGACGGCGACGCCCCGGCCGAACCTCCCCCTGCCCCATCCCTGGCCCGCGCCGCCGCCCCCGCCGCGCCACCGCCGCGCGGGCTCACCCCGGACCAAAAGCGCGCCGCCCAAACCGCCGCCCGCCATGTGCTGACCGTGGCCGGCCCGGGAACCGGCAAGACCCATACCCTGCTCGCCCGCATCCGCGAACTGCTGGCCCACGGCGTGGCCGCCGACAAGATCCTGGCCGTCACCTTCACCCGCCGGGCCGCCGCCCAACTGCGCGAACGCCTGGCCCGCGACGACGCCGGCGGCGACATCCCCCGGGCCGACACCCTCCACGCCCTGGCCCTGGCCGCCCTGGCCGAGGCCGGCGGCAACGAACCCGTGGTGCTCTCGGAAGACTCCGCCCGGCGGCTTTTTGATCTGGCCAATCCCGAGCTGCCCCGGTCCCGAGCCAAGAGCGCCTGGCAGGAACTGTCGCTCGCCCGGGAGAAAATGGCCCCGCCCGTGCTCACGCCCCAGGGCATGGCCGGCCCGGGCCTCTACGCCGCCCGCTACGCCGAGGCCAAGCGCCAAGCCCGGCTGTCCGATTTCACCGATCTACTGGAAGGCTGGCTGGCCGCCATCGCCTCGGGCCGCTCCCGCCCGGCCTGGACCCATGTGCTGGTGGACGAGGTCCAGGACCTCACCCCCCTGCAACTGGCGCTCATCGCCGCCGTGTGCGGCCGTGACCGGGGGAGCCTTTTCGCCATCGGCGACCCGGACCAATCCATCTACGGTTTTCGCGGCGCGACCGGCCGGGTGCGGGAGGCCTTGCGGGCCTTTTGGCCCAACCTCACGGAGATCGCGCTGTCCGACAACTTCCGCTCGGCCGCGCCCTTGCTGACCCTGTCCGCCGGGGTGTTCCGGGGACGCACGGCGCTCACTTCCCGGGCCGAGCCGGAAGTGCAGGCCGATTGCCGCATCGAACTCTACGAAGCGCCCACGGCGGCAGCCGAGGCGGACTGGGTGGCCGAGCGTCTGTCCGGGCTTATCGGCGGCTCGTCCCTGACCCTTTCCCGCGACTTCTCGGAAAAGCACCTCTCTCCGGGCGACATCGCCGTGCTGGTGCGCTTTTCCGGGCTCATCGGCCCCCTGCGCCAGTCCCTGTCCCGGCTGGGGCTGCCGGTGTCCGTGCCCGAGGCCGAGGCCTTTTTCAACGAACCCCGGGTGCGGCTGCTGTTAGCCGCCGCCGGCCTGCCCTACGGCATCCCGGCCCCGGAAACGGCCGGCACGCCGCCGGACATCCCCGAGCGGCTGCTGGAAAAAGGTCCGGCCGGGCTGGCCGCCTTTTTGGAGGGCATCCCGCCCTTTGACGCGCTTTTTTGGCAGGCAGCGCCGTTTCGCGAGCTGTGCCGGGCCTACGAGGCCCATGGCGGCTGGCAGGGGCTTTTGGCCTATGTGGCCGCCCAAAACGAGCTGGAGCTGGTGGGGGCAAAGGCCGAGAAGGTGCGGATCATGTCCATCCACGCGGCCAAGGGGCTGGAATTCGGGGCGGTGTTCCTGCCGGCCCTGGAAGACGGGCTTTTGCCCTTTGCCGGATCGGATTTTTTGAGCGGCAAGCCCGGCCATCCGGCCGGACGCATGGACGAAGACGAAGAACGGCGGCTGTTTTACGTGGGGCTGACCCGGGCCAAAAGCCGGCTCTACCTGTCCCACGCCCTGAGACGGGAACTCTACGGCCGCAAGCTCATGCTCAAGCGCTCACGCTTTCTGGACGCCCTGCCCCTTGGCGGGGTGCGCCAGCTGGCCCTGCGGGCCCACACCGTGCGGGAAGCCAAACAGCTTGGACTTTTCGGAAAGTAAGGCCTACCAGATATGCCGCCAGACCAGGCGCTCGTAGGCCCGGGTGAAGCGATGGGCGGCGGGCGCCTTGACGCCGAGATCCTTAAGCCTGCAGTAGACATGCAGCGGATTGAAAAAATGCTGCACAAAATCACGAAGTTGTCGCATACTACACCCACTTCGGAAACATGGCCGGACGGGCGGGGGAGCTACGTGCCGGCAACCCGGATTCCATACTCCGGGCGGACAAAACCCTCAAGCCAAAACCTGTAACTTTTATATCCTAGAATTTCCAAATGTTCGCAAAAAGCAAGTCTCCGTTTCCCTGGCGCATCGCCGCGCCGAGCTGCGTGTGGCCCGAAACCGCCCTGGTCAATTGTCGCCGCCTGGCCCGCACCGTGCCCGAGGTCGGCCTGTATCTGCTGGAGCTCCACGCCTGCCTGGCCTACGGCCCGCAGGATCTGCCCCAGAAGACCTACGGCCTCACCTACCATCTCCATTTGCCCCTGGATCTGCCCTGGAGCCTTGGCGGCGAAACCGCCTTCGCCGTCATGGAACGGCTGCTGGACATGACCGCCCATTTGTCGCCCTGGGCCTACGTGCTCCATCCGCCCACCGACCCGGCCAAGCTGGCCGATTTCGTCGCGGCCTACGTCGCCGCCGGCTTTGATCCGGCCGCCCTGCTGCTGGAAAACACCGACGCCGTGTCCCCGGCCGAAACCCTGGCCCTGGCCAAGGCCAACGGCTGCGGCCTGTGCCTGGACCTCGGCCACATGCTGGCCATGGGCCACGAGCTGCCCAAGGACGACCCTGAACTGGCGGGGCGCGCCCGGATGCTCCACATCTATTCGCCCTTTGGCCCCGAGGGGCCGCCCAAGGGCCGCAGCCACCTGCACCGCACGCTCACCTGCCTGTCGCCCGAGGGCCGCGACGAGCTTGTCTGGATGTTTAATAACCTCTCGCCCCAGACTGTGGTGCTGGAAATCTTCGCCCCCATGCATCTGGTCGAAGGGCTGGCCTGCGTCGAAGCCATCGCCTCGGGCGCAACCCCTCCAGCCTGCGGCGGCGCGGCGTGATACAGCTCGTGTTGGGCGGCGTGCGCTCGGGAAAATCGGCCCTGGGCGAGCGGCTTTTGGCCCAGGGTCCGGCCCCGCGCCGGGTGGTGGTCACGGGCAAGGCCCTGGACGTCGCCTTTCGGGAACGCATCCAGGCCCACAAGCGCGCCCGCGACCCGCGTCTGGCCGTCATCGAGGCCGGGGCCGAAGCCATGGACGTCCTGGCCCGGGAAGCGGCCCACGGCGGCACGGTGCTGCTGGACAGCCTGGACTTTTGGCTTTTTGCCTGTCATGGCGATGATGCGGACCGTCGCGACCGGCTGGCCCGGGGCCTTGCCCCCTACGCCGCCACGGACGGCCCGCGGCTGGTGGTGGTCAGCAGCGAAACGGGCCTTGGCCCCATCGCCGCCGACCCGGCCACGCGCCGGTTCGTCGACGCTCTGGGCGCGCTGAACCAGGCCGTGGCCGCCGCCGCCCACGACGTGCGTCTGGTCGCCGCAGGACTCTTCATCCAGCTCAAGGGAAACGCCGCATGAGCCCAACTCGCACCATGTCCCAGGCCGGAGCCGACCTCAACCAGGCCATCGGCCGAGGCGATCGCTGGCTGATCCTCATCAACGCCGACCCCGACGCCCTGGCCTCGGCCATGGCCCTGCGGCGCATCATGGCCTACCGGGCCGAGACCGTGGGCATCGCCCACGTCAACGAGGTCAAACGGCCCGACAATCTGGCCATGATGCGGTTTCTGCGCATCCCCTCGATCCCCTTTGCCCCGGGCATGTGCGCCGCCTACAACCGCTTCGCCATGGTGGATTCCCAACCCCACCATCATCCCGCTTTCGCCGGGCGGCACTATTCCCTCGTCATCGACCACCATCCCCTTTTGCCCGACCACCCCTGCGACGCCGAATATTGCGACATCCGGCCGGACTACGGCTCGGTCAGCTCGATCATGGCCGAATATCTGCGGGGACTGCGCATCCGGCCGGGCAAGCTCCTGGCCACGGCGCTGGTCTATGGCATCAAGACCGACACCCAAAGCTTCGAGCGCCACTTCATCGAAGCCGACGTGCGGGCCTTTAGCGCCCTCACCAAGCACGCCGACATGGTGCTTATGCGCAAGATCATCTCCAGCGAATACCATCGCCGCTGGCTGAAATTTTTCTCCAAGGCTTTTCGGAAGATGCGCTTCGTGGGCGTGCGCGGGCTTTTCGTCTACATGGACGTGCTGGAGAGCCCGGACATCCTGGTCATGCTGGCCGACTTCTTCACCCGGGTCCACGGCCTGTCGTGGAACATGCTGGCGGCGGTGGTCAAGGGCATGGTGGTGGTGGTCTTTCGCGGCGACGGCATCGGCCGCAACATGGGGCACATGGCGGCCAAGCTTTTCGGCGACATCGGTTCGGCCGGCGGCCACCGGGGCGCGGCCAGAGCTGAGATTCCGCTGGAAAAACTCGGCGGCAAGCCGGTGGAGGAGTTCCTCTACAAGCGCCTCACCGGCCATCGGCTGCCGACCAAGGAGCAATGCCCGGTGGAGTTTCCGTCAGCGCATCAGGCCCCGCGCACGACCCGGGCCGCGGCCGGACAGCAAAAATCGGCCTTGGCCAAGTAGCCCAGTTCCACGTCGGCCACCCAGGCCGAAACGTAGTTGGCCCTATCAGCGCTCCAGACCCGGCGCACGGGCTGGGTGAGCGCCGCCGGCTGGCAATAGCCCTCGCCCACGGGTTCAGGGGAGAGCAGCGTCATGAGCTCGGGGACGGTGGGCAGCCGCCAGTCGTCATGCCCGCCGAACCGGGCGGCGTTTAACGCTTCCACATAAGCCGCCGCCGCCGGCCAGGTCAGGGCGTAGGGCGCGGCCTGGCGCGCCCAGGCAAGGCCCGTGGCCGCATCCACCATCATCCCGCCTCCCGTGTCCTCCAGCCGCCCCGGCCAATAGGCCTGGGGCCGCCAGAGTTCGTCCAGGCCGAAGGCGGCGCGGGCGGCGCCGGCATCGACCATGGCCGGCTCGCGGCGGGGCGCGGCCGCGCCGTCCGGCACGCAGCGCGGACACAACGACTCGGGCGCGGCGGCGCACACCCCGTCCATGCGCCGCCGCCAGGCGGCCAGGGCGGCTTCCAGGGCCTCGGCCATGGAGGCCGCGTCGGCAAAGCGGCCGGCCGGATTCTCGGCCAGGGCGCAGGCCAAAAGACCGTCGAAATCGTCGCCCAGTTCCGGGGCCCGCTCCGAGGCGGCCCATTCGCCCCATTCCGGCAGGGAACCGGTGAGCATCCGAAACAGCGTCACGCCCACGGCATAGAGGTCGGAGCGGGCGTCGGCGCGCTCGGGGTCGTCCTCCTGCTCCGGGGCGGCGTAATACGGCGAGCCGACCTTGACGTTGGACGGGCCGCCGAAAGCCTCGCCGCGCACCTTGGACAGCCCGAGGTCGGTGATTTTGAGCACGTCGCCTTCGCTGACCAGCAGGTTGAAGGGCTTGACGTCGCGGTGGACGATGCCGGCGTAGTGCAGCCGGGCCAGCCCCTCCAGGAGCTGGGCGGCGTAGGCGCAGGCCCGGGGCACGGGCAGGCGGCGGCTTTTGGCCTCCACCCGGTAGGTCTCGCCGATGATGGAGCCCAGGGATTCGCCGTAGTATTCCATGACGAAAAAGGGCCACGGCCCGGACTCGTCGTAATCGAAGACGTCGACGAGGTTTTTGTGGCGAAGGCCGCCGAGCAAGGCGGCTTCGTCGCGAAAAAGCCGCCGGACCCGGTCCTCGCCCCACAGGCCCAGGGTCAGTTCGTTGGGGCGCAGGAGCTTGAGCGCCGCCATGCGCCCGATGACCGGCATGGAGGCCCGAAACACCGCGCCCATGCCGCCGCGTCCGAGCACCCCGTGTATCGCGTACTTCCCGATAGACCGCATCCTTCCTTCTTCTCCTGTGTCGTCGCCAGCCGACATTTCCACGCCTCGCGCGTCCAGAGAGCGCGCCCTGCTCCCCTCCCCCCTTAACCCTTTTCCCCATATGGGGGGTCCGGGGGCCTCAGG
>ALAO01000128.1 GCA_000307955.1 Solidesulfovibrio magneticus str. Maddingley MBC34 | reverse complement strand
GGCATCTTCCTCTTACTCCCTCCCCCCCTCAATACTTCACAAAATCCGGCGAAGCCAAAATAACAGCCAGGCCGCCGCGTTCGGCGGCCTGGCGGGCGGCCGGGGAGAGGGTCGGGCCGAGGGTGCGGGCCAGGGCCGCCGGATCGGCGGTTGGCGGCGAGCAGCCGGCGATGCGGCCGGCGGCCAGATCGCCGGCGAAGCTTACCCGGCGCGGCAGGGCTTCGGCCTTGGCCCATTGGGCGGCCGGGGCCAGGGCCCCTTCGGCGGCGTCGCCGGGCAGGGGTTGGCCCAGGGCGGCCAGGACGCCGACCAGCCCGGCGGCGTCGGCGGGGAACGCGCCCAGGGCGCGCAGGGCCGAGACCACCTGGCGCAGGGGCGATTTCACCCGCCCGCCCCGGTACTTGTCGTCCTGGAACTCGGGGCTGGTGAAAAGGGCGCGCAGGGTCTGGCGGATGTCGCCGCCGGTCTTTTGAAACGTGTCGGCCAGGCGGGCGACCAGGGCCGGGGGCGGATCGTCGGCCAGGAAATAGACGGCCAGCTTGCGGCTGATATTCTTGGCCGTGGCCGGGTGCTCGGCCAAAAGGCGCAGGGCGGCGGCTCCTTCGCCAAAGCCCGTGCCCTTGATGCGCTGTCCCAGGAGCGTCTTGTCCGAGGGGTCGTGGCGTTCAGCGTCGAAATAGAAGCCGCCGGTGTCGGAATCGGCCCGGGCCGCGCCCACGCGCCAGCCGGTGAGGATGCGGGCCAGGGCCTGGACGTCGGCGGGCTTTTGGGGTCCGCCCGGGCCTAGGGTCTGGCGTCCCAGGAGCACGGCGGCGTAGGTGGCGTCCACAGCCTCCCTGGCCGGTTTGCCGGTCTCGCGCACGACCACGTTTTTCCAGTTGTCCTGGGCCATGAGCATGGCCGGATGCATGGCCGTGGCGGCCAGCAGGTCGAAGAAATTGCCCAGGGCGTGGGGGCGGATGGCTTCGCGTTCGTAGGAGCCGATCCAGAGGTGGCTCAGGCCCTTTTTGGCGCCAAGGCTCAAGTGGTCGCACCAGAAGGCGACCATGAGTTCCGTGAGTTGATTGGGCGAGGCCACGGCCCGCAGCAACCGGGCCTTGGCGGCTTCCAGGGCCACGGCGTCGGCCCGGTCGAAGGTGCGGCGCATGGCCTCGGGGCCGTCGGCCCGGCCTTCCTCGGCCGGAGGGCCGTATTCGCGAAAAAGGCGCACGGTGTCTTTTTGCAGGGTGGGCAGGCCGGCCAGGGCGCGCTGCAGCTCGGGCGGCTCGGGCTGGGGCTCGGGGGCGAGCTGCTGGTCGATAAACGCCGCCGCGCCCATGGCTGTCACCTTGTCGAGCAGGCCCGGGGTCGGGCCGTAGGTCAGGCGGCTGACGGCCTGAACCACGTCCGGGGAGCCGGCCGCGTCGCCGGCCAGGGCCGGGGCGGCGAAAACAAGCCACGCGGCCAGCCCCGCCGGACCGAGCCAGGCGGCCACATGTCCAAGAAATCGGGCGGTTCGCGTCATGCCGGCCATACGGGCAATGTGCGCGGCGGCCGGCCAAATGTCAATTGCGCGCCTGCCCGGGCCAAGGGGTGCGCCCGACGGCGCTTCATGGTAGGAAACGGGAAACATTCCGGGAGGAACATATGGCCGTCTATGCCAACCAGACCATCATCAAGTACGGCGTGGGCTTCGGCTCCGCCCTGGCCATGTCCGTGTCGTTTGCCCTCAACAAATCCATCGGCTGGGCCATAATCCACGGCCTGCTCGGCTGGTTCTACGTCGTCTATGCCTGGCTGTTCAAAGCCTATTAGGCTCCCCGCCCGTCACCATCATCGCGGCGTGTCGTCCTCGGGGTTGGCGGGAGCGGATTGTAAGGACACGCCGCCGGCGTCGGCAAAGTCGCCCGAGGCCAGGGGCGCGCCTTGGGGTTCGTTGGCGAAATAGACCCAGGCGATCAGCCGCCGGCCGTCACCCAGGACAATGGGGGCCGGCCGGCGCGTGTAGACCCGGGGATGCTCCTCCAGTTCGTCCAGGCCGGCCAGGATGGCGGCGTCCACGGCGTAGACCTCGCCGACCACTGGATAGCGCCCTTCTCCGGCGGCCAGATACGGAATGCCGGCTTCGAGGTAGAGGCCGTAGGCGTCCACGGTGCGCCCGGGGCCGACGAACCGCGCCCCGGCCAGGAATCGATGGTTGGAAAAGCCCCGGCGCAAGGTGCCGTAGACGAAGACGTGGCTGCCCTCGTCGCCGGTTCCGGGGACTTCGGGGCCGGACTCGCCGGGCTGCCCCTCGGCCAATGCGGCAGCCCGTTTGCGGGCAAAAAAATTATAGAGCAGCACCATGTCAGCGCTGGGAAAGGCCGAAGCGGACGATCCACCACAAGGCGGCCAAGCCGTCGCGCCAGCCGATTTTTTTGCCTTCGTCGTAGGTGCGGCCATAATAGGAGACCGGCACTTCATAGATGCGAAGGCGCATCTTGGCCACCTTGGCCGTCAGTTCCGGTTCCACCCCGAACCGGTCGCACTGGATGCGAATTTTTTGAAGCACCTCGCGGCGAAAGGCCTTGTAGCAGACCTCCATGTCCGAGAGGTTGATGTCGTTTAACATGTTGGACAAAAGCGTCAGCATCCGGTTGGCCACGGAGTGCCAGAAATAGAGCACCCGATGGGGGCCGCCCAAAAACCGCGAGCCGTAGACCACGTCGGCCTTGCCGGTGAAGAGGGGGGCCAAAAGCACCGAATAGTCGTCGGGATCGTATTCGAGATCGGCGTCCTGGATGAGCACCACGTCGCAGGCGGCGGCGGCGAAGCCGGTGCGCAGGGCCGCGCCCTTGCCCTGGTTTTTGGCGTGGAACAGGGTGCGGATGCGCGGGTCGGCGGTAAGCGTGCGCAGGTAATCGCCGCTGCTGTCGGTGGAGGCGTCGTCGACGAGGATGACCTCGGTGGTCTCGGGCCGGGACAGCACTTTGGCCAACAGCGTCGGCAGCGTGTCGGCCTCGTTGTAGACCGGGATGACGACGCTGACGGTCATGGGGCAGGCGGAGCGGGGTTCGTTCATGAGGTCTCCGTGGGAATGCCGAGGGCCGCAAAGTAGCGGGCGCGGCAGGAAGTTTCAATGGCGCACAGGGCGGCCAGGGCCTCGCCGAAATCCTGCCCGCCCATGGTGAAGACGCCGTGGCCGCAGACGATGACCCCGGGCCGGCCGCCGCCCGCCGCCAGGGCCGGCGGCATGGTGTGGACCAGCCCGCGTGGACCGCAGCCCACCTCGCCCGGCACGATGGGCGTCTCCCCGGCGTACCGTTCCCGGGCGCAATCCACATGGCAGCGTTCCCGCTGGGGGCAGGAGGCCAGATCCTCGCAATCCATGGACATGATGACGGCAAACCGGGGGTGTCCGTGGAGGATGGCCTGGCGGCCGTCCAGGGCGGCCAGGGCGGCGTGGGCGGCCAGTTCGCTGGAGGCGGTAAGGCCCGCGCAGGAGGAACCGTCCAGCGGCACAAGGTCCATGGCTCCGGGCAGCTCGTCCAGGGCAGCGCCGGTCTGGCTGATGGCCAGCACGCCGTCCAGGTTATAGGAAATATTGCCGAAGACCGAATCGACCAAGCCCAGTTCCACCGTGGCCCGGCCGGCCTCGGCCATGGCCGCGAGCATGGTTTCATGGTCGCTGAAAGGCCCCCGGGCCAGGGGCGGCACGACGGTGGGCGGCGGCGGCAGGGTCCGGCAAGCGTCCGCGAACGCGGCCGCGTAGGCCGCGTCCACGGTCCCGGCCCGGCTGGCGGCCAGGAAGTCGGCGAAAAATTTGACAAACCCGGCAAAGGCCACGGACGACACCGTGACAAAGGCCTGCTCCGGGGACAGCGCGCCGTGGGCCAGGATGCCGACGCCGGGCAGGTAGGCCCCCTTGCGCCGGGACAGGGCGGCGGCGGCGGCTTCCACAGTCGGTTCGGCGATGACCGGGATGTCGTGGAAGAAGGTGCGCGTCTCGCAGTCCCGGGGCCGGATGGCCGGAGCTTCGCGGCCGGCCAGGAATTCGAGGATGATCCGGTGGGGCTGCGCCGGCGGGGCCAGAAGCACGCAGCCCACCCCGAGGCGGTCCACCAGGCCGGCCAGGAACTCCTCATGGGGCGAAGGCCGGGAAAAGGCCAGGCGGTCGTCCAGGCAGGCGGCCACGGCCGCACCGGGATCGGTCAGGCCGGCGGCGGCGAGCTTTTCGGCAAAGCGCCGGGCCAGGGCGGCGGTCAGATCGGCCATGGCGACTCCAAGGCAGCTGCCTCGGCGGCGGCCTCGACGGTGGGGCGGCCGTCCGGGTCCAGTCCGCGCAGCCGGTAGTAGGCGGCCCGGGCGGCCAGGAAATCCTCTCGCGGCAAGGGGGGCACAGCAATGCCCTCCCCGGACGAGCCGGGTTCGGCGAAAAAGCGCGCCGGCAGGTCGTCATCGGCGGCGCGAAGACCGGCCCGGGCATTTATCGCCCGCTCGACAAACACGGCTCGCGCGCCAAGGCCGGCCAGCGCGGCGGCGCTTACTCCCTCGCCCCGGGCGGCGGACAGGGCCAGCGCCCATTCCTCCAGGCCAACGGCCAGCCCATACAGCGGACAGCCGCCAAGGGATGCGGCCGCAGCGGCCGCGTTTTCGCCCAAATACACGGCCCGGGCCTTGCCGGCGAAGCTGAACCGGTCGGTGGCCACGGGTTTTCGCAGCAGCTCATGGGCCAGGCACAGCCCGCCCCAGGCGTCCGGGCCGGACGGCCCCACGGCCAGGGACAAAGCCAGGCCGTAGGCCCCGCGCGGATCAAAAGCCGGCAGGGCCGCGCCCTTAACGGCCATGGCCGGGGGCGCAAGTTCCGCGCCTTCGGCCACAAGATCGGCCAGGGCAGGCAGCAAGGCGTCCGGGACGAGCTCACGCCCGGCCGCCTCGGCCCGGCCGGCCAGAACGACGGCCGCGCCCGGGGCGAAAAGCCCGGCCTGCCGGCAGACGGCATAAGCGGCCACGGCCAGCTCGGGATCGGCCAGGCCGAGGAGCGCGGTCAGATGCGACCAGGCGTCGCCGTCCGGGAGCACGCCGCCATCGGCCGCGACATGGCGGCACGGCGTGGGGCAGCCCGGACAGCCGGCGGCGCGCGGCGAAAGACGGGCAAAAAGACCCGGGGCGGACAGCCGCCCAGCCGCCTCGAAGGCCGTTTCCCGGAAATGGCGCGTGGGCAGCATCCGCCGGCCGGCCGTCAGGTCCAAAAGGGCCGCCGTGCCGTAGTGCCCGAAGCCGCACGGCCCGGCCAGAGCCGGCGCGGCGGCGATAAGGCGCTCCATGGCCGCCTTGGCCCCGGCCAGGGCGGCGGGATCGGCTGGAGCCGGCGCAGCCATTGCCCGGGCGGCCACGGCGAAACAGTTCTTGGCGGCCAGCGGCAAGGCCACGCCGCCCGGCCCCACAGGGTGCAGGCCGTCAGCCCACAGCCCGGCCAGGGGCGAACCGGCCAGGGCGGCCGGGCCGGCGGCCAGCGCGCCGTCATGGGCCGGCACGGCGGCCAGGACCGCCGCCGTCCCCTGCCCAGCCGCTGGGCCAAGGGGCATCAAGCGCGCTCCGTCGGCGTCCAGAAACACGGCCATGGGGGCCTCCGCCCGGCCGACCACGACCACGGCCGCCAGCCCAAGCCGGGCCAGGGCGCGGCCCAGCCCCCCAGGCACGGCGACGGACACGATGCCCCCGGCGTGCGGATTGGTCCCGGCCAGGACAGCGAAGGAGCCCCCGGGCAGATCGAACCCGGCCAGGGCTCCCGGGGCCAGGACCACGGCCGCTTCCGGCGCGTCCCAGGCGGCCCGGGGCCGAGCAGCCAAAAAAACGGCGGCCAAGGCCCGGCCGCCCGGGGCCTGCCGGGCCAGTCCCGGGTCGAGCGGCTCGCGGCGACAGGCCCCGGCGGACAGGTCGCAAAAAAGGATATGGGAGGGGGCGTGTTCCATAGGCGGCGTCATAAGCGTTTCCGTCCGGGAGGTAGCAGCTGGGCTGGTTCGAGGCAATGGGCAATGTGCCCTAAAGCCTTGGCGGGATACGCCGATACGTTTCGTGCACGCAAACGTCAGCGAGGTCGGCCATGCGAATCGCCTTCAACACCAGCGGCATTTCCACCAGCCTGTCCCCCATGGACGGACCGGCCGCGTCCACGACCGGCCAAGCCGCCTCGGGCCATCTCTCGCTGACCTTCGGCTCCCGGGACAAGGCCAAGGAAGCGACGCAGATCAAGGCCCCGTCCTCCACCTCCGACGTGTTCGCCGCCGAAATCATGCGCCGCATCAACCTGGCCGAAGGCGCGACGGTGGCCAGCAATGCCGCCATCGCCAGCAACGCTTCCCTGGGCAGCAACGCCGGAGCCGGGGTCAACGCCGCCGCCTCTGGGGATTTGCAGGCCGCCCTGGCCGACGCCGTGGAATACGTGCGCAAGGAGCACGGCGACGCGGCCGCCACCGCCGTCATGGGCATCATGTTCAAGGCGGTGGGCGACGGCTCGGGCGGCGAGGATCGCCTCGGCGACGCCCTGGTCTCGGCGCTCAAATTTATCGACAGCAAATTCGGCGTCGCCGCCGGGGACGCGGCCATGGCCAAGTTCAACGGCGCGCTTAACGACGCCGTCAACGACTACTATCAAAACGGCCATCTGGAAGAGTTCTACGCCGCCGACGGCACGACCGGGGCCATCAAGCAGGCCCAAGGCGTCGTCGCCTCCACCCTGGCCCACGTGGCCAAGGAATTCGGCGTGGACGCGGCCAAGACCGTGGCCGACATCCTGACCACCAACTTCACCAGCCAGGGCTCCACCCGCCAGGGCCTGGGGCAGGCCATCGTGGCCGCCAACGACTACCTCTCCGCCAACTACGGCGCCGCCGACCTCGGCAGCCTGCCGCTCGGCCAGACCAACCAGCCCAAGGGCTCCGTGCTCAATCTCACGGCGTAAAGCGAGAAGAGAAGAGAAGATGCCTCCGGCGGCCGGG
>ALAO01000127.1 GCA_000307955.1 Solidesulfovibrio magneticus str. Maddingley MBC34 | reverse complement strand
GGCCAGCGTCGAGGAAATCTCCTCGTCCATGGAAGAGATGAGCTCCAACATCAAGCAGAACGCCGAAAACGCCCAGCAAACCCAATCCATCGCCGTCAAGGCCGCCCAGGACGCCCGTGAGGGCGGCGAAGCCGTGGTCTCGGCCGTGGCGGCCATGAAGAACATCGCCGAGAAGATTTCCATCATCGAGGAAATCGCCCGCCAGACCAACTTGCTCGCCCTTAACGCCGCCATCGAGGCGGCCCGGGCCGGCGAGCACGGCAAGGGCTTCGCCGTGGTCGCGGCTGAGGTGCGAAAGCTCGCCGAGCGCAGCGGTTCCGCCGCCGCCGAGATTTCCGAACTCTCGTCGTCCAGCGTCCAGGTGGCCGAAAGGGCCGGTTCCATGCTCACCAAAATGGTGCCCGACATCCAGCGCACGGCCGATCTCGTGCAGGAAATCGCCGCCGCCAGCCAGGAGCAGAATTCCGGCGCCGACCAGATCAACCGGGCCATCCAGCAGCTCGACCAGGTGGTGCAGCAAAACGCCTCGGCCTCCGAGGAAATGGCCTCCACTTCGGAAGAGCTTTCGAGCCAGGCCGAGCAGCTCCAGTCTACCATGGCCTTTTTCCGGGTGGACGGGGGCACGGCCCGGCGCACGGCCTATCGTCCGGTCAAGGCCTTGCCGTCGGCGGCCCGGCGTCCTGCAGCCGGGCCGCGTCCGTCCGCCGCGACGGGCAAGCCCGCCAGCGGCGTGGGCATCGACCTCGATGCCCGGGACGACGAGTTCGAGCGGTTCTAGAGACTCCACGAAACGATGGCCAAGGGCCGGACGCGAAAACGCGTCCGGCCTTTTTTATGCGGCCGGGCGCAAGTCCAGGCGGCTGACGTCGTCGTGGTAAGCCGGGCGGCCTGTGCGAAGGGCGGTCGGGACACGCGGTCGGGAGGATTCGCCGTTTGGCCCGGAGTGGCGTTCGTCCACCGGGGCGTGAGGAAAAGCCCTGCTTGCAAATGGCAATGGAGCGCCTGCCGGCTGAGGGGTTACTGCAACAGCAACGTGTTGATGGCGATGATCAAGCCGGGATTGGGTCTGGACGGCGAAGGGGCAGCGCCGGCGGCGCGCAGGGAGGCCGCGTTGGCGGTCTGGCCATCGGCCAGCAGGGGCCAGGAAGCGGCGGCGAAAAAAGCGGGCTTGCCGGAAAGGTAAAGACTGTCCGGCGCGGTCGTGACGTCGCAGCCGCCGTAGGCGCTGGTTGCCGGCAGGATGGTGTTGGCGGCGAGCACGACGCCGGTGATGCCCGGCTCCACCCGCAGCGGGCCGCCGGACAGGAGCAGGTTGCCCAGCACTGCCTGGCCGTGGGAGGCGTCCATGATTTCGATGCCTTCCTGGCTGACCACGTTGCGCAGGAACACGTTGCCCGGCCCGGCCGGCCCCCAATAGTCGGTGACGTCGATTTCCTCGACGAGATTGCCTTCGAAGAGATTGCGGAAGGGATAGTGCCCGTGCACCGAGATGTCGCAGGGCGTCCAGGCGTCGGATTCGCACTTGCGCACGCTTGAGGCGTTGTAGCCGAACACGTTGCCATTGGCGCCCTGACTGACCACCATGGCGTGGCGCAGGGTGTTAAAGACGTTGTTTTCGATCAGGCTGTCGGACACGTGGCGGCCCAGGCTCACGCCGTAGCCGCGCCCGCCGTCGCCGTAGTCGTGGGAGCGCTTGAAGGTGGAGTCGCGCACCTCGATGGCGGCCGAGGATTCGGCGTAGACATGGGCGCTGACGGTGTCGAGGCTTTCCACCCGGAGCACCCAGCAGTTGAAGGCATACTTGAAGTGGATGGTGTCGCCGCCGCCGCCGCTGCCCGGGTCTTCCCGGCGGATGGACAAGTCTTCGATGCCGACGTTTTTCCCCATGCGGTAGACCCTGGCCCGGGCGGACAGGCTCATGGCGTAGTCAGCGCGAAGCGGCCTGTCCAGGGACACGGTCTTGCCGGATATGGCCGTGACGATCGCGAATTGGCCCACCACGCTTTGGGCCCAGTCCTGGTTCCACTCCGGGTCGGTATACATCTTGGCCGGGTCGTTTTGCTGCTCGATCTCCATGACGTCGCCTACGGCGATGCCCGAGGCGCTGGCCAGGGTCATGCTCATTACGCCAAGCGGGGCGTCCTCTGTCAGGCTGGACCAACCGCGGGAGTTGTAGGTGGTGAAGTCAATGAGCGGATCGGCGTTCCCGCCCATGTTAAAGATCAGGAAGGTGGCCTTGGCCCCCTCGCCGCGAAGGACCACGCCGCTTGCCGGCGTCAGCGTACGGGTGAGATAATAGGTTCCAGCCGGGATGGCGACCACGCCGGGCTTGGCCACGGCGGCCACGGCGCTCTCGAAGGCGGCGCTGTCGTCGTGCTGGCCGTCGCCCACGGCGCCGTAGTCGTGCACGGAAACGGTCTGCATCGGCGTCGGCGGCGGGGTGCGCAGGCCGGCCTTGTCCCAGGCGGCGTAGGGGTCGGTATAGGCTGCAGCGTTCTCGGCGGCAGCGAGCCGGTCAAGCGGTAAAGCGTTCAGGACGAGTAGGCCCAGGGCAAGAACACGGCACAGCTGCGGCAGGATCGGATACGGCATGGGACATCCTGTTGGGGTTTGCCGGGACTGTGCAGATGTCGTGCCTCTGTGGAAAAAATCAACGCTTCGGTCGCAACACGCCAGTATCGCTTTCTCCTGCGCGGCTTTTTTGTGGAAAACAACGTATCTTTATCCATGATAAGTGGAAAAGACTGTGAAGAAATCCAGGAAAAGGGGGCAACGGGCGTTGCTGGGATGCCCTGGCCTCAAAGACCGGGAGCAAAGGACGGCGGGAAGGGGGCGTTACGTCCCTTAAACAATACAAGAGTATTTATTGAAAATTCAAGGCGTTCGCCTGTTGCCTACGAAACGCCATGGGCGCTTTTCCTGGACGCTGCATGGGGGCGGCAGGCCATGAAAACGCCCTTGGGCGGCTGAGGCCGGCGGCTATTCGCCGCCGCGCAAGGCCTCGATGGGATCAAGGCCGGCCGCCTTGCGGGCCGGGCGCAGGCCGAAGGCCAGGGCGATGGCCAGGGCGGCGGCCAGGGACAGGACAAAGATCTTGGGCGACAGGCGCAGCTCCAGCATACCCAGGCGCGACAAGGATTCACCCAGGCCCACGCCGAGCCCCACGCCGAGGATGGCCCCGGCCAGGGTCAGGTAGACGGCCTCGGACAGAAACTGGATGAGGATGGCCCCCGAAGTGGCCCCAACGGCCTTGCGCAACCCGATCTCCACACGTCGTTCGCTGACGCCCAGGAACATGAGGTTGGCCAGCACGAAGCCGCCGACCAGGATGGCCACCCCGGCCGTGACCCCGAGAAAGGCCACCAGCCCGCCGGTGAACGCCGTGAGGAACTTGAGAATTTCGCTGGCCGACATGATGGTGAAGTCGTCGGGCACGGTAGGGCCGAGCTTGTGCTCGTGGCGCAGCAGGGAGCGCAGGTTCTCCATGTGGACCGTGATGAGGTCCGGATCGTGGAAGCGTACCCGCAAGCCTCGGAAATAGTGGCGATCGAGGTTGAAGCGCTGGGTCAGGGTGGAGATGGGCATGATGAGGCGGTCGTCCACGGACACGTCCGAGCCGCCGCCGGTAAAGCCCCGGTAGGACAGCCGCCCGACGATCTGCACGGGCAGGTTTTTCACCATGACCGTGCGGCCGATGGGCGAGGCGTCGCCGAAAAGGGCCTTGGCCGGAGCGTCGCCGATGAGCGCCACCTTGGCCCCGTGGGCGATGTCGTCGGCCGACAGATCGCGCCCTTCGGACAGGGGCCAGTTCCAGGTGGCAGCGTAGTTCTCCGTGGCTCCGACCACGGTGGGGACTTCGTGGTTCTTGTTGCCGTAGCGAAGGGTCACGGACCGCACCGAGCGCATGGGCAGCACGGCGTAGGCCCCGGGCAAGGACCGGGCGATGGCTCGGGCGTCGGACCAGCTCAGCGTGTTGAGGCGCTGGCCCACGGGCCGGTTCTCGATGTCGCCGCCAAGGACCAACACCGCGTCCGGGCCGAAGAAATCGACGATCTCCAGGGCCTTTCGCCGCGCGCCGTCCACCGAGGCGACGATGACGGTAAGCGCCGCGATGCCCATGGCCACGGCGGCCACGACAAAGAAGCTGCGCGCCTTGTGGGCCAGCAGAGCCTGGCCGGCCACGCCTTGCAAACGCCACAGCAGGCGCGGGTAGCGGCTAAGAACGCGCCACACGGCCGTCGGTCACGAGAATCTGGCGGCGGGCGTAGGCGGCGGTGTCCGGGTCGTGGGTGACGACGATGACCGTCTTGCCGGCGTCGCGGTTGATGGCGGCGAGGAGTTCCATGATTTCGCGGCTGGTGGCGGAATCGAGCTGGCCGGTGGGTTCGTCGGCCAGGATGAGGTCAGGGTCGTTGATGAGCGACCGGGCCAGGGCCACGCGTTGTTGCTGGCCGCCGGAGAGCTGGGAGGGCTTGTGGCGGGCCTGGGACGTCAGTCCGACCTTGTCCAGGAGTTCACCCGCCCGCCGGACAAGGGCCGCGCGCGGGGCGTCGCTGTAGAGCCCCGGGAGCAGCACGTTGTCCAGGGCGGTGGCGTAGGGGATGAGGTAAAAGCTCTGGAAGACGAAGCCGATGGCCTGGTTTCGCAGATGGGACAGGGCGTCGTCGGAGAGCTCGCCGGTCTCCCGGCCGCGCAGCCGGTAGCTGCCGGAGCTGGGGCGGTCAAGCAGCCCCAGGATGTGGAGCAGGGTGGACTTGCCCGAGCCCGACGGTCCCATGATGGCCGCGAACTCGCCGGCCGCGACGTCAAGGGTCACCCCGGCGAGCACGGTGTTGGTCACGCCGCCCATGACGTAGGAGCGGGTGACGTCGGTCAGGCGAATAAGCGGTTCGCTCTCGCCGGAGGACGCCTGGCCGGTCATCGCCCGCCGCCCGGACGGTTGGCCTTGGGAGCGTTGATGGTCGGCGCGGCCAGGCCCGGCAGCACGATCTGGGTGGCCACCTTTTCGCCCGGGGCAAGGCCCTCGAGGATCTCGGTTTCGTTGAGGCCTTCCAGACCGAGCTTGGGCTGCACTTCGCGCACGCCGCCGCCCTCGGCCACGGCGAAGACCACCTGCTTGTCGCCGATCCATTTGAGCGCCGCGTTGGGAATGACCAGCACGCCTTTTTTCTCCTGCACCACGATCTGGCATTGGGTGGTCATTTCCGGGCGCAGCTTGGACGATTCGGCCGGGTCCAGGCGCACCAGGGCCTGGTAATACACGATGTTGTCGCGAATCTCGGGCTGGGGATAAATCTGGTCGACGCTGCCCTTGAAGGTCGTGCCCGGGTAAGCGTCCACCCGGAATTCCACCGGCATGCCGGCCTTGACCTGACCGACATCGGTTTCGTCCACGTAGATCCACATTTCCAGGCGGCTGGGGTCCAGGACAGTGATGAGGTTGGCCACTTGCAGGCCGGCCACCACGGTCTCGCCGGCCTGGGAGGTGACCATGGCCACCACGCCGTCGATGGGGCTGACGATGCGGGTGTAGGAAATCTTGGTGTTGGCCGAGTCGATGACCGCCTGGGCCTCGTCCCTGGCTCGCTGGGCCTTGATGAGCTCTTTTTCGAATTCGGTCTGCACCCGCACGAGCGAAGCCTGCCGGGCCAACACCTCGTTTTGGCTGACCAAATTGTCGCGACGGGCGGCGTCCAGGACGTCGCGGGCCACGAGTTCCTTGCGATACAGCTCGTCCTGGCGTTTGAGGGTGGAGGCGGCGTAGTCATACTTGGCCTGGGACAGGCGCAATTCGGCCTCGGCCTCGGCGATGCGGCGCGGGTAGACGGTCTCGACCTGGGACAGCTCGGCATTGGCCCGGGCCAGCCTGGCCTCGGCCTCGTCGAGCTGGGAGCGCAGCTCCCGGGAGTCGATGACGGCGATGAGCTGGTCGCGCTTGACCTCGTCGCCGACCTTGACGTTCATTTCCTTGATGGTGCCCGTGGCCCGGGCTCCGATCTTGACGATGGCCCCGACCTGGGCCTTGATGATGCCCGTGGCTTCCAGCACCTTGCGCACGTTGCCGAGGCTGGCCTCGGCCGTGGCGATGACCCGGGGCGGCTCGGGTTTTTTGGTGTAGTGCTTGTAGCCGAAGTAGCCCCCGGCGGCGAGGAGGGCGAGCAGGAAGAGCCATTTGAATATGCGCATGCGGTTGTGTCCGGTGGTCTGGTTTCACCGTCCTATAGCCCCAATCGCGCCCGGGGGCAAATGGCGGGGTCATCTTGGCCGATGGCTGGGGAAGACTGGCGCGTCCCTGGCGCATCGCATTTTTCACGGGCCGGGAGGGTGTGCGCACCATAGTGGAGTTGTTGCGGTCAGATGAAGGCAACGATGAGATGCGGCGTCGCCATCGCTCGTCGCGCGGGTTTCTCCTAGTGCATCACTAAGTGTCGGACTTGTTTGATATGATGGAATAATCGTTCGACCGGGATGTGGTCTCTCCTTTGGTCAGCGAAAACGCGATTCCCAACGTTTCATCCTTCACTTGTTGGTGATGCCAGATTCCTAGCATCCGGCATGACCGGTCTCATATAAACGCAATTGTTTTCATGAGTGTGCATGATCATCGAATTTCTCATCCCTCGCACGACCCCGTGGCGGCGAACACCTGGGTTCAGGCCATGCATACTTGATTGCGGCCTTGGGATTTGGCCTTGTACAACAGCATGTCAGCGCGATTGATGATGTCGTCCACTTCCTCTCCGACCACAACCTCGGCCACTCCCGCACTAAAGGTAAACGTGACATCCTCTTTTTCAGTTTTTGCCGGGGCGTCATGGATCATGTCAAGTAGTCTCGTAACACTCATAAAGGCATTCTTCAGGGCTGTGTCTGGCATGATAATGAGAAACTCTTCCCCACCATAGCGGCAGGCTGTGTCACATTTACGGATATTGTTTTGAAGCATCCGGGCAAAAGTGATAAGCACTTCGTCGCCTACGCTGTGACCGTAGGTGTCGTTGATCTTCTTGAATAAATCAATGTCAATAATTGCCAGACTGAGAGGATTTCCATTTCGACTCACCCTGGAGATCTCCTTCTTGAGCATGCCGATTCCGGTCAGTCTGTTGTAGAGTCCGGTCATGGCGTCGGTGAGTGCCATTTCTGTCAGAGTATCCTGGGCTGTTTGAAGATCTTTGATGAAATAATGTGAGATATAAAGAATAGAGAACACTATGAGTGAGATGACAGTGAACCCGCCAAGCGCCATATATACACGTGCCCTAAATATTTTATTATTTACATCGTCCGCAAGAATAGACACGGCGATGCCGCCACGTATTTCACCAATTTTGTATCCTTGCTTTGCATGACATTTCAAGCAGGGCTCAACCGTTTTCAGCGGCGCCATGTATCGGAAGTAGGTTTTTCCGTTCATCTCAGTAAATGTCGTGGCATGCGTCGCACCCTGCTCGAATCGGCGTAGTGCATCGGCTTCGAAGGCGTCAGGTGCATTGTCAGGGTTTATTAAATTGAGGCTGGTTATTTTGTATTTGAGCCGATCACCGTGCAAAGTTGTTTCCGATAACTCTCGAGTAACCAGTGCTGGATTCTTTAAGGTGTATTTGCGCTCCCCGCATTCAATAACCGCGTCTACTTCATCGATGTCTTTCAAATACTTGTTGACTCCTCCCGCTGTCTCCAATGGTACGTATACACCGCCGTGGTTGGCCAGCCATAGACGCACATTAATGATTTCATCAAAAAAAGAACTTCCTTCATCCTCAAATTGCTGTGCAATCGTGTTGGATGTCACCGCGTTGAACGCAAAAAACACGGTCACTATGACCAGGCTGATCAGTAATGCGATAATCCCGAGATATTTTTTAACAAACCGCCTGCTAGCATCGATTTTCAGCACGGACTGAAGATGGTCTTGTATCACAGGACCTCTCTTGAATTTTGGGCCACATTTTGGTAAAGTATGTACACAATAGCCAAATTGTTTTAGTTAAACGAACGTTTAGTTTTTCGCAGTCCATCTTTTGGGTGCCTGTTGCATGTAGGTTGATGCAGGCAGTTGTATTGTTAATAAAGAACATTTATCAGTCTGGATCATTATATACAGTTTCAGCTGATCGGGTCAATGTTTTGGTGTCATCGGTCAAGTCATGCATAGATGTGCTGTTTCAGTTTACAGCAAATTTGTCAGATCGCTCCGGGAGAGTCTGTTCGTGCTGTCGAAGGTAGGGTTGCAATAAACAGTCTGCTGTCTGCTATGTTGTGGCTTCGTAACTTTTCCAAACAGTATAGTTTCAATCGAACTCATTGTTCGTCACGTGACGGCAATCGTTTCATGCTTCTGCATCCTCTTGGGAGATAGAATTGAACGATCTCAGACGATAAGTAAACTCCAAATGGTGAGCAGGCCCTAGGGCAGCATCTGCTTCCAGAAGGCCCGCTCATCCTTGGGCGGTCCGGGTTTGACCCGGTTCTTCTCCTCCTTGCACTCCGAGATGGCGAAGATCTCGGTCTTGCCCCCGGCGCAGGCCACGTAGATCTTGACAAAATAGCTGTTGCCGCCGTGCAGCAGGCGGTATTCCAGCAACTTCTTGCCGCCGGGAGCCTCGGAGACCAGATCTGGCGGCCCGTTTTTGGCCGTGAATTCCGCCGTGGCTCCGGCCACGTCGCAGCGCTCCAACACCTCCTTGGACGGGCTGATGGAGAAGCTGTCCTTGTAGATGCAGCTGTTTTCCAACACATTTTTGCCGCCGGGATTGGTCCCGCTCTTGACGTAGGGCGTGTGGGCCAGCAGCTCGCCCAAGGCGGCGTTTGGCCGGTAGTCCTGGGCCAGGGTCAGGGCTGGAACCGCCCACAGCAGCAGGGCGAGGGAAACGGTCGGCAGACAGGGCGGGAAGGCGTGTCGCATGTCTCCTCCGGGGTGTTGACGGGGAGTCGCCGGGCGGCCGGGCCGGGTTGCGGCCGGCCGTCCGGCGGACACGGGCATGGTCGGTCGGGCCTTTGCGCGTGTCCATGAAAAAGCCTGAGGCGTTTTCCCGACCACGCACGAAGACCATGGTTTTTCTGCCAAACGACGTTCGCCTTTTGGCAAAGACGCGGCGCTAGGAAAGTTCCTTGATCCAGGCGGCCACCGGCTCCTCGATGAGCCGGCGGATTTCGTCCAGGCGCGTCTCGTTTTCGGCCTCGAAACGCACCACCAGGGCCGGTTGGGTGTTGGAGGCGCGAAGGAGTCCCCAGCCGTCCGGGAAGGTCAGGCGCACGCCGTCCACATCGATGACGTCATAGCCGTTGTTGAAATGTCGCTTGGCTTTTTCCACCACGGCGAACTTGACGGTGTCAGGGCAATCGACGCGGATTTCCGGCGTGTTGACCGTGGCCGGCCAGTCGGCCAGCATTTCGGACAGGGGCGTGGACGAGGCGGCTATGATCTCGGCCAGCCGGGCGGCGGCGTAGATGGCGTCGTCGAAACCGTAGTAACGGTCGGCGAAAAACATGTGGCCGCTCATTTCGCCGGCCAGGATGGCCCCGGTCTCGCGCATCTTGGATTTGATGAGCGAATGGCCGGTGGCGGCCATGAGGGGATCGCCGCCGTGGGCGGCGATGTCTTTGTAAAGCAGATGGCTGCACTTGACCTCGCCGATGATCGTGGCCCCGGGGTGGTTTTGGAGCACGGCCCGGGCGTAGATGGCCAGAAGCTGGTCGCCGTAGAGGAGCCGGCCGGTGTTGTCCACCACGCCGATGCGGTCGGCGTCGCCGTCAAGGCCGACGCCGAAGTCCGCGCCCTCGGCCACGACCCGGGCGGCCAGATCGGCGATGTTTTTGTGGATGACCGGATCGGGATGGTGGTTGGGGAAGCGGCCGTCGGGTTCGCAGTAAAGCGGCGTGACCCGGGCTCCGGCCTGGCGCAGCACGTCGCAGCAGACAAGCCCGCCGGCCCCGTTGCCGCCGTCCACCACCACCGAGACGGTCCGGGGCAGCACCATCTGCTCGGCCACGTGCTCGATGTACGACGGCTTGATGTCGTGTTCGCACACGATGCCCGCGCCCGAGGGGAATTCCCCGGCGGCCATGATGTCGTAGATTTCCCGGATGTCGTTGGTGTGGATGGTGGTTTCCCCGGACCAGATCTTGAACCCGTTGAATTCCGACGGGTTGTGGCTGGCCGTCACCACCGCGCCGGCCCGGCGGCCAAGGGCTTTGACGGCGTAGTAGAAAACGGGGCTGGGGACCATGCCCAGGCAGACCACGTCCACGCCGCAGGAAGCCAGTCCGGCGGCCAGCCGGGCCTGGTAGCCCGGCGAGGTCAGGCGGCAGTCATGGCCGACCACGGCCTGGCTGTGGCCCCGGCGCAGGAAAAACGTCCCCAGCGCCCGGCCAAGGCGTTCCACCCATTCCTCATCAAAATCGACGTCGACGATTCCCCTGATGTCATAGGCCCGAAAAGGCGCGGGCGTGATCGGTTTCATGCGGTCTCCTGTATATGGCGAGGCGAGTTTCGCGTTCGGCCGTCCCTTGACCTGCCCCGGCGTTGTCCCCTATTCGTTCAGGATGAACTGGGATTGGGACAAGCTCTCGGAGCAAAAACGCCGCCAGGGATCTCCGATTCCGGACCCTGGACGGCTTGGCGAGGACCTGGCCGACAGATTGTCGGATATGAAAAAACGGCTGCCCGGCGGCCCCAAAATCCTCATCGGCGTCTTGGCGCTGTTGTGGGCGGCCAGCGGCATCTACATCGTGGAACCCGACGAGGCCGGCGTGGTGCAGCGCTTTGGCGCCTACGCCTACTCCACCGGTCCGGGGCCGCATTACCATTTACCGTTTCCCATCGAGACCGTAAAGACCCCGAAGGTTTCCCAGGTGCGCCGGGTGGAAGTGGGCTTCCGCTCCACCTCCCGCGACGGCATGACCACGCAGGCCCGGGTGGTTCCCGAGGAATCGCTCATGCTCACCGGGGATGAAAACATCGTCGACGTGCAGTTCATCGTCCAGTATCAGATCAGCAATCCCGTGGACTACCTCTTCAAGGTGGACCGCCCGGACGAAACCGTCAAAAGCGCGGCCGAGGCGGCCATGCGCGAGGTCATCGGCGACGCCAAGATCGACACCGTGCTCACCTCGGGCAAGGTCACGGTGCAAGACGACACCAAAAAGGTGCTCCAGGCCATGCTCCAGCGCTACGGCTGCGGCGTGGAGGTGGTGGCCGTGCAGCTTCAGGACGTGCATCCGCCCAAGCAGGTGGTGGACGCCTTCAAGGACGTGGCCAGCGCCCGGGAAGACAAGATCCGCTTCATCAACGAAGCCGACGCCTATGCCAACGACATCCTGCCCAAGGCCCGGGGGCAGGCCGCGGCCATCTACAACGACGCCGGGGCCTACCGGGAGCAGGTGATCCGCCGGGCCAAGGGCGGCGCGGACCGCTTCACGGCCCTTCGCACCGAATACGACAAGGCCCCGGCCGTGACCCGGCAGCGGCTTTTCATCGAAGGCATGGAAACGCTGCTGGCCAACCCCGAGCTGGACAAGCTCATCATGAGCGACGAAGCGGCCAGGCAGGCCGTGCCCTATCTGCCCCTGGAGGCCGTGCGGCCCGGACACAAGGCGCCTGAAACCCCGGTCGCCCCGCCTGCTGGGCCGGCCAAGGCCAAGGGAGGCGCGCAGTGAAAACGTCGCTTGTGATCGGGATCGTGGTCGCCTTTCTTGTGGCCGTGGCCGTTTCCCAATCCCTCTATGTGGTGGACCAGACCGAGACGGCCATCGTGCTGCAGCTTGGCAAGCCCGTGGCCGGCCCCATCGAACCGGGCCTGCATTTCAAACTCCCCTTTGTGCAAAACGTGGTCTATTTCGACGCCAGGCTTCTGGAATACGACGCCAAGGCGGCCGAGGTGCTGACGCTGGACAAGAAAAACCTGGTGGTCGACAATTACGCCCGCTGGCGCATCACCGATCCGCTCCAGTTTTACCGGACCCTGCGCACTCTGTCCCGAGCCAACGCCCGCCTTGACGACATCATCTACGCCGAGCTGCGCGTGGCCCTTGGCCAGTATACGCTCCTTGACGTGGTCTCCACCAAGCGCGGCGTCATCATGGGCGAGGTGACCAACAAGTCCTCGCGGCTGCTTGCTCCCTACGGCATCGAAATCGTGGACGTGCGCATCAAGCGCACCGATCTGCCGCCGGAAAACGCCCAGGCCATCTACGGGCGCATGCAGGCCGAGCGTGAGCGCCAGGCTAGACTCTACCGGTCCGAGGGCTGGGAGGAGATGGAGAAGATCAAGTCGGGAGCCAACAAGGAACGGACCGTGATCCTGGCTGAAGCCGAGCGCCAGGCCGAGGTGCTGCGCGGCCAGGGCGACGCCGAGGCCGCCGCCGTGTGGGCCGAGGCCGTAAGCAAGTCCCCGGACTTTTTCGGCTTCACCCGCAGCCTGGAGGCCTACCAGAAGGCCTTTGCCAAAAACAGCCGGCTTTTTTTGACGCCGGACAACCCCTTCCTCAAGTACCTGCGCTGATCGCCGCGAGACGACTGATGGAACGCATCGCGCCCGGCGGGACTGTGGTCCTGCCGGGCGTTTTTTGTCAGGCGTCCGGGAAGATTCCTGAAAATCTGGGCGCGCCTGGAACATGCCGCGGCAAAGCGCCTGGGCGCAAGCCGCTGGAAAGGCTTCGGTTGGTGTTGCCCACGTGCCGAGCCTCATGAAAAGATGGTCGCGGAATTAAGGAAAGCAAGGATTGTAGCCTGTTGTCTGCGAAGGGCCAGAGACGCTTGCCGTGGACACGACACGAAGCGAGGGATGGGGGAACGGCCCGACCGCGCCAAAGGCGAAGATTGCAGTCGCCGCTTGGGGGCGAGGGAAGGCGAGGCGTCCCTGGGCCAGCTGCTAGGACGGCAGCAGGCCGAGGACCGAGAGCTTGTCCAGGAGCTGGGAACGGTTGGCCGGCTTGATGAGATAGGCCGCGACCTGGCCGTCGAACAGGGCGTTTAGGGTGTTGGCCTCGTCGTCCATGGAGGTGACCATGACGGCCTTGGCCCGCTCGGTCGGGGGCAGGCAGGCGGTTTCCTCGGTCTCGCGGATCTGGCCCAGGGTTTCGTGGCCGTCCATGTGGGGCATGATGATGTCGAGAAAGACCACGTCAAAGGGGTTGCCCTCGACAATGGCCTCGGCCACGGCCGCCACGGCCGAAGCGCCCGATTCGCACAGCACGCACTCGGCCAATCCGCCCAAGTGGGCAGCCAGCACTTGCCGGCTGGCCGGATCGTCGTCCACCACCAGTGCCCGCATGAAGCCTCCAAGAAAATGCTGTGAAAAACATACGTCGACAAAAAAAGAAATTCAAGGAAAAAACCCGTTATGCCGGCAGACAAAAGGAAGAGGATCACGCTTATCACATAAATCGACGTATTGTGAGACTGGTGCGGAGTCTGTACACCATGGTTTGAGTCCTTTGAACTAGGAGAAACGCCATGTCCCTTACGCCAGCCGTCGGTCAGTCCACGCAAAAACCTGCCATGTACATCCGGGGAATACCTTTTTACGCCAATAATGCCGGCTCCGGCAACGCGCAAGACGCCTGGGATGCGTCGTCTCCAGGGCAGGATCGGCAGCGCGCCGCGTCCGCCTGGTGCGTCGGGGGCCAGGGCAAGATCGTAGGCCAGGAGCAGGCCGCCTTCATCAAGGCCCGTCAGGCCGTCCGCCGGTTCGTGCCCAAGGGCGTGTCCATGGCCCTGTTGCGGGAACTTGTCGCCGCGGCCGCCGCTACCGACCTCCACGGTCGGGCGCGTTTCGTCATGGTCGAATCCCCGGCCGCCATGGATCGTCTGGCCGGCTTGCTGGCCGCCTGGATGCGCCGCGAAGGCGCGCTCCTCGACGGGCCGAACCCGTCCGCCGACGTGCGCCGCCTGACCCTGCACGGCGCGCCGCATTTGGCCGTGGTCCACGGCCCGGCCGGCGACGCCCCGGCCGCCGCCGCCTGCCGGGAAGCCATGGCCCGGCTGGAATGGGCCGCCGCCTCGGCGGGTCTTGGCAGCTGCTGCGTCGGCGCGCTGGTCCAGGCCGCTGCCGTCGACCCGGCCCTGGCCGCCGCCCTGTCCATGCCCCAGGGACACCTGGTCCACGCCGCCCTGGTCCTCGGCCAGCCGCGACTGGAGCCTGAAGCCGGCCCGGCCAAGGCCGTTCGCATGATCTGGCTGTAACGTTCGGTTTGGCCCGCAGGCGGTCGGCGTGCGTTTTCTCCAGGCGCGCCCTAACCATTAAACCTGATTTCGCTCTTCCCACCCCTCCGGGAAGCCGGCGGCCGTCGCGGCCGCGCCCGCCCTGGGCATGGGCCGCGACAGTCGTTGTCGCCTCGCCCGCCGGTTCCCTGCGGGGTATCACGCAACTTTTCCGTGCCTGCTTGCAAAACCGCCCAGGGGGCATAACCTGGCCCCATCCTGGCGTACCGCTACGCAGCGGGCGCTATCTCGGAGGTTTGCCATGGAATTTCTGACCCTTGACACTAAGCGGTGCAACGCCGACGGCCTGTGCGCCGCCGTCTGCCCGAGCGGCTGCCTGGAGGCCGGCGTCGACGGCCGGCCCGTGGTCGTCGAGGAAAAACTGTGCATTGCCTGCGGCCACTGCGTGGCCGTGTGCCCCAAGTCCGCCCTGACCATCAGCCGGGTCGATCCGGCCGCCATGACCACAGTCCTTCGCCACTGGCCCGAACCCGAAATCGTGGATGGCATGTTGCGTGGCCGCCGCTCCATCAGGGCGTATAAGGATGCGCCCGTGGCCCGCGAAACCATGGAAGCGCTGCTGGACGTGGCCCGCTTCGCCCCCACCGCCTCCAATGCCCAGGAAGTGGGCTGGTGCGTCACGGTGGACCCGGCCAAGGTCCGCGAACTGGCGGCCATGACCGCCGCCTATTTCGAGGCTGCCGGCACCCGGCCCAAGTATTCGGCCATGTGGAAGGCGGGCCGCGACGCCTTCCTGCGCGGCGCGCCGGCCCTGGCCGTGGCCTATGCTCCCGACGACGCCCCTTACGGCGCGGCCGACTGCGGCATCGCGCTGACGTTTCTGGAGCTGGCCGCCGTGGCCCGGGGCCTGGGAACCTGCTGGGCCGGACTGCTTGTGCGGGCCGCCCGAAACGACGCCGCCCTGGCCAAGGCCTTGGGCATCCCCCAAGGCTGCGTCATCGAAGGCGGACTCATGCTCGGCTACCCGGCCCTGCGCTACGCCGCCGTGCCGCCCCGCAACGCGGTGCGGGCGCGGTGGTTGTAAGTTGGTGTAGAGGAAAAGAAAGAGAAAGAGGAAGATGCCTCCGGCGGCCAGGAGGGGCTCAGCCCCTCCTGGACCTCCCGAATAGGGGGAGAACCGGTCAGATTGGCAGGGCTTTGATGACGACCACGGTGATGTCGTCGTCACGGGGCGCGCCGGCCTGAAAAGCTGCCACGTCGGCATGGATGGCCGCCACCAGTTCGGCCGCCGTGCCGTCGGCATGGCGGCGCACCACCTCGCGCAGCCGGTCTTTGCCGTACATGGCGTCCCCGGTGTCGCGGGCCTCCCAGATGCCGTCGGTGCCAAGGAGCAGCACCTGGCCCGGGTTCAGACCCGGACAGCTTTGTTCGGCGTAGACGTGGTCCGGCAATACGCCAAGCGGTAGCCCCGGACCGAGCAGTTCGACGAAGTCGTCGCTGGCGGGATCGTAGATCATGGCCGGATCGTGGCCGGCCCGGGCCCAGGTCAACCGGCCGCAGGGAGCCAGGCCGCCGCCTTCCAATCGCAGGAAATACAGCGTGATGAAGCGCCCGGAATCGGCCGTGTCCTGCCACAACAGCGTGTTGGCCAGGGTGAGCAGCGCTCCCGGGCCGCAGCCCACGCCCTGCCCGCCGCGCAAAAGCGCCCGGCCCGTGGCCATGAACAGCGCCG
>ALAO01000126.1 GCA_000307955.1 Solidesulfovibrio magneticus str. Maddingley MBC34 | reverse complement strand
TCCGGGAGGGGGTTACCCCCTCCCGGCCGCCGGAGGCATTTCTTCCCTCTCTTTCTCCTGCCCACCTTTCACCTCAGGCCCAGCCCAGGGCGGCGATGGCGAGGTCGATGCATTTGATGCCGGCGAAGGGCACGGCCAGGCCGCCGAGGCCGTAGACGAGGAGGTTGCGGCGCAGGGCGACGGCGGCGGGCACGGGCACGTATTTGACGCCGCGAAGAGCCAGGGGAATGAGGAAGACGATGATGAGCGCGTTGAAAATGACGGCCGAGAGCACGGCCGACTTGGGCGTGGCCAGCCCCATGACGTTAAGGACGCCCAGTTGCGGGTAGATGGCGATGAACACGGCCGGGATGATGGCGAAGTATTTGGCGATGTCGTTGGCGATGGAAAAGGTGGTCAGCGACCCGCGCGTCATGAGGAGCTGCTTGCCGATGGCCACCACTTCCAGGAGCTTGGTGGGGTTGGAGTCGAGATCGACCATGTTGCCGGCTTCCTTGGCGGCCTGGGTGCCGGAGTTCATGGCCACGCCGACGTCGGCCTGGGCCAGGGCCGGGGCGTCGTTGGTGCCGTCGCCGGTCATGGCCACCATCTTGCCCTCGGCCTGGTACTGGCGGATGCGGGCCAGCTTGGCCTCGGGGGTGGCCTCGGCCAGGAAGTCGTCCACCCCGGCTTCGGCGGCGATGGCGGCGGCGGTGAGCGGATTGTCGCCGGTGACCATGATGGTCTTGATGCCCATGGCCCGCAGTTCGGCGAAGCGTTCGCGGATGCCGCCCTTGACGATGTCCTTGAGCCAGACCACGCCAAGCGCCCGGCCGTTTTCGGCCACCACCAGGGGCGTGCCGCCGGATTTGGCCACCTCGTGGATGGCCCGTTCGACCTCGGCCGGCAGGCGCTGGCCCGAGGCCTCGGCCAGGGCCTTGACCGCGTCGGAAGCGCCCTTGCGGATGGTCCGGCCGGGCAGGTCCACGCCGGACAGGCGGGTCTGGGCCGTGAAGGCCACGAAGGTCGCTCCCATGGCGGTCAGGTCGCGGCCGCGCAGACCGAAGCGCTCCTTGGCCAGGACCACGATGGAGCGGCCTTCCGGGGTTTCGTCGGCCAGGGAGGCGAGCTGGGCCGCCTCGGCCAGGGCGCGTTCGTCCACGCCCTTGGCCGGCAGGAAGGCAGAGGCCTGGCGGTTGCCAAGGGTTATGGTGCCGGTCTTGTCGAGGAGCAGCACGTCCACGTCGCCGGCGGCCTCCACGGCCCGGCCCGAGGTGGCGATGACCCCGGCCTGGATGAGGCGGTCCATGCCGGCGATGCCGATGGCCGAGAGCAGGCCGCCGATGGTGGTGGGGGCCAGGCAGACGAAAAGCGCGGTCAGGGCGGTGATGGTCACGGCCTGGCCCTGGCCGGCGGCGGCCACGGCATAGGCCGACATGGGGCGCAGGGTGACGCAGACCACCAGAAAGACCAGGGTGAGGGAGGCGAGCAGGATATTGAGCGCGATTTCGTTGGGCGTCTTGCGGCGCTTGGCTCCCTCGACCAGGGAGATCATGCGGTCGAGGAAGGTTTCGCCGGCATTGGAGGCCACGCGCACGATGAGCCAGTCGGACAGCAGGCGCGTGCCGCCGGTGACGGCGCTGCGGTCGCCGCCGGCCTCGCGGATGACCGGGGCGCTTTCGCCGGTGATGGCCGATTCGTCCACCGAGGCGATGCCTTCCACGATATCGCCGTCGGAGGGGATGGGATCGCCGGCCTCGACCAGGAACAGATCGCCCCGGGCCAGGGAACTGGCCGGGACCTGGGACACGGCGGCGTCGCGGCGGGGGGCGGCGAGTTTTTTGGCCACGACGTCGCGGCGCAGCCCCTTGAGGGCGGCGGCCTGGGCCTTGCCCCGGCCCTCGGCCATGGCCTCGGCGAAGTTGGCGAAAAGGATGGTGGCCCACAGCCAGGCGGCCACGGCGGAAACGAATCCCGTCGGAGCCTCGCCCCGGCCCAGGGCGGCCTGGATGGCCAGGACGGTAGTCAGGACGCTGCCGATGTAGACGGTGAACATGACGGGGTTGCGGGCTTGGCGGCTTGGGGCGAGCTTGCGCAGGCAATCAAAGCCGGCCTGGCGGACGATGGCCGGATCAAAAAGCGGACGTTTGGCGGTCTTGGTCATAACGACACCTCTATTGGAAAAGGGCCAGCTGTTCGGCCACCGGCCCAAGGGCCAGGGACGGCACAAAGGTCAGCGCGCCGACGACCAGCACCACGGCCATGAGCAAGCCGACGAAGATGGGGCCGTGGGTGGGCAGGGTGCCCGGTCCCTGGGCCAGACGCTTCTTGCGGGCCAGGGAGCCGGCCAGGGCCAGCACGGGGAGTATGAGCCAGTAGCGGGACACGAACATGGCCAGCCCTCCGGCCAGGGTCCAGAAGGGCGAGGTGGCGGTCAGGCCGGCAAAGGCGCTGCCGTTGTTGTTGCCCATGGACGAAAAGGCATAGAGCATCTGGGAAAACCCATGGGGGCCGGGGTTGGAGACGGCGTCGGCCGGACCGATGACGCAGGCCAGGGCCGTGCCGGCCAGACAGGCAAAGGGCGGGATGAGGATGATAAGGGCGGCCATCTTGGTCTCGAAGGGCTCGATTTTCTTGCCGCAATATTCCGGGGTGCGCCCGACCATGAGGCCGGCCACGAAGACCGTGACCACGGCAAAGACCACCATGCCGTAAAGTCCCGATCCCACGCCGCCGTAGACCACTTCGCCCAGCTGCATGAGGAGCATGGGCCACAGGCCGCCTAGGGGCGAGAAGCTGTCGTGCATGGCGTTGACCGAGCCGTTGGAGGCGGCGGTGGTGACGGCGGCCCACAGGGCCGAGCCGGCCGGGCCGAAGCGGACTTCCTTGCCTTCCAGGCTCGGGGCGCTTTGGACGCCGATGCCGGCCAGGGCTGGATTGGGGACCGCTTCGGCGGCCATGGTCAGGCCGGCGAAGACGGCAAAAAGGATGGTCATGGCGGCCAGCAGGGCCAACCCCTGCCGCCGGTCGCCGACCATGGCCCCGAAGGTGTGGCAAAAGGCGGCCGGAATGAGCAGGATGGCCAGCATTTCGAGCAGGTTGGTCAGGGGCGTGGGGTTTTCGAAAGGATGGGCGGAGTTGGCGTTGTAGTAGCCGCCGCCGTTGGTGCCGAGCTGCTTGATGGCCACCTGGGAAGCCACCGGGCCAAGGATGAGGGACTGGCCGGTAGGCGGGGCGGTCTGGCTGTCCGGGGCGGAGGCCGAAACGGCGCTCGGGTCGATCCAGCCGGCCTCGACCTGGGCGGTGAAGGTCTGGGGCACGCCCTGCCAGATGAGCGCCAGGGCCAGGACCAGGGACAGCGGCAGCAGGATGTAGAGCACCGAGCGGGTCGCGTCCTGCCAGAAGTTGCCAAGGGAGGTCGTCTCCCGGCGGGCGATGCCCCGGATGACGGCGACGGCCACGGCCATGCCGGTGGCGGCGGACAGGAAGTTTTGCACGGCCAGACCCAACATCTGGGTGAGGATGCTCATGGTGGTCTCGCCGGCGTAAGCTTGCCAGTTGGTGTTGCTGGCGAAGCTTATGGCGGTGTTTAAGGCCACGAAGGGGTCCACACCGGGCAGTCCCAGGGGATTGAGGGGCAACCCGCCCTGGAGGCGCTCCAGGCCGTAGACGGCGAGGAGTCCCAGGGCGTTTAAGCCCGTCATGGCCAGGGCGTAGGTCTTCCAGTTCATTTCCCGGGCGGGATCGACGCCCGAGAGGCGGTAGAGCAGGCGTTCCAGGGGGCCGAGGATTTTGTCCAGGCCGCAGGGTTGGCCCTGGTAGACCCGGGCGGCGTAGAGCCCAAGGGGCCAGGAGAGCAGGAGCAGCAGGATCAGGAAGAGGCTGAGCTGCAGGACGGCATTGATGGTCATTCGAACCACTCCGGTTTGCACAAGGCGGCCAACAGATAGGCAAACAGGGCCACGGCCAGGGCCAGGACGACGAGATCCATGGTCAACTCCTGTCCAGCCGATCGAGCAGTTCGATCAGGCCGAGAAGACCGACGATAAGGACCAAGGTGACGACGACGAAGAGCGTATCCATCGAAAACCTCCTTCAAGCGGCTGTCGATGGCCCGGGTATAGCTCCGGGGACATATAGGCGGTGTATAACTGCCGGGCGGGGGCGTAAATTTTTATTTACGGGCAGGGGGAAGAGTTTGCGGGCGAAGGGCTTTGTTGAACGCAAAAAAACCAGCGGCGTTTTGGCGTCGCTGGATATCATAACTAGTTGATTTTATTGATTGGCGGAGAGGGTGGGATTCGAACCCACGTGCAGGCTATTAACCCGCAACCCGATTTCGAGTCGGGCCCGTTACGACCACTTCGGTACCTCTCCGCACAGAGAGCTGGAAGGGAGTCGGCAAATTATCCTCGGCCCGGCCGCTTGGCAAGTGTTTTTTCACGCCGGCCGCAAACAGGCCTCAACCCGCGCCGCCGCGCCGTTTTTCCCGGAAAAAAGCCCGCAACAGCCCGCCGCATTCCCCGGCCCTGATTCCGGACACCACGTCGAAGCGGTGATTGAAAAAGGGCAGGTCCGGGCCGGGCAGCCGTGAGTCGACGACCCCGGTGCGCGGGTCGGTCGCGCCGTAGACGAGCAGGCCTACCCGGGCATGGATCATGGCCCCCAGGCACATGAGGCACGGCTCCAGGGTCACGGCCAGGATCGTGCCCGACAGCCGGTAGTTGCCAACCGTGGCCGCCGCCTGGCGCAAGACCCGCATCTCGGCGTGGGCCGTGGGATCATTGGTGGTGATGGGCGCGTTGCCGGCCCGGGCCAGCAATTCGCCTTCGGCGGACAGCAAAACCGCGCCCACCGGCGTCTCGCCAAGGGTCGCCGCCGCCCGGGCCTCGTCCAGGGCCAGGGCCATCACCGCCTCGAAATCCGGCCAGCCCGGAGGCGGAGCGGGCAGTTCGCCCGAGGCGGCGTCGAAGCGTTTGGCGGGGAGCAGGGCCATGGCGTTTTCCGGCTGGCGCGCTTGGCTGGGGAAGCGCGGTTGGGGCAGTTTCAAGGCGACGCATGGGCCGACGGCAAGGGACGTTTCTTGTCGGGCGCCAGGGGCGCCCAGCGGAGCGGAGCGGGGCGGCAGCGCGCCCGGCTGGAGTCCAGGCTACGCCGCAGCGTTAGGCCTCGGCGACGGCAGCGAGCGGCGGACGTCTTCTGGCGGCGGCAAAAACGGCCCGACGCGGGAGGTTCCCGGCCGGGCCGTCGATTGGCGGTGAAGTCCGATCAGGCCCCGGCGCGCAGGAAGGCCACGGCGTTTTCGAAAAGGGCCGTGCCCAGGGTCGGGCGCGCGCCCCGGGTGTAGTCGGGGTGGTTGGTCGGATGGTTGAAGGCCTCGGGATGGGGCATGAGCCCGAGGATGCGGCCCGTGGGGTCGGTCAGTCCGGCGATGGCCTGGGGCGAACCGTTGGGGTTGGCCGGATAGTCCATGGTGACCGCGCCCGTGGCCGGGTCGGCATATTGCAGGGCCACCGCGCCACTGGCCATGAGCTCGTCGAGAACGGCCGGCTCCATGGGCACGAGCTTGCCCTCGCCGTGGCGCACGGGCAGGTCGATGACCGAAAGGCCTTTGGTGAACACGCACGGGCTTTGCGGGTTGGCCCGAAGCGTCACCCAGCGGTCCTCGAAGCGGGCCGAGTCGTTGTTGGCCAGGCTCACCTGGCGGGCGAAGTAGGCCCCGCCAAGGGCCGGCAGCAATCCGAGCTTGACGAGGAGCTGAAAGCCGTTGCAGATGCCAAGGACAAGGCCCCCGGCGTCAAAAAAGGCGCGCAGCTGGTCGAGCAACGGCTCGCCCGCGTCGGTCTGGGCATGTTTCCAGCGCACGGCCGCGGCCTGGGCCGCGCCGAGATCGTCGCCGTCGAGAAACCCGCCGGGAAAGATCAAAAAATTGTAGGCGTCGATCCGTGTCCGGCCGGCCACGATGTCGGAAAAGAACACGATGTCGGTGACATCGGACCCGGCCATGCGGGCGGCATGGGCCGATTCGACCTCGCAGTTGGAGCCGAAACCGGTGATCACGAGGGTGCGCACCTGGGGCATACGGGGAAATCCTCCCAAGGGTTCCTTGAAAAATTGCTTCCGAAAGCTTACTTTACGCGGCTGAACATACGGGGCCGCAACGGCCGCGTCAACCGCGCCCGGGCCAAAGGCCCGCCGGTAGGCGCATTCCGCCGGGGTCGCCGGGACGGACCCGTGAAACAAGGACGGCATGCCATGAAGACCAAGTTTATTTTCGTTACGGGAGGGGTGCTGTCCTCCCTGGGCAAAGGACTCGCCGCCGCCTCCATCGGCGCGCTGCTCCAAGCCCGGGGACTCAAGGTCACCATCCAGAAGCTCGATCCCTACATCAACGTCGATCCCGGCACCATGAACCCGTTCCAGCACGGCGAAGTGTACGTCACCGACGACGGGGCCGAAACCGACCTCGACCTCGGGCATTACGAGCGCTACCTCGGCGTGCCCATGAGCCAGAACAACAACTTCACCTCCGGGCGCATCTATTTCAGCGTCATCCAGAAAGAGCGCCGGGGCGACTACCTGGGCGGCACGGTCCAGGTGATCCCCCACATCACCGACGAGATCAAGCGCTCCATCCTGGGCGTGGCCACCGACGAGGACGTGGCCATCATCGAGATCGGCGGCACGGTGGGCGACATCGAGGGCCAGCCCTTCTTGGAGGCCATCCGCCAGTTGCGGATGGAACTCGGCAAGGAAAACGCCCTCTACATCCATCTGACGCTGGTGCCCTACCTGCGCACGGCCGGCGAGGTCAAAACCAAGCCCACCCAGCACAGCGTCAAGGAACTGCGCTCCATCGGCATCCAGCCCGACATCATCATCTGCCGCAGCGAAGTGGACCTGGCCCGCGACATCAAGCAGAAGATCGCGCTTTTTTGCGACGTCGACGCCGACGCCGTGTTCACGGCCGTGGACGTCAAGAGCATCTACGAGCTGCCGCTGCGCCTCTACGGCGAGGGCGTGGACCAGAAAATCGCCATCCTGCTGCGCCTGCCGGCCAAGAACGCCGAGCTGGAGCCCTGGCGCGACCTCATGTACCGCCTGGAGAACCCGGTCGGCACGGTGTCCATCGCCATCGTCGGCAAGTACGTGGACCTCAAGGAGGCTTACAAGAGCCTGCATGAATCCCTGGTCCACGGCGGCGTCCACGCCGGGGTGTCGGTCAATTTCGTCTACGTCAACTCCGAGGAGCTGACCCGGGACAACGTGGCCGCCAAGCTCTCGGGCATCGACGGCATCCTCGTCCCTGGCGGTTTCGGCTCGCGCGGAGTGGAAGGCAAGATCGCCTCCATCGAATACGCCCGCACCAAGAAGATTCCCTTCTTCGGCATCTGCCTGGGCATGCAGTGCGCGGTCATCGAATACGCCCGCAACGTGCTGGGCCTTGACGGGGCCAACTCCGAGGAGTTCGACCTGACCACCCAGCATCCGGTCATCTACCTCATGCGCGAGTGGTACGACTTCCGCACCCAGACCATCGAGCACCGCGACCCGACCAGCGACAAGGGCGGCACCATGCGCCTAGGGGCCTATCCCTGCGTGGTCGCGCCGGGCACCAAGGCGGCCGCCGCCTACGGCGCGTCGGAAATTTCCGAGCGCCATCGCCACCGTTACGAGTTCAACAAGGCCTACGCCGGCAACTTCGAGGAAGCCGGCCTGGTCTTAAGCGGCCTGTCCCCGGACGGCGAACTGGTCGAAATGGTGGAGCTGCCCGACCACCCCTGGTTCCTGGGCTGCCAGTTCCATCCCGAATTCAAGAGCAGCCCCATGCGCCCGCATCCGCTGTTCCGCGAGTTCGTGGCCGCGGCCAAGCGCTACAAGGGCTAGACGGCTCAGGCGCAAAGCGATCGTACGGTCCGGGGAAGGCGGCTTCCCCGGACTTTTTTTGGACCAAGGGCCGGCATGGCTTGGCAAGGCGCTTAAAACGTTTATCTTCTGGTCATGGCGCGATTTTTAGGCTAGATTGCGCCTGTCGGCGGCCAGGGGGAGAACGCTTTTTCCGCTTCGCCGCCGCCGCACCGCAAGGGGAGTTTGTTATGCCCGAAGACGCCAAGCTGGCCATTACGCGCGCCCGGGATGTGGAGCTGCTGGTGCTCGACGTCGACGGCGTCATGACCGACGGCGGCATCTACGTCGATGCCCGGGGCGAAGTGACCAAGCGCTTCCACGTCCACGACGGCCTGGGCATCAAGGCGGCCCAGGCGGCGGGACTGGCCGTGGCGGTCATAAGCGGCCTGGACAGCCCGGCCGTGGCCGCCCGGATGCGGGAACTGGGCGTCGAGGAATACCACCCCGGCCACTATCGCAAGGTGGGCGTGCTGGAAGGCATCCTGGCCAGGGCCGGACTGGCCCCGCATCAGGCCGCCTTTCTCGGCGACGACTGGGTGGACGCCGGCCCCATGGAGCTGGTCGGGCTGCCCATGGCCGTGGCCGACGCCCAGCCGGAGATTCTCGATCTGGCCTTGTGGGTGGCGCGGCGCGGGGGTGGGCAGGGCGCGGTGCGCGAGGCCGTGCGCTACATTTTGGCCGCCAAGGGCCGTCTGGAGGCGGCCTACCAGTGGTTCCTCGGCTGAAGGCCGATTGTGCCGATTGCCACGAGGCTGCAATTGTGGCATGGTTTTTGTTGTGCGGGGCGCCCCTGAGCCGGGCATGTCCCGGTTGCGACCCCCGATAACGTCAACGACTTTCGAGCACGGCGGTAAGCATGGCCCTGGAACTGCGGCAGCAACTCAAGCTTTCCCAACAGCTGGTGATGACCCCCCAGCTGCAGCAAGCCATCAAGCTTCTGCAGCTGTCGCGGCTGGAGTTGCTTGAAAGCGTGCAGCAGGAGCTCCTGGAAAACCCGCTTCTGGAGGAGTCCGTCGAGGAGGATCGCCAGCCCGAACGCGTCATGGTCGAGGACAACAACGGCCCCACGGGAGCCGACGCTGCCATTGAAAAGGAACTGCTCAAAAACGCCGAGTGGGACGACTACCTCGGCGATTTCGCCAGCACGAGCAAGCAGTCCCTGTCCCGCGACCTGGAAGTGCCCGAGGAGGGCATGGCCTTTGACGCCCGCCTGGCCTCCAAGCCGTCCCTGGACGGCCATCTCGGCTGGCAGATGCACCTGTCCAACTTCACGGCCAAGGAAGTCGAGATCGGCGAGACCATCGTCGGCAGTCTCAATTCCTCGGGCTACCTGCGGGCCACGGTGGAGGAAATCGCCGGCATGGCCAACGCCGATCCGGCCCATGTCGAAACGGTGCTCCACCGCATCCAGCGCTTCGATCCCGTGGGCGTGGCCGCCCGCACCCCCAGCGAATGCCTGCTCATTCAGATCGAGGTCTACGGCTACGACGACCCCATCCTCATCGAACTGGTGCGCGAGCATCTCGAGGATCTCGAAAAGAAGCGCTACAAGCCCCTGGCCAAGAAATTTCACATGACTATGGAAAAGCTCAAGGAATACCTGGAGCTGATCCAGACCCTCGATCCCATGCCCGGGGCCAGCTACGGTTCGGGCGACCCGATCTTCGTCAGCCCCGACGCCTTCGTCTACAAGTATGGCGAGGACTTCGTCATCCTGCTCAACGAGGAAGGGATGCCGCGCCTGGGACTCAACATGTCCTACACCGACGGCAGCCTGCCGCGCCACGACAAGGACAAGGACTATCTTCAGGACAAGATGCGTTCGGCCATGTGGCTCATGAAGAGCCTGTACCAGCGCCAGCGCACGCTGTATAAGGTCCTTGAGAGCATCGTGAAGTTTCAGCGCGGTTTTTTCGAGGACGGCGTGACCAGGCTGCGGCCGCTGATCCTCAAGGACGTGGCCGACGACATCAGCATGCACGAATCCACCGTCAGCCGCATCACGTCCAACAAGTACGTGGCCACGCCCCACGGCATCTTCGAGCTCAAGTTCTTTTTCAACAGCGCCCTGGAGCTCGACGACGGCGGCACGGTGGGTTCCGAGTCGGTCAAGGCCATGATCAAGCGGATTATTTCCGGCGAGAACGCCAAGAAGCCCATCAGCGACGAGGCCATCGCCGACATGCTCAAAGACGAGCTGCAAATCAACATCGCCCGGCGAACCGTGGCCAAGTACCGCACGGCCATGGGAATCGAGTCGTCTTCGAAGCGCAAGGCGGTTTTCTGATGCTTCGGGCCGGGTTTCCGGCCCCTCACCACGCCAGCCTGGAGGATTCTATGAACATCACCTTTAATTTCAAGAATTTCGAGCCGTCTGATCATTTGCGCGATTACGCCAAGAAGCGCTTTGAAAAGCTTGGCAAGTACACCTCGTCCACCGACGCCTCGGAAGTCCAGGTCAATCTGGCCGTGGAAAAGACCCGGCAGATGGCCGACGTCATCTTCCTGGCCGACAATATGCACATCTCCGCCCACGAGACCTCCGAGGACATGTACTCCACCATCGACCTGATCCTCGACAAGGTCGAGGCCCAGGCCAAGAAGTTCCGCGAGAAGCAAAAGGACCGCCGCCGCCAGACCGTGGAGCAGGTCCGCATGGACGTCATCAGCATCAGCGAGGACGCTGCCGGCGGCCGGGTGCCCACCATCATCGAGACCGACGAATACCAGCCCAAGCCCATGGCCGTGGAAGAAGCCGCCATGCAGCTTGAGGCCCTCAAGTACGAATTCCTGGTGTTCATCAACTCCGAAACCGAACGGCCCAACGTCATCTACCGCCTGCGCAACGGCGACTTCGGCCTCATCGATCCTGGAACGGGCGCTTAAATGCGGTTAGAGGACTATCTCCAGCCCGAGTTCGTCATCGGGAATCTTGCGTCGGAGTCCAAGTCCGAGGTGTTGGCCGAGCTCGTGGCCCCCATCAAGAAGCAGTGGCCCGATTTTGACGCCAAACGCGCCCTTCAGGTGCTGCTTGACCGGGAAAACCTCGGCACCACGGGCATTGGCGACGGGGTGGCCATTCCCCACGGCAAGATGGAGAGCCTCGAACGCATCGTCATCGTCGTCGGGAGAAGCCTTGCGGGCGTCAGCTTCGATGCGCTGGACTTCAAGCCCTGCCGCATCTTCTTCCTGGTGCTCGCGCCCGAGCACGTCGCGGGCCTGCATTTGCGCATCCTGGCCCACATCTCGCGGCTTTTGTCCGATGAATCCTTCCGGCGGGCCTTTCTGACCGCCGAAACAGACGAGGCCTTGCGGCAGGTGCTCGCCGCCGCCTAAGGCTCCCTGAAAAAACGTTTCCCGCGCGTTTGTCGTCACACAAACGCGCGGGAAATTTGTTAAGCCCTTGGGCCGGAAGGTGAACGCCATGGAACATGGGGCCAGGGAACTCCCCGTCGTCATCTTGACCGGCCTGTCCGGGTCCGGGAAATCCACCGCCCTTCGCGTCTTCGAGGACCTGGGTTTTTTTTGCGTGGACGGGCTGCCGGTCAGCCTCGTGCCCAAGCTCATGAGCCTTTTCGACGACAAGAGCGGCCAGCGTTACAAGGGCCTGGCCCTGGGCATGGACGTGCGCCAAGCCGACCTCGACACCGACTGGGGCGCGACCCTGGCCGAGGTGCGGCGCAAACAGGACCTCACCCAGATCATCTTTTTCGAGGCCGACAACGGCGAGATCATCCGCCGCTACGCCACCACCCGCCGGCCCCATCCCTTGGAAAGCGCCGAAATGGGCCTGGAACAGGCCGCCCTGGCCGAGCGCGAGCGGATGCGGCCGCTGCGCGACGCCGCCGACATGGTGCTGGACACCACTCATTTCACCATCCACGACCTGCGCCGCAAGCTCCAGGAGAAATGGGCCTCCATCCGGCCCACCGCCGGAACCCTCAAGGTCCACGTCATGAGCTTCGGCTTCAAGTACGGCCCCCCCTCCGAGGCCGATATGATCTTCGATCTGCGCTTTCTGCCCAACCCCTATTTCGACAAGGAACTGCGTGAGCGCACGGGCAAGGAAGCGGCGGTGCGCGATTACGTCCTGGCCGAGGACCCGGGCCGGGAGTTCTTGCGCCGGCTGACTGAATTTCTGCTCTATCTCCTGCCGCTCTACGCCAAGGAAGGGCGTTACCGCCTGACCCTGGCCTTTGGCTGCACCGGCGGCCGCCATCGTTCGGTGGCCGTGGCCGAGTCGGTCTTTGACACGCTCTCCAAGGCTGGCTACAATATCTCCCTTGAACATCGGCACATTGAACGCGGCTAGACCGCGCGACTTGAACGCCGCGGCAACGGGGTTCGCCGGCGAGAGCGGCGGGGCGGTTTTCCCAGCCCAGGGCTTTCGCGTTTGGGATGGCGTCGCTGTCCCGATCGGCGGCCTTGCTGGCCCGGCAGGCTGTTCAAGGCGCGTTATCGTGTGAGGGCTTGGGCTTCCGGGCGGCGCGGCCGGACCGGAAGCGGGATGCAATGCCGGCGGTTTCAAACCGTCAAGACGGGGGCGACATGCTCCGGGATGCCTGTCTATGAATGCCGAGTCCCCCAAGGACGCGCCTGTTGGCGTGGTGGTCGTCACCCACACCGACTACGGGTCGCGGCTCATTGCCGCCGCCGAGTTCATCCTCGGCCCCCAGCAGCACTGCCAGGCCGTCAGCGTCGATCTGACCAAGGCCGTGGACGAATCCCTGGCCGCGCTCAAGGCCGCCATCAAGGACACCGACCAGGGCGGCGGGGTGCTGGTGCTGACCGACATGTTCGGCGGCACCCCCACCAACATGAGCCTGTCGCTTTTGGGTTCGGGCCAGCTTGAGGTCCTCACCGGCGTCAATCTGCCCATGCTCATCAAGATTTTGGGGTCGCGCACCCGCCCCCTGCAAACCCTGGCCGTGGAGGCCAAGCAGGCCGGTTGCCAAGGCATCGTCGTGGCCGGCGAGGTGCTGCGCAAAAAGGTGGCCGAGGGGTAGCCATGGCCTTCGTGCGCATCGACAACCGCCTCGTTCACGGCCAGATCATCGAGACCTGGCTGCCCTTTACCCACGCCAGCCGGATCGTGGTGGTCAACGACGACTTGGCCGCCGACCATCTGCGCCAAGAGATCATGTCCCTGGCCATCCCCGACGGCGTGGCCATCGTGTTCTTGCCTGTGTCCGACCTGGCCGGCTATTTCAGCCATGCGCCCCTGAACCTGCCCGAGGCGCTGATCCTTTTTGCCAGTTGCCGCGACGCCCAGGCTGCCTACGAACACGGGTTCGATTTCGCCAATTTGAACCTCGGCAATCTCCACTACGCCCCGGGCAAGAAGCAAGTCTGTCCCCACGTGGCCCTGTCCAAGGAGGACGAATCCTGCCTGGATTTTTTCCGGGACAAGGGCGTGCGCCTGGACTACCGTTGCGTGCCGGGCGATCCGGCCCAGCCCAGGGTTTGACCCGGCAGCCGAACTTAATGGTAACCACCGCGAGACCCATGCCATGACCCATCAGGCCGACATCGCGCTCCACGTCCTTGGCGTCGCTTTTTTTTTGTCCTGTGCTCCTCGTTCCGCTTTGCCGTAAACGCCGCCCTGCTGGAACGCCCCCTGGTCATCGGCCTGGCCTGGGGCCTGTGCCAGGGCGACCTGCCCACCGCCCTTAATCTCTGCATTTTCTACGAACTGTTTTGGCTCGACGGCATTCCCGCCGGCACCCACATTCCGCCCAACGCCGCCGCTGCCGCCCTGTCCGGGTTGTCGCTCATGCACGTCTTTTCCCTGACCACGCCGGCCGAGGCCCTGTGCGTGGCCGCCGCCACCTCGATCCTGGCCCGGCTTTTCTCCGGCCTGGAAGGGGCCCAGCGGGTGGTGGAAAACATCGTCTTTTCCCGCTACGCCGCCGCCCGCCAGCGCCAGCGCGCCCCCTTCGAGCCGGGCAAACTGATCCGTCGGGCCCTGGTCAACACCGTGGTCATCCAGGGGCTGGTTTTTGCCGTGGCCCTGGCCGGGCTCATTGCCCTGTTCGCGGCGGCCCTGCCCAAGGTGTGGCCGTATCTTGCGTCCTCCCGGGCGAGCTGGGGCCAGTTGTGGATTCTCGGCAGCCTGGGCGCGGTTTTGTCCCTGCGCTACCGCCCGGCTTACGCCGCCCTGGCCGGCGGCATGGGCCTGGCCGTGGCCTGGCGGTTTTTCTAGGCGTTTTTTTTCACATTGCCGGCCCAGCGCTTCGGGCGGACTTTCGGGAAAAAAGACGTCGCCCCGGCCCGGTTTGGGCTTGGCAAGGAACGACTATTGGGATATTATTCACAAGTTACTCACACGCGGATGCCGACCCGTCAGGGTCTTGGACAAACCCCCAGGAGGAAAAAGACATGGCTGTTTACGTCGTTGGTCACAAAAATCCGGATACCGATTCCGTCGCCGCCGCTATCTCCGTCGCCGATCTCATGAACAAGTCCCAGAGCATGGGCGCTATCGCCGCCGCTCAGGGCCCGCTCAATCCCGAAAGCGCCTTCGTGCTGGAAAAATTCGGCGTGGCCGCTCCGGAAATCGTCACCGACGCCACCGACAAGAAGATCATCCTGGTCGACCACTCCGACCTGGCCCAGAGCCTGGAGAACCTCTCCAAGGGCGAACTCATCGGCATCTACGATCACCACAAGCTGGGCGATGTGACCACCTCCAATCCCCTGGACATCCTGGTCAAGGCCGTCGGCTGCTCCTGCACCGTGGTCAAGATGATGTACGACTGCGCCAAGGTCGAGATCTCCAAGCCCATGGCCGGCATCATGATGTGCGCCATCCTGTCCGACACCGTCATGTTCAAGTCGCCGACCTGCACCCCGGCCGACAAGGAAGCCGTTGAGGCCCTGGCCAAGATCGCCGGCGTGGCCGACTACATGTCCCTGGGCGTCGAGATGTTCAAGGTCAAGTCCGCCGTGGGCGGCACCCCGGCCAAGGACCTCGTCTTCCGCGACTACAAGGACTTCGACATGGGCGGCAAGAAGATCGGCATCGGCCAGCTCGAAGTCGTCGACCTGTCCATCCTTGAGCCGGTCAAGGCCGACCTTTTGGCCGAGTGCAAGAAGGTCAAGGCCGACGGCCGCCACAGCGTCTTCCTGCTGCTCACGGACATCATGAAGGAAGGTTCCGAGATGCTGATCGTCTCCGACGATCCCAGCTACGTGACCAAGGCCTTCGGCGTCGAAGTGAAAGGCGACTCCGTGTGGCTCGACGGCGTGCTGTCCCGCAAAAAGCAGGTCGTTCCGCCCTTCGAGAAGGCTTTCGCCTAGTTCTCGCGCGCGTAAACGCCAAAAAGGGAGCGGCTTTCGGGCCGCTCCCTTTTTTTATGCAGTGTTTGGATGTTGAGGCGTCTTCGCGGTCCGGTCGTCCGCGAGTCGTGTCGGCCAGTCGAGGGGCCGTGTCGGCCGCTGGCGTGACGCCGGGCATGGCGCGCCATGGCGATGGAGCGGCCCTCTGCCGAGCCCTGAACGCACTGGTTTGCCGCGACGACTGGGCCGCGTATTTAGGTCCGGCCCAGGGCCTCGGCCAGGGCGGCGCAGGCGGCGTCGGCCTGGCCGACCTCGGGCAGGGACAGCACGCTGCCCGAGGTCGCCTGCCGGGCGGCCAGTCCCGGCAGGAAGGGGAAGGCGAGCCGGACCTCCGGCAGCCCCGGGGGCAAGGGCAGGGCGAACAGTTCGGCCGGGTCGGCCCCGGTGACGACCAGGACTTGGCGGGTCAGACCCAACTGGCCGGCCATGGCCGACACCCGTCCGGCCACGGCCAGAGACCGGGCCGAAGCTTCGCTGACCACGCACAAGGCGTCCACATCGGCTACTGTGCCCCGGCCCAGGTGCTCCACCCCGGCTTCGCAGTCTATGAGCGTCCAGGCGTCCCGGGCGGTCAGGACATGGGCCAGCATGGCCTGGAGCAGATGTCCGGCGGCGCAGGCGCAGCCCGCGCCCCCGCTGCTGATCCCGCCCATGACCAGCAGCCGTTTGTCCCCGGCGCGTGGGCCGTAAAGCGGCCCGTGGCCGACCGGGACGGCGACGCGGATGGCTTCGGGCAGATCGTCCGCCCGAGGGGTCAGGTTGAGATAGACGCCATCGCCGATGCGCTCCCGCACGAGATCCTCGCGCTCGGCCAGGGAGGCGGGCAGGGCCTCGGGCTCCAGGCCGCAGGCCGCGCCCAGCGACAGGGCCGTGTCGGCATCGACGAGCGTCACGTCCTGGCCCGACCGGGCCAGCCAGTCGCCGAAAAGCGCGGCCAGGGCGGTCTTGCCCACGCCGCCCTTGCCGGCAAACGCGATCTTTCTGATCGGCCGCCCGAGCCGGCCGTCCGCGCCGGCCAGGCCTTGCGGCGAGGCGTTCCAGGATGCCGGCGACGAAGGGGCCTTAGGCGTGGCGCTTGCAGGATTGTCGTTCATGGCGCTCGTGTCGCGTCCCTTGAGAAATACGCGAGTATTATTCAAGAAAACACCATTGTTTTATAGTGTTGGCAAGAAGCCGGCCGAGGTCCTGTCAAAGGACCCGACACTAGGAATACGTCGAGCCGTTGAAACGGTCGTTGAGCCCCAAGGCCAGGCGTTTGGCCGTGATGCGGCGGCTGATGGCCTCGGCCGCCTTGACCGGGTCGGGCTCGACCACGAAGGTGGCTCCGAAAACGCCCTCCAGGCCTTCCAGGGCCAACCCCGTGACCAGCTCGCTGCCCAGGATGTTGGGCGGCAGGCCCAGATGGGTCATGATGCCGCTGGCCACGGCATAAAGCCCGATGGCGGCAGCTTTTTCCGAATACCATTCCGGAGCGCTGGCGGCCACGGGCAGGTCGGCGATGTCCACGCCCAGGGCGTCGGCCAGCAGACCGCACAGGGCCAGGATGCGGGAGTTGTCCACGCAGCTGCCGACATGAAGCACCGGCGGCAGGTCGAACCGGGAACAGAATTCGGCCAGCCCGACGCCGGCCTGCTCCAGCCCCTCCGAGATCATGAGTCCGGCCTTGCCCATGGCCACGGTGGCGCAGCCCGTGACCACCACCAGAATGTCCTGGCGGATGAGTTCCTTGGCCAGTCCGGTCAGCACCCCGTCATGGGGCAGCTTGGGGTTGTTGCAGCCGACGATGCCGACCACGCCGCGCACCAGACCGATTTTGATCGCGGTCAGGAGCGGTTCGGCCGACCCGCCCAGGGCCTCGATGACGGCTTCGTTGGAATAGCCGGTGCGCAGGCTCACCGGGGTGGTGGGGATGTCCACCCGGCCGGCGTCGCGGCGGGTGAAGGCTTCGATGGCCAGCTCGACCGCCTCGCGGGCCTTGTCCCGGGCGTTTTCCAGGGTGAATTCCAAGTGCGTGCCGCCCGGAAAGCGGGCTTTTTCGGAAGTGGAGACGAAGCGGGTGTGGTAGCAGGAGGCGATCTGCACCAGGCTCGGCATGACGCACTGGTAGTCGGCCACGACCATCTCCACGGCCCCGGTGACCAGGGCCAGCTCGGTCATGAGGTGGTTGCCGGCCAGCGGCACGCCCTGGCGCATGAGCACCTCGTTGCCGGTGCAGCACAGCCCGGCCACGTTGACGCCGGCCGCGCCCGCGGCCTTGGCCTTGGCGGTCATTTCCGGGTCCCGGGCGGCGGCCAGGATCATTTCCGAGACCACCGGACTGTGGCCGTGGACCAGGATGTTGACGCTGTCGGCCCGAAGCACCCCGAGGTTGGCCTCGACCGTGGCCGGACGCGGCGTCCCGAAAAGGATGTCGGACAGTTCCGTGCCGATCATGGAGCCGCCCCAGCCGTCGGCCAGGGCCGTGCGGGCGGCGTGCAGGCAGATGGAGACCGGGTCGCAGTCCACGCCCATGTGGGTGCGGTGCAGCATTTCCACGCACTCGCGGTCGATGCCGCGCGGGGTGGACCGGGCGGCGTCCCAGATTTCCCGGCGTTTTTTCGGGGCGCGGGAAAGTAGCGACAGAGCCGGGCGGCGCGTGCCGAAGTCCTCGAAGAAGTGCTCGGCCAGGGCTTTGGCCTGGCCGGCCGCGTCCAGGCTGCTCGTGTCGATGCCGACTTCGGCGCACAGCCGGGCCAGCTTGTCCGCGTCGCGCACGGCGTAGCCCGGGGCCGTGCCATGGCCCACGGCCTCCAGGGCTTCCAGCAGATCGCGGCCGTGGTCGGAGTGGGAGGCCGCGCCGGCGGCCACGAACCGGCCGAAATTGCGGGCCACGGTCAGGTCGCCGTCGGCCCCGCACACGCCAAGCTTACGCTTGGGACCCTTGGGATTCACGCGGCACGGCCCCATGACGCACTTGTTGCAGGTCAGCCCCTGGTCGCAAAAGGTGCAATGGGGCGTCTGTTCGGCCAGCCGGTCCCAGACCGTGGCGATGCCTTCGTCCTTGGCTTTGATAAGCATCCGGCGGGCGTCTTCCCACGGCGACAGTTCCTCGATGGTTCTCGTATCCTTGGCCATGCCATCCTCCCTTGGCGCGCGGCCGAAGGCTGGCCTCGGCGGTGCGCGCGGACGTTTGGCCCTGGTTACGATGGGGCGGCGGGCGTGTCTGTCAGATTGCCGACAAACGTGCTATGAAACTACTCGCGGGCCAACGCTTCCAAGCGGGCCAGGTCAGGCAGGCAGATGACGCCCCGGGCGCGCATCTCGATGATGCCGTCGCGTTCGAGGACGTTTAAGAGGGACGACACGGTCTGGCGGGAGGAGCCGACAATGGTGGCCAGCTGTTCGATGTTGAGCCCATGGGAGAAGCACAGGATGTGCTCGGCGTCGGCGCTGGCCCGTTCGGCTTCGTAGAGCAGCAGTTGGATGAGGCGCTTTCGCACGTCGAGAAAGGCCAGGCCGTCGATGACCGAGAAGGCGTGGGACAAGAGATCGCCCAGCACCTTGACCATGGAGGAGGTCAGCGCCGGCATGTCGGCCAGGAAACGACGCACGGCGGCCAGCTCGGCCGTCAGGATGGTCAGGTCGTCCAGGGCTTCCACCGAGGCCCGGGTGTGGGTGGTGTAGACGTCCCCCACATCCAGGATGGCCATGGTGAATTCCTTGTCCTTGTAGGACAGGTAGACCCTGGCCCGGCCCTTGGCCACGATGAACAGGGAATTTTGGACTTCGCGCGGGGCGAACACCTGCCGACCCTTGAGGAAACGCCTGGGCACGAAGGCGGCCCGTACGGCGGCGAATTCGGGTTTGTCGAGGTCGCGCAGGAGATCGGAATCGGTCAGGCGCATGGGCGGATCAGTAGGTCACGTCGCCGGCGGTCACGGCTTCCCGGGCGGCGTCCACGGCGTCGGCGTCAAAGGCCGTGCCCCGGTGGCGGGCCAGCTCCTCCAGGGCGACGGGGACGCCGAGGGCCGGCCGGTAGGGACGGTTGGAAGCCATGGCGTCCAGGACGTCGGCCACAGCCAGGATGCGGGCCGGCTGGCACAGATCCTCGCCGCCAAGCCCCCTTGGGTACCCCGAACCGTCCAGGCGTTCGTGATGGCACAGGACGATTTCCGCCACTGGCCAGGGGAAGTCGATGTCTTTGAGAATTTCATAGCCCGTGGCCGCGTGCTGCTTCATGAATTCCCATTCCAGGCCGACGAGGCGGCCGGGCTTGCACAGGTAGCGCACGGGCACGCTGATCTTGCCGATGTCGTGAAGCTGACCGGCCACCTGGATGCAGTCCACAGCGTCGCGGTCCAGGCCCAGGCGCTTGGCCATGGCCGTGGCCAGACGGGCCACCGAGTCCTGGTGGCTCGCGGTGTAGGGGTCGCGGAAGCGCACGGTGGTGGACAGGGATTTGACGGTCTGGTGGAAAAGCGCCTTGGTGCGTTTAAGGTTGTGGCGCAGGGCTTCCTGGGAGCGCCGCCGTTCGGTGACGTCCTCCATGGAGCCTTCATAGAGCACCACCGCGCCGTCGCCGCCACGCACGGCCCTGGCCTGGACGGACACCCAGATGCGTGAGCCGTCGCCGCGCCGCAGTTCGGTTTCCATGGCCCGGACCACGCCGGTTTCGCTGAGGGCGGCGTGGAGGAATTGGCGATCCTCGGGGTGGGTGAAGAGGTTGGCCGCCGCGTCGCCCAGGCCGGTCAGGACCTCGGGGGAGGCAAAGCGCAGCATGCGGGCCAGGGCGCCGTTGACTGTGACGAAGCGTCCGGCCGGCGTCATCTGGAACAGGCCTTCCACGGCGTTTTCGAAAATGGTCCGGTATTTTTCCTCGGCCTCGGCCAGGGCCCAGCTCGTGCTTTTTTCCTCGGTGACGTCGCGCAGGAAGCCGACATAAAAGACGTCTCCTGCAGGGGAAACCGTGTGCTTGGCCGATTCCTCGATCCAGATCACGAAGCCGTCGCCGCACATGGCCTGATAGCGTCGGCCGACCACCACCTCGCCGGCGGCGAGCGCATCAAGCACGGATTGCCGGGCATTGGGGTCGAGGTAGAATTGTTCCGGGCAGTCGTCCATGGCGGCCAGAAAGGCGGCCGGGTCGGCATAGCCGAAAAGCGCGGCCGTGGCGTTGTTGACCTCCAGAAACCTGCCGTCCACGCTACGCAGATACACGGCCGCGGGCACGTCGTGGAAGAGCAGGGCGCTGGCGTCGGCCATGGCCGCGTCGGCGGCGCTGTTTGGCGCGGTTTCGTGTGGGGAAGGGTTCGTCATGTTCGGCCGATGAAGCGTCGCACCACGGCCACGAGGCTGGCCGGTTCGAAGGGTTTGACCACCCAGCCCGAAGCGCCGGCGGCCAGTGCCTTGTCACGCAGGATTTTTTGAGACTCCGTGGTCAGGACGATAACCGGGGTGAACCGGGTGTCATGTCGCTCCCGCAAGATTCCCAGCAGCTCGATGCCGCCGATGTTGGGCATATTGATGTCGGTGATGACCATGTCAAAACCGCCGCCGACCTTGTCCAGGGCGTCGGCCCCATCCACGGCTTCGACCACGTCGAAGCCGGCTTGGCGCAGGGCGCTGGACACCAGGGAACGCACGCTCACCGAATCATCCACGGTCAAAATTCGCTTTTCGGCCATTACGACTCCTTGCCGGCCCTCTCCTCAATACTTAGCATAGGTGAACATATGAGGCATCGGAACCCTTGGCAAGTCTCTCCGGGCGCGCGGCGGACGCGTTTGCGCCTGCGTGGACAGGCCGGGCGGCCCTGTGTTAGGGCTTTTGCCTTATACAACCCACGGGCCGCTTCGGCCCTATCCGTCCCCTGGAGGACTCCAGTTTGAACAGCTTCGCGAAAAATCTCATGCTCTGGGCGGCCATCTCCCTGGTCATGGTCGTCCTGTTCAACTTGTTTAACCAGCCCCAGAGCCAAAGCGCCAAGCTCTCCTATTCCGAATTCATGCAGAAGGTGAATGCCGGGGACGTGGTCTCCGTCAAGATCCAGGGCAAAAAAATCACCGGCGTGGCGACGGGCGGCGGCAAGTTTCTGACCTACGCCCCCGAGGACCCGAACCTCGTCGGCACGCTCATGGCGAAAAAGATCGAGGTCATGGCCGAACCGGACGAGGAATCGCCCTGGTACATGACGTTGCTCGTATCTTGGTTCCCCATGCTCCTGCTGGTCGGCGTGTGGATCTTTTTCATGCGCCAGATGCAGGGCGGCGGCGGCCGGGCCATGAATTTCGGCCGTTCCCGGGCCCGCATGATCACCCAGGAACAGACGCGCATCACCTTTGACGACGTGGCCGGCGTGGACGAGGCCAAGGAAGAGCTGACCGAAGTGGTGCAGTTTCTTTCCGATCCGAAAAAATTCACCCGCCTTGGCGGCCGTATCCCCAAGGGCGTGCTGCTGGTCGGCTCCCCCGGCACCGGCAAAACCTTGCTGGCCCGGGCCGTGGCCGGCGAGGCCGGCGTGCCCTTTTTCTCGATTTCCGGTTCGGATTTCGTCGAAATGTTCGTGGGCGTGGGCGCGGCTCGTGTCCGCGACCTTTTTTTGCAGGGCAAGAAAAATGCTCCGTGCCTGATTTTCATTGACGAAATCGACGCCGTGGGCCGTCAGCGCGGCGCGGGCCTGGGCGGCGGCCACGACGAGCGCGAACAGACGCTCAACCAACTCCTGGTCGAGATGGACGGCTTCGAGTCCAACGAAGGCGTCATCCTCATCGCCGCCACCAACCGCCCCGACGTCCTGGACCCGGCCCTGTTGCGTCCCGGCCGTTTCGACCGCCAGGTCGTGGTGCCCACCCCGGACGTGCGCGGCCGTCGACGCATTCTCGAAGTCCACACCCGGCGTTCGCCCCTGTCCCCGGACGTCGACCTTGAAGTCCTGGCCCGGGGCACTCCCGGCTTTTCCGGCGCGGACCTGGAAAACCTGGTCAACGAAGCCGCCTTGCAGGCCGCCAAGATCAACAAGGATCGGGTGGACATGGCTGACTTCGAGCACGCCAAGGACAAGGTGCTCATGGGCAAGGAACGCCGCAGTCTGATCCTCACCGACGACGAGAAGCGCACCACCGCCTATCACGAGGCCGGCCACGCCCTGGTCGCCAAGAAGCTGCCCGGCACCGACCCCATCCACAAGGTCTCCATCATTCCGCGCGGCATGGCCCTGGGCATCACCATGCAGTTGCCCGTCGACGACCGGCACAACTATTCCCGCGACTTCCTGCAAAACAATCTGGCCGTGCTCATGGGCGGCCGGGTGGCCGAAGAACTCGTGCTCAACCAACTGACCACCGGGGCCGGCAACGACATCGAACGGGCCACCACCATGGCCCGCAAGATGGTCTGTTCCTGGGGCATGAGCGAGGTGCTGGGGCCGCTGTCCTACGGTGAGAGCGAAAACGAGATCTTCCTCGGCAAGGATCTGGTGCACCACCGCAACTTCAGCGAGGAGACCTCGCGCCAGATCGACGCCGAGGTGCGCAAGATCGTGGAATCGGCTTACCGACGGGCCAAGAACATCCTCGAAAACGAACCCGAGGCCCTGGAAGCCGTGGCCAAGGCGCTGCTGGAACGCGAAACCATCTCCGGAGCCGACATCGACATATTGCTGCGGGGTGAGCAACTCCCCCCGCAGGAAGCCCCGGCCGGGACTCCGGGCGGGGCGTCCGGGACTTCCGCCGCCGCCTCGCCGGCGAGCGGGCCCGAAACCGCTTCTGGAGCCGCCGCCGCCCAGGCGACGACGGCTGAGGCCGCCCCGGGGACAGGCGACGAGTTCACCCTGGAGCCCGATGACGGCCAGCATCCCGAGGGTTCCTCGGACGCCGCCGCGGCCAGGCCGGACCAGGGCAAGGACGCGAAGTAGCTTCGCGCCAGGGGCTCGGCCGGCGAGGCCGCGCATGACGCGACAGCTGCGTTCCACCGCGCCCATGAACGACTTGCGCAAATCCATGGAGCAGGACATGGCCTCGATCTGGCGGCTGGGCGGCGGGCGGACCCTGGATTGCTCCCGGGACCGTGTCGTCGGCATCGTCAACGCCACGCCCGACTCCTTCTACGACGGCGGCCGCCACGGCGACGTGGCGGCCGCCGTTTCCCATGGCCTGCGCCTGGCCGGGGAGGGGGCCGACATGCTCGACGTCGGCGGCGAGTCCACCCGCCCCGGGGCGGCGCCCGTCACTGACGCCGAGGAAATCGACCGGGTCGTGCCGGTCATCGCCGAGCTGGCCCGCCGGCTGCCGGACATGCCCCTGGCTGCGGACACCTACCGGGCCGGCTGCGCCGCTGCCGCCTTGGCCGCCGGGGCCTGCGCGGTCAACGACGTCTCGGGGCTGGCCTTTGATCCGGCGCTGCTCGACGTCGTGGCCCAGCGCAAGCCCGGCTACGTGCTCATGCATGCGAAGGGCCGGCCCGACGTCATGCAGCGCGACCCGCGTTACGACGACGTGATCGGCGAAATCCTCGCTTATTTCGAACAAGGGCTTACGCGCCTGACCCGGGCCGGACTGCCCGAGGATCATGTGGTCCTGGACCCCGGCATCGGATTCGGCAAGCTCCCGGAGCACAACCTGGAAATCTTGCGTAGTCTCGACCGGTTTACGGCCTTTGGCCGGCCGGTCTATCTTGGACTGTCCAACAAGTCGTTGTTTGGCGCCCTCCTTGGCCTGCCCCTGGGCGAACGCTCCCTGGCCACGGCCGTGGCCTCGGCCTTGTGCGCCGGGCGCGGAGCACGCCTGCACCGCGTCCACGACGTCGCCGCCGTCAAACAAGCCTTGGGCCTGGCCGCCGCCCTGGCCGGCTGAGCCGGTTTTCCGCCGTAGGACATTTGCCGTCATGGGAAGTTTCATCGACAACTTTCACCTGTCCTGGCGTGATCTCCTCGACATCGCGGCCGTCACCTTCGTCTTCTATCAGGCCTTGCTCCTGGTTCGCGGCACCCGGGCCGCCACCGTGCTCCACGGTTTTCTCCTGATCCTCGTCGTCTATTATCTTTCCGACCTTTTTGGTCTCAACACCCTGCATTGGCTTTTGACCAACTTCCTTGGCTCCATCTTCCTGGTCATCATCATCCTGTTCCAGGCCGACATCCGCAAGGGGCTGTCGTCGGTGGGCACGCGCGGGTTTTTCCGAGCCAAGCGGCGCGAAGAGGTGTCCGAGGCGGCCCTTGACGCCATTGTCCTGGCCGTGTTCCAGATGGCCCGCTCCCGCACCGGGGCGCTGATCGTGTTCGAGCGCCTGGTGCCCCTGGGCGACTGGACTGCGCGCGGGGTGGAACTCATGGCCCGGCCCAGCAGCGAACTGCTCGGCACCATCTTTTTTCCGGACACGCCGCTCCATGACGGGGCGGTCATCATCCAGGGCGAAACCGTGGCCGCTGCCGGCTGCATCCTGCCGCTTATCGCCGGCGTGCCCTTGGACGCGAGCCTGGGCACCCGCCACCGGGCGGCCCTGGGCATCACCGAGGAAACCGACGCCCTGGCCGTGGTGGTCTCCGAGGAGCGGGGCGTGGTCTCGGTGGCCGAGGGCGGCAAGCTCATCTCCCCGGTGGACGAGCTGACGCTCAAAAACATGCTGTGGAACCTCACGGCCAAACGCTCATGAAATCGAACTGGCAATACCTGGCCCTGGCCCTGGCCTTGTCGCTTTTTTGCTGGTATCTGGTCACAGGTCGGGAGAAAGTCGACGCCTGGATGCCCATGCGGGTGGAGATGACGGGCTTGCCCGAAGATCTCTACATCAAATCCGGCATGTTGGGTTCGGTGGACGTGCTCGTGCGCGGGCCAAGAGGCGTGGCCCGCAAGCTCGACGAGACCCAGCTCGTCTACAACCTCAACCTGTCCAAGATCGTTCCGGGACGTAATATCGTCCTTTTCGAGACCAAAAATATCGTTTTGCCGAAGGTTTACGAGGCCGTGGAAATACGCCCGGCCCGGCTTGAGCTGGAGGTGGAGCGTCGGGCCAGCAAGACCGTGCCGGTCAAGGTGATGCTGCGATCCTCGCTGCCCGACGGCTATTCCATGTCGGCGGTGCGGGCCGTGCCCGAATCCGTGCGTCTGTCCGGGCCGGCCGGAAAGCTCGACAAGATCAGCGAGATCCGCACCCAGCCCATTGCCGTGCCCCAGCCGATCCCGGCGCGTTACGACGAACGGGTGCCCCTGGATCTGCCCGAGGATCTGGACGCCTCGCCGCCGGCCGTGCAGGTGGTCATGGGCTTTGCCGCCAAGGAGTCGGAGATCACGCTGCGCGCGCCGCTGACCGTCAAAAAACCCAAGGGCCGCGAGGCCGAGGTTTCGCCCCAGGCCGTCACGTTGCGGGTCAAGGGGCCGGCGGCCATCATCGGCGACAAGGATTTTCCGGGTTTGGTCGAGGCCGCCTTGGAACTGGCCCAGGACATTCAGCCGGGCAAGTATGAGGCCTCCTACCGGGTCAAGATGCCCCAGGGCTGCGAGCTCATCGAAGCCAAGCCCGACAAGGTTTCCCTCACCGTCAAATGAGGCCGGCGTGAACCGGCCGAATCTAGGAATGGACAAAAAGCTTTTCGGAACTGACGGACTGCGCGGACGGGTCAACGCTTATCCCATGACCCCGGACGTGGTCATGCGCCTGGCTTTGTCAGCTGGCCTGCACTTTCGAAACGGCGGCCGCCGCCACAAGGTGCTCATTGGCAAGGATACCCGGCGTTCCGGCTACATCTACGAATACGCCCTGTCCTCCGGCTTTTGCGCCGCCGGCATGGACGTTTTTTTGACCGGACCGCTGCCGACGCCGGCCATCTCGTTTCTCACCCGCGACATGCGGGCCGACGTGGGCGTGGTGATTTCGGCCTCGCATAATCCGGCCTGCGACAACGGCATCAAGTTTTTCGATCACATGGGTTTCAAGCTCCCCGACGCCGTGGAAGCCGAGATCGCCGCCCGGGTCGAAGGCTACGCCCAGAACTGGCAATTGCCGGAACCCGAGTCCGTGGGCCGGGCCTTCAAGCTGGAGGACAGCACCGGCCGCTACAACGTGTTTCTCAAAAATTCCATACCCCTGGACGTCAATTTCGAGGGCCTCAAGATCGTTTTGGACTGCGCCCATGGCGCGGCCTACCGGGTGGCTCCCCAGGTTTTTGAGGAACTCGGGGCCAAGGTCATCAAGATCGGCGTCGATCCCGACGGCTCCAACATCAACCAGCGGGTAGGCTCGCTTTTCCCCCAGCAGGTGGCCCGCATGGTCACCGAGGCCGAGGCCGACATCGGCATTGCCCTGGACGGCGACGCCGACCGGGTCATCGTGGCCGACGAAAAGGGGAGAATCCTTGACGGCGACCAGATCATGGCCATCTGCGCCCTGGATTTCCTAGAGCGGGGGGCCTTGCCGGGCAACTTGCTCGTGGCCACGGTCATGAGCAACATGGCCCTTGAAGTCTTCATGAAGGATCACGGCGGCCGGCTGCTGCGCACCCCTGTGGGCGACCGCTACGTGGTTGAGGCCATGCGGGCCGAAGGCGCGGTTTTTGGCGGCGAGCAGTCCGGGCATCTCATCTTCCTCAATCACAGCACCACCGGCGACGGCACCCTGGCCGCCTTGCAGCTCATGAAAATCATGGTGCGCAAGGGCAAGCCGCTGTCCGAGCTGGCCACGCTGTTGTCCCCATTCCCGCAAAAGCTCGTCAATGTGCCCGTGGCCCGCAAAACGCCTTTCAGCGAGACGCCGGCCATTGAGCGCGCGGTCAAGGACGCCGAGGCGGCCCTTGCCGGGCGAGGACGGGTGCTGTTGCGCTATTCCGGCACCGAATCCCTGGCCCGGGTCATGGTCGAGGCCGAGGACGCGGCCCAGGTCGAGTCGCTTTGCGACTCCCTGGCCGATGTGGTGGCCAAGGCCCTGGCCTAGCGGGAGAGCCCTGGAACTCCCTTTTGGGGCTGGACTTGTTTATCTAAACGAATTAACTTCGCGAGGCGATGCCGGCCGTCCCGAAAGGGAGAGGCGCGGCCGCGGCGGAGAGGTCATCATCCGGAGGGCCGGCGCGTTTGCGCGGGCCGCCGCCTCCGAGAAAATACCCGGGCAGTGCGCGCATTCAAGGAGAAGAGCATGGAAATCAAGAAGGTGGTCATTCCTGTCGCCGGATGGGGTACGCGGTCCTTGCCGGCCACGAAGAACATCCCCAAGGAAATGCTGCCCGTCTACAACAAACCCGTCGTGCAGTACGTGGTCGAGGAAGCGCAAGCCTCGGGCCTTCAGGATGTGGTGTTCGTCACCAACCGCAACAAGACCATCATCGAAGACCACTTCGACTACAACCTCACCCTTGAGGATCTGCTTACCCGCACCAACAAGACCGAGATGCTCAAGATGGTCCGGGAAGTGGCGGAGATGGTCAACATCATTTCCGTCCGCCAGAAAAAACAGCTGGGCCTGGGCCACGCCGTGCTGTGCGCCCGCGAGGTCTGCAAGAACGATCCCTTCGCCGTCATGGTCGGCGACGATCTCATGTTCAGCATGGAACCCGGCATCAAGCAGCTCTTGACCGTGGCCATGACCGAGCACATGCCGGTCATCGGCGTCATGGAAGTGCCGCCGCACATGGTTTCGCGCTACGGCATCATCGACGGCGAGGAATTCGCCCCGGGCATGTACCGGGTGCGCGACCTGGTGGAAAAGCCTAAGGTCAACGAAGCCCCGTCGCGTCTGGCCATCGTGGGCCGCTATGTGCTGTTCCCGGACATCTTCTACCACTTGGAGAAGGTCACCCCGGGCCATGGCGGCGAGATTCAGCTGACCGACGCCCTGAAGGGCTTGGCCGGCAACAACCGCCTGCTCGCCGTCAAGATCCAGGGCCAGCGCTTCGACGCCGGCGACTGGGTCGACTACCTCACGGCCAACATCTACTTCGCCCTGCACGACGAGGTCCTGCGCGAGTCCCTGGTGCCTCGCCTGCGTGAGCTTTTGCCGTTTGGCAACTAGGCCCGCCGCCCTTGTCCGAACGCTTTTGTCGCCCGGGGGCCTAAGCCTCCCGGGCGATTTTTTTGCCATGCCATGAACGACGCCCTGGCCGTCGCCCTGACCACCCCGCCTTTTAGCGTGCTCACCTATGCCGTGCCGGCCGGGTTTGCCCTGGCCGACTTTCCGACGGGCCTGCGCCTGCTGGTTCCGGTGGGCCGGACGCTGCGCGTGGGGGTGGTGGCCGCCTGCGGGGTCGCCCCGCCTCCTGGCGTGACCTTGCGCCCGGCCCTGTGGCCCCTGGAGCGCACGCCGCTTTGCGACGCCGGCTACCTGGAGCTGGCCGCCTCCCTGGCCGGCCGCCACATGGCCACCGTTGGCCGCATCCTCGGGGCCATCCTGCCGCGCGGACTGCGCTCGGCCAAGGTGGTCTTTGCCTGCCGCGCCGCCGGTTTGCCCAAGGCCCTGACCGCGACCGCCCTGTGGCGCAAATCCCCTGACGAACGTTTGGAACTCGTCCCGGCCTGGCGGGACGGGACCATGGCCTGCCGCCTGGAGGCCGGGGAGAGCGATCCGCTGTGCTCCCTTGCCGCCTCGCCGCCCTGGCCGGTGCGGCCCGGCGCGGCCAAGCAGGTGGCGGTCCTCGACGCCCTGTGCGACGTCGGCCCCATGACCCTGTCCGAACTCAAGGCCAAGCTCGGCCCGGGCACGCTGTCCCTGGTGCGCCGGCTGGCGGAACTGGGGCTGGTGCGCATCGACGCAGTCGAAACAGCGGCGCCGGCCCAACCGGCCGAAATGTCCGCCGCCGTACCCTTGCCGCCCTTGACCGACGAACAGGCCGCCGCCATGGACAGCCTGCTCCCGGCCTTGGACAGCCCCGACGGTGCGGCCCGGCTGGTCTACGGCGTCACCGGCAGCGGCAAGACGCGCCTGTATATGGAACTCGTGCGCCGCACCCTGGAGCGGGGCCGCCAGGTCTTGCTTTTGGCCCCGGAAGTGGCCCTGGCGGAAAAGCTCCACCGGGCGGCCTGTCGGGCCTTTCCTGAAGTTGGGCCGGTCTTTTACCACGGCTACCAGTCCCCGGCCCTGCGCGAGGCGCTTTTCTGGCGCTGCGGCGGCGGGTCGCCGCCGGCCATCGTGGCCGGCACGCGCTCGGCCCTGCTGCTGCCGCTACGTGATCTTGGGCTCATTGTCCTTGACGAGGAGCACGACGGGGCTTTCAAGCAGGAAGACCGGTTGCCCTACCAAGCCAAGGAAGTGGGCTTTTTTCGGGCCAGGCAGTCCGGGGCGCTTTTTGTCCTGGGATCGGCCACCCCGGACGTCAAGACCTTCCAGGCCGCCAAAGCTGGGCATGTGCCCATGGTGCGCCTGGAGCGCCGGGTGGGCGGCGGCGGGATGCCGCGCGTGGAACTGGTGGACATGCGCGGCGCGGCCAAGCTCACGGGCTCGGCCGTGGGCCGCGAAACCGGCGACCGGGTCGGCGTGCTCACCGACTTAAGCGCCGCCGCCCTGGCCGAAACCGTGGCCGAGGGCGGCCAGGCCATGATTCTCCTCAATCGCCGGGGCTATGCGCCGCTCTTATTCTGCCTCGACTGTGAAACGCCGGTGCGCTGTCCCCACTGCGACCTGTCCCTGACCTTCCACAAGGACCGGGAACGGCTGGTGTGCCACTATTGCGGCCATGCAAGGCCTCATCCCTCGCCTTGTCCGGGCTGCGGCGGCACGAGCTTTTTGCCCATGGGCGTGGGCGCGGAGATGCTCGAAGAGCAGCTCGCCGGCGTGCTGCCGGCTGAGGCGGCCGTGGCCCGGCTCGACCGCGACGTGGCCCGTCGCCCCGAAGAGGCCCGGGCCGTGCTGGCCGATTTCGCCGCCGGCCGCTCCCGGGTGCTGGTCGGCACCCAGATGCTCTCCAAGGGCCATCATTTCCCAGACGTCACCCTGGTCATCGCCGCCGACGCCGACCTGGGCCGCAACCTGCCGGATTACCGGGCCTCGGAACGGGCCTTTCAACTGCTCACCCAGGTGGCCGGCCGGGCCGGCCGGGGCGAGCGGCCGGGCAGGGTGCTCATCCAGACCCGGATGCCCGAGGATCCGTTTTTTGGTTATGTCATTCGCGGCGATTACGAGGGCTTTTTCGAAGAGGAGCTTTCCCGCCGCCGCCGGTTGTGTTATCCGCCATTCGTACGACTGGGGCTTGTGCGCCTGAGCTTTTCCCGGGACTACGAGGAAGGTTACGCCCTGGCCGCCGCGGCCGGCGAGGCCATGCGCCGGGCGGCGGCCGCCGTCGGAGCGCGCCTGCTGGGGCCGGCTCCCGCGCCCTTGGCCCTGGTGGCCGGTCGGCGGCGGCTGCATTGCCTCATCAAGGCGTCGGATTGGCCCGGGGTGCGCCAAGTGTTCGCCGCCGGGGCCAAAAGCCTGGAAACGGCGGCCAAGGTGCGCTGTACGCTTGATCTTGACCCGGTGGACATGCTGTGAATCGATAGCCGCGGAGGCCTTGATCGATGGACGCTTTTGTCAACGACGACGCAAAGTTGCTGCGGGAAGTCGAGAAAGCCATGACCCGTCGGCGCAAGGACGGCCTCGACGGGCTGGTCGGCAATCTGGCCGCCGTGGTCATCAACGTGGCCGAAGCCGACCTTGTGCCGGCGGCCGAGGAACTCCTTGGCGGCACGAGCCTGCGCTTTGAGGCCGCCCTGGACCACCCCTTGAGTCCCGGCGGCGGCCCGGCAATCCTGCTGCGCGATCTCGAGGGTGCGGATTTCCTGCTCAAAAGCCGGCCCGCTAACCGATCGAATCCCTTCGCCGCCTACAACGGCGGCCACAAGACGGAAGGAGCCGCCCCAGGCCGCCTGGAAACCTTTGTCTTCGACTGTCCCGACCTGGCCCGTTACGTGTCCACCCAGCGCGCTCGGGGAGTCGTCTTCGCCACCCCCGAGCCCGTGGTCACCGACGTTTTCTCCTACATCGAGACCAAACCATCGGCCCATACCGGCAACGCCCTGGGGTTTATCCAATGGAACGGCCGCCCCGGAGCCTACGTCCATGGCCGGTCCAATCGGTTGGCCTTGACGCCGGCCGCGCCGGACGCCGCCGCGCGCCCCTATCTCGCTCGCATTGGCGGTCTGGACCACGTGGCCACGCGGGTGCGGGCCGCCCACCGCGACGCGGCTATCGTGGAATTTTTGGAGCTGACCAATTACCGCTTCGATTTCGCGGTCTACGTTGAATCGCTGAATTCCATCACCAACGTGGCCCGGCTTCGCGACGGCGACTATGCCCAGGTGTTCACCTCGGGCATCGCTTCGCCGGACGGCGGAGGAGACGGCGGCCCCACCGAGGCGTTTATCGCCAACTACGGCCTGCGGCCCCATCACATGGCCTTCACGGCCGACGGCATCGAAGAAGTGGTGGCCGGCCTTGCCGCCCACGGCATGGGCTTTCTCTCGGAGCTGGTCGGCTCCCGGGAGGAAGGGCTCAAACAGATTTTTTCCGCTATGTCGCCGCGCACCATGCTGGTCAACGAATACATTGAGCGCTATGACGGGTTTGACGGGTTTTTCACCAAAAGCAACGTGACCCGGCTCACCAAGGCCACGGAAAACCAGTAACCGGAACGGGGCGACCGCTGCGGTGCACTGCGCGCGGCGACCCGGCTCCCGGAGCGGAAATCCATGCCGAATTCCGAGCCTCACAGCTGGCTGCAGCGCTGGCTTGGCCCCATGCCGATCCGTGTCCCACTCCTCTACGCCCTGTTCGGGTTGGTTTGGATTCTCGGGTCGGACAATCTGGCCGACGCCTTGTTCAGGCGCGATCCGGATATCCTGCTGCGGGTTTCCTCACTCAAGGGTTTCCTCTTTGTAGGCCTGACCTCGGTGTTGTTGTACACCTTGCTGCGCCGTTATGACGACGCCTATTGTCAGAAAGAACACGAGTTGCGCCAAAGCGAGGAACGCCACCGGTTGGTGGTGGAATACGCCCCGGACGCCATCCTTATCCACGATGGCGAGCGATTTTTGTATGCCAATCCGGAAGCGGCCAAGCTGTTCGGCGCGCCGTCGCCCCGGGCTATAGAAGGCCGGGAGATCATGGATTTCGTGGACGGGGAGGTTCAGGCTTCGGTCCGTGAACGCATCCGGCAGAATATTGTCCAGCGCGTGCCGGCTTTGCTGCGCGAGCAGCGTTACCGCCGCCTCGATGGCGGCGTGATTGAGGCGGAAGTGGCGGCCGTGCCCTTTGATATCAACGGCGGCCCCGGCGCATTGGTCTTCATGCGGGACGTGGGACCGCGCAAGGCTGCGGAGCGCAGCCTGCGCAACAGTGAGCGCCAATATCGGCTCTTGGCCGACAACGCTCACGACCTCATCAACATCTTCGACGAAAACCTGGGCCTCACTTACGTCAGTCCCTCCGTGACCAGGCTCTTGGGTTTTTCCGTCGCCGAGGCCTTGGCCCGGCCCTTGGACGTCGGCCTGACGCCGGATTCGGCCAGGCGTATCGCCGAGGTTTTCCGCCTGGACCCGACAAAGCCCGTGGACAGCAATTTCGTGCGCAAGATTGAAATCGAAGCCTATCGCCGGGACGGCTCCACGGTATCGCTGGAATCCATGATTCGAGGCGTTTTTGACCGGTCAGGCGCATTTCGTGGCTATATCGCCGTTTCGCGGGACATCAGCGACCGCAAGCGGGCCGAAGCGGAACTGGAACTTTCCAGACAGTTCAGTTCGCTTATTCTCGAAGCCATTCCCGATCCGGTGTTCGTCAAGGACAGCGCCCACCGTTTTGTCCTGGCCAACGAGGCGTTGTGCGCCATGCTCGGGCAGCCGGCCGAGGCGCTGATCGGCAAGAGCGATGAGGATTTCGTGCCCATGGAGCAGGCGGCGGTCTTTGTCGAGCGCGACAACATCGTTTTGGAGACCGGCCAACCCGATCTGTACGAGGAGTACCTGACCGACGCCACTGGAGTGGTGCACACCCTGCTGACGCGCAAGGGACTTTTTATCGACCACCGAGGCCAGCGCTTCATTGTCGGCGTCATCCGCGACATGACGGCGGAGAAAAACCGGGAACGGGAATTGCGCGACTCCCTGGCCGAAAAGGAAGTGCTGCTCAAGGAAGTGCATCACCGGGTCAAGAACAATCTGCAAATCATTTCGAGTCTGCTGTTCTTGCAAAAAGACGCGATGAGTGACCCGGTGTTGCAGGGCGCTCTGGAAGAAAGCCGCAACCGCATCGCTTCCATGGCGCTTATACATGAGGAGCTTTACCGTTCGGGCGACCTTGCCCAGGTGGACATCAAGGAATACCTGGAGCGGCTGGCCCCCAAGGTGGTCCACGCCCTGCGCGGAGCCAAAAGCGTCGGCTTTGCCCTTGCCCTTGGCGATTGCCGGGTTTCCGTGGACAAGGCCATTCCCATCGGGCTTATCGTCAACGAACTGCTCACCAACGCGGTCAAGCACGGGTTTGCGGGCCGGGATTCCGGGGCCATCCGGGTCAGGCTGGAGCGCGACGCGGCCCTGGTCCATATTACCGTGGAAGACGATGGCGCGGGCTTGCCGCCGGGCTTTCATCCCGACGCCACGCGTACCCTGGGCATGCAACTCGTCGTGCAGCTCACTCGCCAGTTGCGGGGAACCCTGTCGTTTGGCGGCAGCGGCGAGGGAGCGTTTTTCCGCTTGAGCTTTGCTCCCGAGGACGGCGCTTCCTAGACCCTCGACGTCGTCCCTGCCGATGAGGCCGCGCCCGGCCCAGGGCCGGCCCCGGCCAGTTCCTCGAATTTGCGTCGTAGATCGCTTGCGGCCGTCTCCCGTTGGGCGGCGGCCATGGCCGCGTAGCGTCCGGCGTGCTTGGCGGCGAGCTTTTGCCAGTTGGCCTGTCCGCCGGCCAGCTGGTCCGGGCGCTGTCGGGCCAGGGCCGGAGCCGGGCGACGATGGGCCACGGCCAGATGTCCCTGGTAGACCGGGGGCCGGCCGGCCAGGGCCAGTCGCCAGTCATGATCCACGTCGTCGTACTGCGATGGGCTGAAGCGGATGTCAAAACCGCCGGCTCCAAGCAGCCGCTCCCGACGAAAGAGATGGCAGCAGCCCATGACGGTCAGACACGGCCGCAAGTGGGCAAATCCCCCGAAATCAAATCCCTGGGCATGAAGGCCCGAGAGCTGCGGCTCCTCCTGGCCGGGTTCGGGCGGCAGGAGCATGGCGTCCACGCCCTGGGCGATGGCCGGGTTGGCGGCGTCCATGACCCGGCAGCCCCACACGCCGGCCTCGGGATAGGCCTCGGCGGCGGTGGCCAACCGGGCGAGCCAGTCGGCGGGCAGATCCACGTCGTCGTCGAGGTAGGCCACATGGGCGCCCTGGGCCAGCTGATCGTCGCTGGTCAGCCAGTTGCGGGCGGCCGGCGCGCCGATGTTGACCGGCAAGCGTATGGCGGCCAGACGCTCATTGCCGACCCGGCCGGCCCAGGCGGCAATCACGTCCGGCGTGGCGTCGCTGGAGGCGTTGTCGAGCAGGAGCATGCGCACGGCCCCGTCCACCACGGAAAAGTCCGAGGCAAACAGGCTGGCCAGGGTTTTGTCGAGGTCGTCGGCCTTGTTGAAGGTGTAAAGGGCCACGCAGAGGTCGCCGGTCAGCCGCCCCAGGCGGCGGCGACGCCCCGAGGCCAGGTCGTAAAGGGCCAGGCCGGCCGAGACGTGTTCGGGCATGAGCCGAAGGAGGTCGGCCAGGGCTGTCGCGGCAAGGTCTTCCCGGCCGGCGGCCAAAGCGGCCAGGGGATGGCGAAACATTCCGGCCGGCCAGGGAGCCAGGGCCTGGGCCGCGTCGTAGGCGGCCAGGGCGGCCGGGGCGTCGCCGCGCAGCAGGGCCAGATCGCCCGCGACCTTGTGCCCCAAGGGCGTCAGATCGCCGGACAGCGCCAGTTCGGCCAGGGCGGCGGCCCGGTCGAAATCCCGGCCAAGGATGGCCCGATGCAGGGCGATGTGGAGCCAGAACAAGGCGGCCCGGCTGTTTCGGATCTCGTTTTCCAGATAGGCGTCGATGCGGCCCACGTTGCCTCCGGTCAGGAGGCGTTCGAAGTAGGCGACGCTCTCGGGCGGCCTGAACCGGGCGGCCACGGTTTCGACCAGGGCGGTGAAGGCCGGGTCGATCCGCCCCGGGGGTGTGGCGCGAAGCGCCTTCGTCAGGGCAGCGGCCGTTGGGCCGTAAAGCGGGTCTTCCTCCAGGGCGGCGGCCAGGAGTTGGCGGCGCAGGCGCGGCCAGTCGGCGATGTTCGGCGTTTTCTCCCCAGCCGCCTGGGCCATGGCGGCCGCCCGCAGCAGGTGATCGCGGCCGAGGGTTCCGGCCAGGAGCAGATCGGCCAGCGTTTGCGGAAATCCGGGCGCGTCAAACCAGATTTGGGTCGTCATGGGCCTCCCTGGGCCACGTCGCGCCAGAGGTCGCCATAGACGGCGGCCTTGGCGCCGAGCAGATGCCCGTGCTCAAGCGTTTCTCGGGCCTGGAGGGCCAGGCGGCGGCGCAGGCCGGCGTCGGCGGCCAGCCGGGCCACGGCCTGGACCCAATCCCCGGGGTCCGGGCCGACCAGGAGTCCGGTACGCCCATCCTCCACCACCTCGCGGTAGGGCGGCAGATCGGCGCACACGCTCACAGCCCCGGCAGCGGTGTATTCCTGCCATTTGACCGCGCTTTTGACCCGGTTAAAGGGGGTGTCGGCCAATGGCGCCAAGCCAATGGACAGCCCCAGTCGCGACAGACGGGCAGCGTAGGCGACGTAGTCGGCGGCAAAGGGGATGGCGGTGGTTCCGGTTGGAAAACCCGGCGGCGTCGGGCAGCCGAAAACAACGAACCGGCCGGTGAAATCGGGTTGTCGAGCAAGCGCTCCAAGAGCTGGGGCAAGCCGGGCCAGATCGTCGGCATGGGTTGGCGTGCCGGCAAAGCCTATGGCGGCGACGGGACGCAGCGGCGGCGCGGCAAGCCGCCACAGGGCGTCGGGCAGGAAATTGGGCAGCACCCGTACCTGTCGGGCGCGACCGGCGTATACGGCGGCCAGGGCCGGGGTGCTCACCGTCACGCAGGCGGCCCGGGCGATGGTGTCGCGGATGTGGGGCAAAAGCGGGGCCAGATGCGGGAAAAAGGGATGGTCCGGCGGCGTGGCCTCGAAATCGTCGTCCGTGTCGTAGAGGACAGGCTTGCCGCTGGCAAAGGCCGCTTCAAGGATGCAGGCCGTGGCCGGTCCAGGGAAAAAACGCTGGATGAGGATGAGGTCGGCCGACTCGATGACGGCCGGACTCACGGCATGGCCAGCTCCTTGGGCGGCTACCCCGGGCAGCAGGCGGACGGCCGGTCCGAGGACCCGGGCCGGTTCGTAAACCCGCAGCCGGGCGCAAGCGGCAAAGGGATCATCGAAGCCGTAGTAGGCGATGGCGAGGGGCGAGGGCGGCATGGGCGGCGCGGGGGCGCTTGCCCGGAACGCGTCTCCGGGCAAGCGCCTGACTCGGCCTTAGGCTCCGAGAGCCTTGGGGCCTTTTTGCGGCGAACGGAAGACGATTTCGGCCCGTACCGTGTGGGGATCGTTGTAAGACACGGTGATCTCCACGGGTTCCTTGAAGAATTCGGCGGCCCCGCGCAGGATGCCCTCGTAATATTCCGGGTAGCCGCGCTTGGACATGTAGGTCATGACCAGCCGGTTGCCCTTGTCTTCGTAGGTGAAACGCGGGGGCATGAGTCCCGGCATGTCCTTGGTGAGCCGGGCGTGGGTGTCGTTCATGGTCAGATAGAATTCTTTCAGGGTATCGCCCTTGAAGTAGCGCGGATAGTGCTTGTGGAAGCCCTTGATGGTGTAGCGGCCAAGGACCAGGAAGACGTCCTTGACAGTCTTGCCGGCTTTCTGGGCGGCCAGTTCGGCCATCTGGCGCAACACCTGGTCCGGGTAGTTCTGGGTGGGCAGGAAGGTGGGGTGGCCCATGTCTTCCTGCATGGCTTCGTAGACGGCCTCGCCGTACTGGTCCTTGATGAATTCCTGCATGAGCTTGGGCAGGATGCCTTTCATGTTGCCGCTGGATTCCCGCAGGTGGACCGCATTGGACTGGCGCTGGGCAAAGGTCGTGGCCAGGGTGAGCAGGGAATTGGCCAGTTCGGCCAGTTCGCGGGTGGCCTGGGCGGTCTGGCCCGCGCCTTCGTCGGCCTCGGCGGCCACATGGGCGATGACCTCGATGTTGCGGTTGATCTCCTCGGCGGCGGCGGATTGTTGCTCGGCGGCCGTGGCGATCTGGCTGACTTGGCTGTTGACCTCGCGGATGCGGGCCATGATGCGTTCCAGGGATTCGCCGGCCTTGTGGGTGGCCTCGGTGCTGGCCGCCACCCGGGCTTCGGTCTCCTGCATGGAGGCCACGGCATGCTGGGAGCCGTCCTGGATTTCGCGGATGGATTTTTCCACTTCCTTGGTGGCGGTCATGGTCTTTTCGGCAAGTTTTCGCACCTCGTCGGCGACGACGGCGAAGCCGCGACCGGCGT
>ALAO01000125.1 GCA_000307955.1 Solidesulfovibrio magneticus str. Maddingley MBC34 | reverse complement strand
TCCGGCGGCCAGGGCTTTGCCCTGGACCCACCGGGGGGATGATCCCCCCGGACCCCTGCAACGGGAAAAGGGGGGGTAAGAGCCTGGACCGACATTTTATTCTGTCACGACAGGCGGTGAAGGGGAACCACCTATGCTGCGGCTTCCAAAGGGCTGCGTCCTTTGGAAGCCGCAGTTATGGAATCTCGTTGACGCCCCGCCATCGGTTTGGGCGGCGGCTGGCAGTGAATCTTGCATTCTCCTCGAGAGTATTTTTAATGAGATAATTATATGGTTTGAGTCCGTTGCCTACGAAACGCCAGAGGCGCTTTTCGTGGACGCGACACGAGTTAAACGCCAAGAGGCCGCCCGGGATATGTGCCCGGGCGGCCTCTTGGCGTTTGAAACTGCCTGGTGTTACTGGGCCAGGCCCCGCAGCCGGTCGGCCATGAGCGACGGGGCCAGATCCCGCTTGAGGCTGGCGGTCAGCGTCATCTCCCCGCGTACATCCATGGGCTGACTGGCTCCGGCCATGGCGAAAGCCGCCTCGAAGGCCCGGCGCGGGTCGTAAACGACGCTTCCCCGGAAAAGTCCCAGGGCGAAGCCGTCATCGGAGCAGGAGCGCGAAAAACGGCTTGGCGCGGACTTCCAGGCCGCCTGACGCGCCGGGCATGGCCGCCGTCCGGCAACGCCCCGGGATGGAATGCTGATAGTGAAATTGATAATTGATGTCAAATGATAAAAGTGGATGGAAAGAGCTGCAACCGTCCGGTTCGGTCAGATCATACTCGACGGCGGCAATGGGAGTGCCGCGGCGACGGAGCTCTGTCCAAGCTGTGCGCCAGAAGTGCGAAAGATCGGCGGCCGAGTCAGGGCGCCATTCATGCCGGCTGCGGCGACAGGCAGGCAAACGCCATGATCCTGGGTCAGGCCGGCGTATCGGGTGGCAGGCAGGTCTCCTGGCAGACGGTCAGATAGTCGTCCACGGCTTCCTCGAAGGCGCGCTGGAGGGCTTCGGGGGTGGCGGCGTGGAAGGTGACGATGTCGCGGATGTCGTCGATGCGGCCGTGGAACGTGCCGTCCTCCTCCTCGGAGCAGATGAGGCAATAGCCTTTGTAGACGGCGTAGCAGGCGGCATTGTCCATGAAAGCCTCATACTGATGCAAACATAGTGGCAGCCATGTTTGACGAAGGTAACCTATCCCGGAAAGTTGTATGTCTGCTGTTCCGCCTGGGAAACAGCAAAGGCATCAGGCCGTCGCGCCGGCCCGGACGAGGTATTCGCGCACGTCGGCGGCGCAGCCCTTGTCCAGCACGTTTTCCGGGTGAGGGCGATGAAAGAAGCCCTTGATCCCGCCAAGGACAAACCGCACCCGCGAGCCGGCGGTTTTTTGGTGATGATGGATTTCCCGGCCGCCCAGAGCCCGGATCAGCGCGGTCACGTCATCCCAAAGGATGTCTGGCCGGGCGGGAACACAAAACAACGCTTCCCAGGTCTTTTGCCGGGCGCTGTTGAGTTTGACCACGGGCTTGCGGGACAACACGGTTGGGGAAGGCATGTTCAAATGAGAAAACCAGAAGCGGACGCCCGACGTCAAGAGGTGGCGACAGGGACGAATACAGGAAAAAAGAGCCCCGGACGGCCTTGGAGGATGCGGGGATGGGGCCGTCCGGGGCGAGGCGAGGACAGGAACTATTCGCTAATCGCGGGTCCAGTAGAGCACATGGCCAGTCTTTTCGAGTTCGGCGCGCAGTTCCCGCTCCCGGGTCTCGGGCAAGCCCTGGATGCGGATGGACACGTCACGCTGGCCCGGGCCTCCCCGGTCGTAGGACGACAAGATGCTCACGATGCGGGCCTCGAAACGGCGCAGTTCGTCGAGCACCGGCTTGAGGCTCCCTTCGGCCACGCCCAGGCGCAGCCCGATCTGGATGCCGCCCTGGTCGATGCCGGTGATGGAGACGAAGAGGCGAAAGATGTCGGTGTCGGTGATGATGCCGACCACCTTGTCCGCCTCGTCGACCACCGGCAGGCTGCCGAACTTGCGGTCGCGCATGATCAGCGCCGCCCGCTCCACGGTGTCGGTGCGGCGGATGCGCACCGGGTCCTTGGTCATGATGGCTTTGACCTTGAGCTCCGAGAGCAGGTAGGTCATCTCGTACATGTCGAGCGAGGTGGCCGAGGACGGCGAGGCCGCCTTGAGGTCGCGCTCGGACACGATGCCGACAAGCTTCCCGTCTTTGTCCACCACGGGCAGACGACGGATCTTGCGTTCGCGCATGATCCGGCCGGCCTTGATCATCGAGACGTCCTCGGTTGCCGTGGCCACGTCGGTGGACATCCAATCGCCGACAAGCATGTGCCGCTCCTTTGGGATGCTTTGGGGTTAGAGGACGGCGGCGCCGGTCGGCACGCCCTGGGGCGACCAATTGCGCAACCGGTAATAGTCGGCCAGCATGGCGTCGAAGGCCTCACGGGGCAGCGCCTTGCCGCTTGGCAGGGGTTCGCGGTGGAGGCGGTCCGGGAGGCGGTCGTCGGCCGGGGTCAGGCCTTCGCGCAGGTTGAACTCCCGGGTCATGTCGGCGATGGCCGCAGCCCGGCGCCTAAGCGCCGCTTCGCTGGCGTCGAGGCCGGTGGCCAGGCCGATGACCTGGGTCAGTTCGTCCCAGGTGTAGAGGTCGCGGAAGAACCGGCACAGAATCAGCGTATCGAAGATGGTGAGCCGGTCCTCGAATTCGATGAGCATGGCCGCCTTGTTCTCCACTGCGTCGGGAGGAATCATGCCGGCCAGCTCGGGCTTGTAGAAGGTGGTGCGCAAATGGCAGGCCCCCCGGTCCGAGGTGGCGTAGGCCAGCCCCATGCCGCGCAGCGCCCGGGGGTCGTAGCCGGCCGGCTCCAGCCCCTTGACGTGGACGGCCAGGTCTTCCAGTCCCCAGGCCCGGGCCGCGACCTTGATGCCCTGGCCCAGGATCGCCCCGATGCCCGTGCCCGAGGCGATGTCCTTGATGAGCCTAGCCGCGCCGTCGGGATCGTTGTAGGCGATGGGGTAGTCCACCCGGCCGCGTTGGACGGCCTCGACGGTGAAGGCGCAGAGGTTGCCGGCGGAGATGGTGTCGATGCCCAGGCGGTCGCAGAGATCGTTTAAATATACGATCTCGGCCATGTCCTCGATCATGCACAGCCCGCCGAAGGCGTAGATGGTTTCGTATTCCGGCCCTTCCAGGGTCAGGCCCTTGTGGCGGCCCGAGGCGAGCTTGGCCATGCGGCCGCAGGACATGAAGCACTTGGCGCAGGCATGGGCCTTGACCTCATGCTCCTTGTGGAAGGTCTCGCCCGAGATCTTCTCCCAATGCTCGCAGTTGCCCTGGGTCCAGTACTTGGCCGGAAAGGCTCCGGCCGCGTTCATGACCCCAACCATCATGGTCGTGCCCATGGCCTTGTAGACCTGCACGCCCTTGGTCTCCACGCCGCGCTTGGCAAAGGCGGCGGCATGGGCGGCCAGGCCGGCAGGATCGGCCGCCTCGCGCTTGCGGTCGCCCTGGAACACGATGGCCTTGACCCGTTTGGAGCCCATGACCGCGCCGACGCCCGTGCGGCCGGCGCAGCGCCAGCGTTCGTTGGCGATCATGGCCAGGCGGCACAGGTTTTCGCCGGCCGGGCCGATGACCACCGCGCCCACGCGTTTGGCGTCGTCGCGCGGCAGCACGAAGCGCTGCCGGGCCGCGTCCTCGGTGGAGTAGGCGTCCAGGCCAGCCAGATCGGCCGCATCGTGGAACGTGCAGCCGTCGGGGTGGATGGTCAGGGCCGTGAGCCTGTCCGCCGCCCCGGCGAGGACCACGGCGTCGAAGCCGGCGGCGTCCACGGCCTGGGGCGTGCGGCCGCCGGAATAGGATTCGGTGTAGAACCCGGTCTGGGGGGACTTGGTGAAGACGCCGTAGCGGCTGGCCCCCCAGGCCACGCCGCCGCACAAGGGGCCGGCGGCGAAGATGAGGTTGTTCTCCGGGGCCAGGGGATCGACGCCGGCCGGATTGCGATCGAGGAGCAGCCGGGTGGCCAGGCCCTTGCCGCCGAGATAGGCGTCGAGGTGGGCCGGGTCGGCCGCTTCGATGGCAAACGCGCGCCGGGTCAGGTCAACGGTGAGGATGCGTCCGTGAAAGCCGTGCATGGCTTTTCCTTTTAAATGCCGAGATAGGCCGATTTGACGTGGGGGTTTTCCAGCAGTTCCTTGGCCGAGCCGGACATGGCCACCCGGCCGTGCTCCAGGACGTAGCCCCGGTCGGACAGCCGTAGCGAATGGTTGACGTCCTGTTCGACCAAAAGCACCGTGGTGCCGGCGTCGGCGATCTTGCGCAGGGTCTCGAAGATCGACTTGACCAAGATGGGAGCCAGACCCAGCGACGGTTCGTCGAGCATGAGTAGACCCGGCAGGGCCATGAGGCCCCGGCCGATGGCCACCATCTGCTGTTCGCCGCCGGAGAGCGTCATGGCCAGCTGTTCCTGGCGCTCGAGCAGACGCGGCAGCAGTTCGTAGACCTGGCGGAGGGTCTTGTCGCGGTCCTTGTAGGCCCGGGAATTGTAGGCCCCGATGTCGAGGTTCTCGGCCACGGTCATAAGCGAGAAGAGCCGGCGGCCCTCGGGCACGTGGATGACGCCGCGTGCGACGATGGCTTCGGGGGGCAGGGCCTGGATGGCTTCGCCCCGGAACCGGATGGTCCCGGAAGACGGCGGCACGAGGCCGGAAAGCGCCTTGAGGAGCGTGGACTTGCCCGCGCCGTTGCCGCCGATGATGCTCACCACCTCGCCTTCGTTGACCGTCAGCGAGAGGTCGTTGATGATCTGCACGTCGCCGTAGGCGACGTTGATGTTCTCCACGCTAAGCAGCGTCATACTCGCCTCCCAGATAGGCCTTGATGACGTTTTCATCCTTAGTGACGGCCTCGGGCGAGCCTTCGGCGATCTTTTGGCCGAACTGGATGACCACCACCCGGTCGGACAGGGCCATGACGGCGCGCATGATGTGCTCGATGACGAAGACGGTCACGCCCCGGTCGCGCAGCCCCCGGATAATGCCGATCATGTCGTCGACTTCGGTGGGCCGCAGTCCGGCCATGACCTCGTCGAGGAGCAGCAGCTTGGGATTGGTGGCCAGGGCCTTGGCGATCTCCAGGCGCTTGCGGTCGGCGATGGTCAGGTTGCCGGCCAGCATATCCTTGGTGTGGTCGAGCTGGAGGGTCGCCAGCACGTCCTCGGCGATTTCCCGGGCCTTGTGGGTGGAGTTGGTGCGCAAAAAAGCGCCCACCATGACGTTGTAGAGCACGGTCTTGCTGGCAAAGGGCTTGACGATCTGGAAGGTGCGGGCCAGGCCCAACCGGGCAAGGTCCCAGGGCTTTTGGCCGTGGATGGTCTGGCCGGCAAACTTGATCACGCCCTCGGAGGGGGCGAACACGCCGGCCACGAGGTTGAATACCGTGGACTTGCCGGCCCCGTTGGGACCGATGAGCGCCAGGATTTCGCCGGTTTTGATGTGCAGGTCCAGGGAGCTGACGGCGGTCAAGCCGCCGAAGTGCTTGGTGAGGTTGGTGACTTCCAGGATGTTGCTCATTTCGCTTCTCCCTGGACGGTGATTTTGCGGGCCAGCCGGTCATACAGGGCGGACAGCGGCGCGGTGAGGCCCTTGGGCAGGTAGATCATGACCAGGATGAGGATGAGCCCGAAGATGACCAGATGCAGCCCGGGCAGCATGTCGCTTAAGTAGATGCGGGTGAACTCGTTGAGCGGACGCAGCAGCAGCGCGCCGATGACCGGGCCGGCGATGGTGCCCCGGCCGCCGATGAGCGCGATAAACGCGATCTCGAAGGAGAGATCCAGGCCCATGAGGCCCTTGGGATAGAAGTAGAGCATGAGCTGGGCGTAAAACGTGCCGGCCAGGGCCGTGAGGAAGCAGGAGAGCGCCATGGCAAAGAGCTTGTAGTTGGCCACGTTGATGCCCAGCGCGGCGGCGGCCTCGGGTTCCTCGCCGCCGGCGGCCAGATAGTAGCCGACCTTGGAGCGGGAGATGAACCAGGTAAAGGCCAGCACAAGGATCAGAAGCACCAGGATGATGTAATAGTACGGCAGCTTGGACATGAACTGGTAGTCCCAGAACGTGGGGTCCTTGAGCAGCGGCACGAGCAGGCCCCGGGGGCCGTTGATCTTGAGCGGTCCCAGGGTGTCGATGTTTTCCACCATGACCCGGATGCCTTCGGCGAAGGCGATGGTGCACAGGCAGAAGTAGGCCCCGCGCATGCGGAAGGTGGGCAGGCCGATGATGACGCCGATGACGGCGGCGATGGCCCCGCCGACGAGCATGCCGATCCAGGGCGACACGCCGTACTGCAGCGTCAGGATCGAGGAGGTGTAGGCCCCGATGCCGACAAAGACGGAATGGCCCAGGGGCAACACGCCGGCGAAACCGCCGACGAGGTTCCAGGCCGTGGTCAGGTAGGCGTAGAAAAAGAGCAGGATGAGAATTTGCAGATAGGTGGGCGAGGTCACCACCAGGGGCAACCCAAAGGCCGCCAGGGCGACTACCGCCAGCAATATCCGGTCGAGTTGTTTTCGGCTCACGGCGCGCCTCCTACCAATCCTGTTTGTGGCCGAAGAAGCCGGATGGTTTGACAAAGAGAATGATAAGGAAAATGGCGTAGATGATGGCCTCGGTCCAGGTCGAGGCCATGAACTGCGAGAAAACGGATTCGATCAGGCCAATGACCAGGCCGCCCAGGAGCGCGCCGGGGATGCTGCCCAGGCCGCCGAGGACGACGATGATGAAGGCCCGGATGTCGAAGACCACGCCAACCGATGGGTAGACGTAGTAAAAGGGGATGAGCACGCAGCCCGCGATGCCGGCGATGGCCGTGCCGAGGCCGAAGGCGATGTTGTAGATGCGGTACTGGTCGATGCCCATGAGGTTGGCCGCCTCGCGGTCGAGGCTGGTGGCCCGAAGCGCCTTGCCGGTCTTGGTCTTGCGCATGAAAAGCGCCAGGCCGATGGCGGTGGCGATGGCCACGACAAAACCGGAAAATTTGGGGATGGAGATGATGAACTCGCCCAGCGCGAAGGATTTGTTGGAAATGGCCGTGCGCACGGTGCGGTACTCGGCGCCAAACAGCATCAGCGCCAGGTTGTCGAGCACGTACCAGACGCCGGTGGTGACGATGATGACCGTCAACGGCTCGCGCACCTGGCCTTCGGCTTTGAACACGGGTTTAATCACCACGTTCTGCAGATAGTAGCCAAAGACGAACAGAACGGGGGGAACAATGACAAGGGCCAGATACGGGTGGATGCCCGTGAGCCGAATCAGCCAATACGCGCTGAACATGCCGACCATGAGCAGCGAGCCGTGGGCGAAGTTGACCACCTTCATGACCCCGAAGATCAGGGTCAATCCGAGGGCGGTCAGCCCGTACATGGCTCCCATCATGGCGCCGTTGAGCGCCGCCTGAATCACCGCGGTCATGAAGCCTCTCCGGACGTTTGCCCCGGACCGGGGAGCCGGTCCGGGGCGTTGGCGCGATTGCTCGGACTACTTGTTGGCCGGGAAGGCCGGGACGTAACCGGCGCGGCGGGCGGTCTTGGGCCACACGGTGACGCGCTCGGGCTTGCCGTCGACGTTGGCCACCTGGACGATGACGATGCCGGCGTTCTTGTTCTGGCCGGTCTCGTCGAACTGGACGCCGTCGTAGGAGACGATCATGCCCGGTCCGGTGGTCAGGTTGGTGGCGGCCAGGGCCTCGCGGATCTTGGCCGGATCGGTGGAGGCGGCGCGTTCCAGGGCGTCGGCGATGACGTACATGGCGACGTAGGCGTCGACGGACTCGCCGGTCAGGTCGTAGCCGTACTTCTTCTTGAACTTCTCGTTGGCCGGCTTGGCGGCGGGCTTGTTGACGTCGGTGTTCCACTCGACTTCGTCAAAGATACCCAGGGCGTTGGTGTCGGTGTTCTCCAGGAACTTGGGATCGGCGTGGCCGCCGCCGCTGGCCAGGACGACCTTGGGCTTGACCTGCATTTCGGCCATGGTGTTGGTCAAAAGGATGGCGTCGGCGGCGTTGGACACGAGCATGACGACGTCGGGCTTGGCGGCCTTGAGCTTGGTCACGACCGGGGTGAGGTCGGTGGCGGTGCTGGGATAGGGCTCGTCCAGGACGATCTCGTAGCCGTCCTTCTTGGCCAGCTCGCGCCACTTCTCGGCGAAGCCGGTGCCCCAGTCGCCGTTTTCAAAGACAAAGGCGATTCGTTGCAGCTTCACGCCGGTTTCATCCTGCATGTCTTTCAGGAAGCGAAACTGGTCGCGCACCCACCAGGAGTCCTTGGCGGCGATGCGGAAGACGTTTTTGAAGCCACGCTCGGTGATGGTGTCGCGCACGGCCACGGGCACCACGAAGGGGATGCCGTAGCGCTCGGCCACCTGGGTGGCCGGGTAGGTGACGGCGGAGTTCCAGCAGCCGGTGAGGAGATTGACTTTTTCGGTGTTGATGAGGCGCTCGGTCTCGGTGACGCCGACGGTGGGGTCGGATTTGCTGTCGGCGTAGACCAGCTCCAGCTTGGCGCCGCCCAGGGACTTGATGCCGCCGGCGGCGTTGATTTCCTCGATGGCCATCTCCCGGGCCTGCTTGCCCTGGACGCCGACCGAAGCCGACGGGCCGGACAGGGGCTCGACGTTGCCGATCTTGACGGTCTTGTCGGCGGCCAGGGCCGGAGCGGCGAACAGGGCGGCGGACAGGGCCATGCCCATGCAGCCGGCCAGAATCGTCGTGATGGAACCGTTTTTCATGCCTGCACCTCTTTACGTTGTCGGTTGGCTGGGTCGGGCCTTGTTGCCGTTATTTGCCGAGGCTCTTGGAGACCTCGCGGATGCCTTCTTCCATGATGTCCAGGCCGCGGTCGAGCTGGTCGCGGGTGATGACCAGGGGCATGAGCACCCGGATGCAGTTGCCGAAGTTGCCGCAGGACAGCACGAGCAGGCCGTTGTCCTGGCAGAATTTGGCCACGCCCTTGGCCGCCTCGGGGCAGGGGGCCTTGGTGGCGCGGTCGGAAACGAACTCCAGGGCGCGCATGGCGCCAAGGCCGCGCTCGTCGCCGATGAGCTGGTATTGTTTCTTGAAGGAAGCGAAGCGGCGCTTGACCACGCCGCCCAGGCGCTCGGCCTTGGCCAGCAGGTTGTCCTGCTCGAAGATGTCCATGACGGCCAGGCCGGCGCGGCAGGCCAGCGGGTTGCCGCCGTAGGTGCCGCCGATGCCGCCCGGGGGCACGGAATCCATGATCTCGGCCTTGCCGACCACGCCGGCCAGGGGCAGGCCGCCGCCCATGGACTTGGCCACGGTCATGAGGTCCGGGGCCACGCCGAAGTGCTCCATGGCAAAAAGCTTGGAGGTGCGGCCAAAGCCGGACTGGATTTCGTCGGCGATAAACACGATGCCGTATTCGTCGCAGATGGCCCGCAGCTTCTCGAAGAATTCCTTGGGCGGAACCACGAAGCCGCCTTCGCCCTGGACCGGCTCGGCGATGATGCAGGCGATGTTCTCGGCGGCGGCGGTGGCGATGAAGAACTCGCGCAGCTTGTCGGCGCAGGCCACGCCGCACTTGGGATAGGTCAGGCCCAGGGGGCAGCGGTAGCAGTAGGCGTAATTGGGATACTGGTAGACCTCGGCGGCCATGGGGCCAAAGCCGAATTTGTAGGGCTTGACCTTGCTGGTCAGGGACATGGCCAGCAAGGTGCGGCCGTGGAAGGCGTTTTTCATGGACACGACGCCGGCCCGGCCGGTGTGGCAGCGGGCGATCTTCACGGCGTTTTCCACGGCTTCGGAGCCGCTGTTGACGAACATCGCCTTTTTCTGGAAGTCGCCCGGGGCGGCTTCGGACAGGCGGGCGGCGAGCTGGACATAGGGCTCGTACATGGTGACCATGGAGCAGGTGTGGAGGTAGCGTCCGGCCTGATCCTTGACGGCGGCGACGACCTTGGGGTGGCAGTGGCCGACGTTCAAAACGCCGATGCCGCCGACGAAATCAATGAACTCGCGTCCGGTGACGTCGCGAAGCAGGGCGCCCTTGGCGGATTCGACGAAAAAGGGCGTGGCGTTGGGATGCCCCTTGGGGACATAGCGATCACGCAATGCTTGCAGTTCTTGCGCCTTGTCGGTGGTGTTCACGGATCATCCTCGGATGTTTCAGGTGGTGGCGTGAGTGCCTTATACCAAAATGCACATAACCGGTGGCAGGTTATTTCAGCAAGAACTGGACCGAGTTTGAATATCCAATTATATTGGTATATTGTCAGTGGTATGACGAATTTAGCCATCAGATGGTGATTCTATTATGAATCAGCAAAATTGTAAAAATATAATAAATACGGACTGATGCTGTGACAAAGCAAACTGAATCAAGCTGAATCAGGGTTTTCTGCCACGGACACGGCCGGAAACGCCAAGCGTGTTCCAAGGCCATATCCGTCACAAAGCTTCAATCACGTGAAAATACGAAATGATAGGCAATAGGCCGCCAAACCGGATAAAACGAAAAAACGTTCTTCCCGGTCCTGGCCGAAAGCGGCTGATGCAGAAGTGAATCAGGAGCGGGAAAGGCCGTAGCGCTTGAGCTTGCGCACCACCGTGGCCTGGCTCACCCCAAGATGGGCGGCCATCTCTCGGGTGGTGCGGCAGGCGGCCATGGCCTCGCGCAGGCGTCGGATGGCCGTTTGCTCGGTGGAATCGGCCAGGGGCCGGGGACCGGACGGCGTGTCCACCGCCGGCGGCGCGTCGCCGGCCAGGGCCTCGACGAGGGCGTCGGTGAGGTCGTCGTCGTCGCTCATGACAAAGGCTTTCTGGATGATGCTGACCAGTTCCCGGACATTGCCGGGAAAGGCGTAGGCCTCAAGCTGGCGCATGGCCCGGGCCGAAAGGCGCTTGGCCTTGCCGTGGCGGGCGTTTTGCTGGGCCAGGTAGAATTCGGCCAGGCCGAAGATGTCCTCGCGGCGCTCGCGCAGGGGGGCGATGCGCACCACGAAGGTGTTGAGGCGGTAATAGAGGTCGGTGCGGAACTGGCGGCGTTCGACCAGGCCTTCCAGGTCGCAGTTGGTGGCCGCCACCACCCGGCATTCCACGGTGCGGGCCTCGGCCCCGCCCAGACGGCGCAGTTCGTGGTCGTCGAGGTATTTGAGCAGCTTGGCCTGGATGCCCAGGGGGATATCGCCCACTTCGTCCAGAAAAAGCGTGCCCCCGGCGGCCAGTTCGATCAAACCCGCCTTGCCGGCCTCGCGCGCGCCGGTGAAGGCTCCTTTTTCATAGCCGAACAGTTCGGCCTCGAACAGGTTCTCCGGCACGGCCGGGCAGTTGATTTGAATAAACGGCTTGGGCGAACGGGGGCTGACCTGGTGCAGGAACTTGGCGAGCAGGCCCTTGCCGGTGCCGGATTCGCCAAGGAGCAGCACGCGCGAGGCGTCCATCTGGGCGAGTTTTAAAAGCGTGCGCAAGGTGCGCTGCATTTGCCCGCTTTGGGCCACGATGTCTTTTTGGGACAGCTCGAACAGCGACAACTCGGCCAATTCGCTACGGTAGCGTTCTTCCACCTTGCGGGCGTTTTGCAGGCCCTGCCGCAGATTTTGCAATTCCGTCACATCGCGCTCGTTGACCACCACCAGGGCCACCTCGCCCCGGTCGCCCAGGACCGGCGTGGCCGTGACGAGGAGCTGCTTGCCGGTCTTGGTGATGTGCTGGATCAGGCTCGCCTGGCGTTTGGTCTCAAGCACGTCCAGGGTGGCTGAACGGTCGACCATCCGCTCGGCCACGATGCAGGACACGTTTTTTCCGACGTAGTCCTCGGCGTTGACGGAATTGAGCCGCTCGGAAGCGGCGTTGATGGAGAGGATGACGCCGCTGCCGTCGCAGATCCAGATGCCGTCGGACACGGAATCGAGGATGGCCCGCAAGCGGCCTTCCATGGCCGGATGGGCCTCGCCGGCGCAGGGGCGGCAGATGCAGGTGGCCCCGACCACCCGGCCGTCGCGGCGGATGGGAAAGGTGGTGGCGACCACGGTCTTGGGGCCGACGCTCAGGCGGTCGTAGACCACGTCGCCCGTGGCCAGGCACTTGGCCATGGGCTGCCACAGGTCGGGCCGGACCAGGGGCAGGGCCGCGCCGGGCGTGGCCACCTCGAGTCCGAACATGGAAAGGGCGGCGGGGTTGGCGTTGGCCACCCGGCCGTCGGCGTCCACGGCCAGCACCGGCCGCTCAAGGGAGCCCAGGATGTCGGGCACGGAAAAAGGGGCAGGCATGGGCGATTAAGGCTCCCTGGGCGCATTGGTTGGCTGGTGGAAGCCTTTAGTGCCATGAAAAAGGCTTCAGAGGCAAGGAAGACGCCTGGAGCGGGAGGGCGTGGGAGATCGGTCTCGTGCGCTTTGCCGGGCAGTGGCGGCGCGGGACTGAGGGCGCGGTGGCGGATGGGCCTGTCGGCATTGGACTGGGCGGCAATCTCTCCACCGCTGCGGGCCGTCTCCAACCCTTTTGTCCGGTGCGCCGTCAGCTGCAGGACGCCGCGCGTCCAAGCGTCCGCTGCAGCGCATCGGCCAGCAGTTCGCCCATGCTGTCCAGAGCCTCCCCGCCGCCCAGGGCAAAGCGCTGGTTCACTTCCAACTCCACGCCCAGATAGCGCTGCCCGAAACGACGCCGCAAAGCCGTGACCAGCCCGTCGGACACGCCTTTGTACGGATAGTTGCGCCGCAGGATCAGATCGCCATCCAGACAGGCCAGCTCGCGCAGCCATGCGCGGCAAAAGTCTTTTTCGGCCCCGCGCCTGGGGTCGTAGAGAAAACCCACGTCGCAGTGGCGGGTGACGCCGCGAAGGCGCGGGGTGAAGCTGTGGCTGGCGATGTGCAGCACCGTGCGTCCGGCCGCGATCCCTTCGGCGACCACGGCGGCCACAGCGTCGCGGTGGGGGTGGTAGTACGTTGCCAGGATCGCGTCCTTGTCCCGGCGCGGCAGCCCCTTGGTCGCCTCGGAAAAAAGTCCGGGATGCCCAAGGGAACGGTTGAGGTCCACGAGCATCCGGCTGGTCGTCGAAAAGAGGAGCGGCGCGTGAGCGGCCCGGGCCAGGCTCCGGGCCGTTTCAAGCGCGCCGAAATCGTGCCCCCGGTGGCTGGCCAGGGCGTCGCGCCAGTCGCCAAAAAGCGGGGCATAGGCGGCGGGGATGTCGGCCCCGCCGTGCTCACAGGTAATAAGGAGCGCCCAGGATGCCGACATTGAAGGGCTCGTTTCGCTCCAGGCAGTCGGCCAGCTGGCCGTAGACGCGCCGGATGGTCGTCGGGCGGTAGTCGCCGTCCACGGCGGCCAGGATGCGCCGGGCCAGGCTCGACTGGTCGACCAGCACGGCCAGGGCTTTTTCCCAGTCCGGATCGAAGTCCATGGTCGGCAACGAACTCATGGCCAGCCGCCGCCAGATGACGCGGGCCGGAATCCAGGACGGGGCGTAGACGCCGAAAAGGCGCGCGTATTCGTCGGGCACCTTGGCCCGGCCGGCGTTTTCGATGGTGGCGTTAAAGATCGTGGCCAGCTCGCTCGTGGCCCAGGCTTTCTGTTCCTCGTAAGTGGACCAGCGTTCCTCCACCAGCCCCTTGAGGGCCGAGACCACGACGTCGGCCAGGGCGAAGTCGGCGGCCGGGCATTCCTGGGTGTCCAGCACCCGAATCTCGATGGTGGAGCGTTCGAAACGCGGGATGGCCCCCCGGGCATTGAGGAAATCGCCGCGAAGCACGCCCTTGGGGTCAAGGGGCGCGATGTCGCGGTACAGCGGCTCCAGGATGCGCGCGTGGTATTCGTCGATGGAGAAAACGGCTTCCGGGATCACCGCGCCCATGACCGCCGGCACCCGGTCGGCGTTGTGGGCGTAGTGGTGCATCCTGGCGTCGAGCCAGGGCGTGGCCTTGCCGTCGAGGATGGGCGTGGAGGCGGCCAGGGCCGGCATGATGGGCATGAGCACGCGGATGGCGGCGTGGAGCCGGCCGAACTCGTCGTCGCCGGCAAAGGGCAGGTTGATGTGCATGCTTTGCAGATTGGCCCAGCCATGCCCCTTGCAATTGAAGATCGTGTCGAAAGCCTTGTAGATGTCGCTGCTCTCGTGGGGCCACAGCACGGTTTCCGTGAAGGGGTCCATGAGGGGATGGGCCCCGGTGGGGAGCAGGCGCGCGCCGTGGGGGGCCAGCAGTTCCTCGGCCTTGGCGACGCTCCCGGCAAAGGCGGCGGCCAGCCCTTTCAAGGTCTTGGCGGGCTTGGTGACCTTCATCTCCAGCACATGGGCCACCAGTTCGTTGGACCAGGTGACCGGCCCCAATTCGACGTCGCTGGCGTCCGGGACGCCGGCGGCGGCGGCCAGCAGCTTGTCGGCGATGGGCCGGACCGCCAAGGTTTCGCGGTCCACGATCATGTATTCGATTTCGACGCCAAAAGCGGAAAAGAGATGCCTGGCCTTGCTCATACGTTGAGGCTCCCGGTTTTGCGGCGTTCGATGCGTTTGAGAAAGACTTCCACCACGCGCAGATAGAGTTCGTCCTGCAACACCTCGTCCTCGAATCCGGCGTCGATGTTGGGATTGTCGTTGACCTCGATGACGTAGACCTTGTCGCCCACCTGCTTGAGATCCACGCCGTAAAGCCCGTCGCCGATGGCCGCCGCCGCCTTGAGCGCCGCGTTGACCACCTTCTTGGGGGCCTTGGCCACGGGCAGGGTCTCCACCCGCCCGTAAACGTCCTTGCCGGACTTGCCCTTGCGCAGGATCTGCCAATGGCCCGAGGCCATGTAGTATTTGCAGGCAAATAGCGGCCGCTTGTCCAGCACCCCAATGCGCCAGTCGTATTCCGAGGGCAGATACTCCTGGGCGATGACCAGGTCGGACTTGGAGAGAAGCCGCCTGGCCTCCTGCATCAGCGCGTCGGATTCGCGCACCAACACCACGCCCTGGGAAAAGGCGCTGTCGGGCTGCTTGAGCACGCAGGGCAGGGGCAGCTCCTCCAGGATGTGATCGATATTCTTGCAATGGGCGATGATCGTGCGCGGGGCCGGAATTTTCAGGCGCGAAAGCACCTCGGCCAGGTAGACCTTGTTGGAACAGCGCAGGATGGATTCCGGATCGTCGATGACCACCAGGCCCTCGGCCGCCGCCTTGCGGGCCATGCGGTAGGTGTGGTGGTCCACATTCGTGGTTTCGCGGATAAAAAGCGCGTCGAACTCCGACAGGCGATTGGAATCCTCGCGGGTGATGATCTCGACGCCTAGGCCGAGGTTCTCGGCGGCCTTGACGAAGCGCTTGATGGCCCGGGCGTCGGAGGGCGGGCGCTCCTCCTCGGGATCATGGAGGATGGCCAGATCGTAGCGGCTCACTTGGCGTTTGGGGATGGTGAGCTTTTTGCCGGTGAAGTAGTCGGTGGACACAGCCTCGGCAAAGTCACGCTCTTCCTCGGGGATGTCGCGCAGGGACAGGGGCGAGACGTTTTGCAGCTGCCAGCCGTTTTGCCAGTTGCAGTCGGCCCGCAAAAACGGCGTGGGAAAGAGCTTGAACAGCCGCGAGGCGAGCTGCTCCAAGCCCTTTTCCGGCGTTTTGCCGAAATAGGCCGAGAAGCTGATTTTTTCCTGCGGCCTGTCGGCCAGGGCGCGTTCCAGGAGTTCGGAGAGTTCTTCCGAGGCCAGGCGGATGATGCCCACGGACTTCATGTCCTGGATGGCCGTGATGGACGGGATGGGCTTGTGGCCCCGGGCCTCGGCCAAAAGCGACACGTAATAGCCCATGGACTGGTAGCGGAAGGAGCGGCAGAGGTTGATGATCTTGACCCCGCGCAGGGCGGTGAAGGCCTCGTCGGCCAGATAGCTGCGGGCGGCGACGGGTTCGACGCCGGAAAACACCAGGGAACAGTCCTCGGGGTTTTCCATGACCACCAAAACAGACACTAGAGACTCCTTTGCCGATCCTCGGACCGGCTTTTCTTTCGGGGCGAAAGCACGAGCAGGTTGGCGTCGTCGGTGATGACGCCAAGCATGACAGCGCAGACCAGATGATTGAGCGTCACCTCGTAGTACTGGCTGCGGCTGATGGGATTGGGCAGCAAGGGATCGGCGATATGGGTGACGCGGGCCGAGGAATCGTAGCCGTTTATGACCACGAAATGTCCCGAGGGCTTGCCGCGCAGATCATCGAACACGGTCTTGCCGGCCACGTCGCGCTCACGCGGGGTGCGGTAGAGATAGGTGGCCGACAAGCCGGCCAGGATGGGCCGGCCGCGTTTGAGGATGTCGCGGATAAGCGGAGCGGTCAGATCCTCGAAACGGATTTGGCCGCCTAGGCGCAGGAATTCCAGATAGGCGGCCGAGGCCTGATGCAGGCGGCGGCCGGTCTTGACGGCCAGCTGTTCGGTCAGCTTGGCGGCCAGATCGACGCCCGGGGCGAACCAGGTGACGTCAAAGACCGAAAGATCGAAGGTGTAGAGCTTGGCCTTATAGCCCCGGCGCAGGGCATGGCAGCCGAGATAGGCCCCAAGCGTCCCACCGCCGGGCAGGGTGGGCGTGTGGGCGATGACGTCTTCCAGGGGAAGCTGGTCGCCGTAGTAGCCGTAGACGGCGTGCAGGCAGGTCGGCCCGCAGGTGGCGTCGTCGGGCTGGGGCAGGATGGACAGGGCCAGGGTTTGCGGTTCCACGAGACGGGAAACTATCACGGTCGCAAGGGTGTGACCATGACGTATTTGCAAGGTTTGTGAAAAAACGAACTATTGGAAGTGGTTGTCGATGCTCAAAAAAGCGAAACCGGGCTATTCGAGGCGAATCTCTTCTTCCTTGACGATCTGGAAGGCCTTGTTGGACTTGACCAGGCCCGGGATGCCCTGGAACTTGCGCACGCCCTGGATCTCGGCTTCCAGCAGTTCGTCCACGTCGTTTTCGAGCATGAGGATGTCCCCGGGCTTGAGCGACAACAGCTGGCGGCCGGTGATCTGGGAGCGGCCAAAGCGCACCAGCAGTTCCACGGGCGTTTCCATGAGCCGTTCCTTGAACCGGGCGATCCAGGCATGGTCCACTTCCAGGCGTTCGGTCTGGAACGAGGCATAGAGCTTGGAGCGGATGGGCTCGATGGTGGCGTAGGGCAGGCAGACGATGAGCGAGCCGATGGCGTTTTCGAGTTCGACCTCGAAGGTCACGACGACCACGACATCGCTTGGCGGCACGATGGCGGCGAACTGGGGATTGACCTCGCTGCGCACGAGTTCGATGTGGACCTCGTGGACGGGCTGCCAGGATTCCTCCATGTTTTCCAGCGCGATGCGCACCACACGGTTGATGATGGCCTGCTCGATGGGCGTGAAGTCGCGGCCTTCGATCTTGGGCTGGGAGCCGGCTCCGCCGAAAAAGCTCTCCACCATGGCGAAAACGAGCCTGGAGTCGACGACGAGGATGGCGTTGCCGCGCAGCGGATCGAGCTTGAAAATGTTGATGGAGGTGGGGACGGGCAGGGAGCGCATGAAGTCCCCGAACTTGGACATGTCGATGGAAATGGGGTTGACGTCGGCGCGCTTGCGCATGGCGTTGGCCATGGCGTTGGAGGCCAGGCGGGCGAAGCGGTCGTTGATGATTTCCAGAACCGGCATGCGGCCGCGGATGATGCGGTCCTGGTTGGACAGGTCGAAGACCACGACCCCGGAGTCGTCCTCCAGAATGTCGTTTTCCGCTTCGATCTCGCCGCCGGATAACCCCCGAAGCAGCGCATCGACTTCGTCCTGATCGAGAATTTTGCTCATGCCCGCACCTTTCGGCCGTTTATCGGACCACTATAGGGCTATCGGCGCGAAATGAAAAGGGAGGCGTGCAAACGAAAACCGGCCGCCCTTGTTGGGGCGGCCGGATCCTTCCTCCGGGGGCGTCCCCGGTCAATCGGGCGTGGCGAACGCCCGGGTTCGGCTAGAAGCTGACGTTAAGGCCCAGGGTGCCACCGAAGGCGTTGATGCCCTGGTTGTTGAACTGGCCGATGTGGAGGTACTTGACCGATCCCTTGAGGCTGAGCTGCTGGGTCAGGGAGTAGGTCGCGCCGATCTCGCCGTTTTCGGTCAGGTTGTTCTCGAAACCGTTGTACGGGGTCTTGGCGTCGGCCCACAGGCCGCCGAAGCCCGCGCCGGCGAACATGGTGGCCTGACTCGTGGCCACGAAGTGCCAGCGCACGTTGAAATTGGTCCCGATGCCGTTGGCCGGGTCGGACTTGCTGCCGTAGCCCAGGGCGGTCTCGAAGCGCTTGTTTTGATCGACGTAGACGCCCATGCCTTCGGCTTCCACGGCGAAGTTGTCGAAGACGTAGTAATTGAAGGCGCCGCCGTAGGTCATGATGGAGTTGACCCGGGGATTGGAGGTCCCAAAGGCGCTGAACCGGGGTTCAAAGTTGAAGCTTCCGGCCGAGAAGTTTTGGGCCATGACCCAGCCGGCCGTGGCGGCCAGGGTCAGGCAGACGGCGGCAAGAACGAGCATCATTTTTTTCAGCAAAGCATCCATGGCCTTCTCCCTGTAGAGCGAATTGATTGACGCGGGATGGTTTTCAATTGCCATGCCAACTTTTTGTTATCATTATTATCCTGTAAATACAGCATGATAATGAAAACCCCGGTCCTGGCGGAGCCAGGCCGGGGCGGATGGTGTTTGGCTTTTTTAAAAACTGAAACAAATGCGGCGCGTTGAGGCGTCTGCCCGGGGTCAGAGAGGCCCTGCCCCCTTACCCCTTTTCCCATTGCAGGGGTCCGGGGGGATCATCCCC
>ALAO01000124.1 GCA_000307955.1 Solidesulfovibrio magneticus str. Maddingley MBC34 | reverse complement strand
GCCACGGCGGCGGCAAAGGCGGCGATGGCGGCCAGGGGCGAGAGCACCACCACCTTGTTGAACACGATGATGAGCCCGGCCACGAGCACCAGCACGGCCGTGCCGATGACCAGCAGCACGTTTCGTTGGGCCGAGGCAAGGGCGGCCATCTCCGATTCCGAGGCGGTCATGCACACCAGCCAGCCGGTCTGGGCGATCTGGGCCACGGCCATGAATTTGTGCTCGCCCTTGAAATCGTATTCCATGACGCCGTTTTTGAGCGCCAGGGCTCGATCGGCGAAGGCCCGGTCGGGCGGCGGCGAGAGCAGCAGGGATTTGTCCTTGGCATGGGCGATAAATCGTCCTTGGCCGTCGAGCATGTAGGCGTAGCCGGAGTCGCCGAAGCGGACGGGGTCGAGATATTTGCTCATGAAGTTGTCCCAACTCGGGCAAACGACCACCACGCCCACGGTTTTTCCGCCCTGGTCCTTGACGGCATGGGCGGCGGCGAACAGCAGCGTGTTGCTGGTCTTGCCCTTCATGACGCTTGAGGAGACAGCGCTTTCCCGGCCGTCCATGACGGCCTTGAAATAGTCGCGGTCGGCGAAGCTCGCAGCCAGGGCGTCGTTGCTGCGCAGGGCTCCGGCCACCGGCTTGCCGGTGCTGTCGAGGAGCATGATGGAAGCGATGTTGCCGGCCTGGACGACGTACTGGCGCAACATGGCCTGAGCGAGCTGGGGCGAGCCAGCCAGGGCCTCGGCCACGGCCGGCTGGGCTGCGAGGTTTTGGGCCTGTTCCTTGGCAGTGTCGATGTAGAGTTCAAGAACATTGCCAAGGTTTTTGGCGGTGCGTTCCAGGGCTTCCTGTTCCAGGCGAAGGGAAATGTCGTAGGTCGATTTGGCGGTGTAGCCGATGATGCCGGCGATGCCGCAGAAAAGCGACACCAGGACGGCGATGGTGAGAACCTGATTGAGACCAAGGCGTTTCATGCGAGATGCTCCTCAATAATGACCGCTCTACGAGAATCGCCTGTGCGGGCAGGCCGAAGGACGCAGCGGTACGCAGTGGGATGATATGGAGGATTCTCGGGCCACGCTTGGCCGGGAACTGCTAACGGCGCATTATGCCGCCGGCGGCTGAACAGTCCGAGTCCGACGTTAGCCACTAGGGAAAACGTCCAGGCATTACTAGAACCTTTTTTTGGTTTTATTTGACAGTAAATAAATACCAAAATATTCTTTGGGCAGAAATGCACGGAGGCAGGGAATGACGCCGGGTAGGCCACGGTCAGTGCGGCTCGAGGGAACGGGCGACAAGCTGTATATGGCGCTCAAGCTTCTGGGGCTGTCCTGGAGCACCCGGGTCGAGGCCGAGCGCCTGACCAGCGACGGGCGCTGGCGGCAATGCCGGTTGCCGCGCAGCGTCAACACCGTGCTGGAAGACATCCGCTGCGGCATGGCGGCCGAGCGGCTGGATCGCTACGTCGCGTTTTTCCGGGTCCCGGCCGAGTTGTTTCTCGACGCGACCGTGGGGGCCTACTCGCCGGATTTTTCCTGCCAGATCCTCAAAAGCCGCCACGACTCCCGGGCCGTCAGCCCTTTCGATTGCGGGCGCGGCGTGGCGAATTTGGAACTGCTCAACCGCCAAAACGACGAGGTCAATTTAAACAACCTGCTGGGGCTGCTTGGCGGCTGCTACGATCTGGTCGTGCGCACCGCCCCCTCGGACAGCTGGCTTTTGGGCGCGACCGTCATCGGCGAGCCGGCCGACGGCGCCCTGCAGACCGTCGGCGTGCTGGCTGTGCCCGACGCGCCGGTGGATTTCCACGGCCGCGTCTTCCGCTGGCACAATTACCTGCATGTGCATTACGCCTCCACGGACAACCAGCTCATCGGCTACATGATGACCCCTGATCCTCTGCAGTCGGTGCTGGTGCGGCACCGACGGCCGTTTTTCATGAAGCTTAACGCCCTGTCCGGGAATCTCGTGCCTTCGGTCCAGCCCGATATCTCCATCATTTACGTCCTGCACCGTACGGAGCCTTCGGCGGCCTTCGAGGATTTGCGCCAAGCGGCCATCGAGCGGCCCCTCCTGGAGCCGGGCCATCCCCGTTACGAGGCGGTCATGGAGATGCTGGCCCGTGCCGAGACCGCTTCGTCCGAGAACGGAGCGGCCGGTTCCTGAGCCGTCTGGCCGGGCACGTGGCCTGGACCGGCCAGATGCCGGCGCGCCGGCAGCGCCCATTGCCGGGGCTCCTCGGACGCATCAGCCATGGGCTGTCGGCCAAGGCTCGCGCCGTCGGTTCCGATGCCCAGTTCCCCAAAATGTGAACGGCCCTTTCCGGTTTTGCCGGAAAGGGCCGTTTTACGTGGCTGAGCGTCGTTGGCGCGTCAGGAGGCGATGGCGGTCTGGCTGCCGCTGCCGCCCTTGATGTCGGCCACCAGGCCGTTGAGTTCGTGGGCCTGGGTGGCGAGTTCCGCCACGGCCTGGGCGGACTGGCCCATGGCTTGCGCGGTTTCCGAGGCGATACGGCTGATGGCGTCCACGGCCCGGTTGATCTCTTCGGCGGTGGCCGACTGCTCTTCGGCCGCCGTGGCGATGGTGCGGACTTGGTCGCCGGCGGCCTCGACCACCGAGACGATTTCCCCCAGGGCCGCGCCCGAGCGCGAGGCCAGGGCCGTGGCCTGATCCACGGCCGAGGCGGCTTGGTCCACCATGGAAACGGTCTCGGCCGTACCGCGCTGGATGCCGGCGATGGCCTGGCCGACTTCCTTGG
>ALAO01000123.1 GCA_000307955.1 Solidesulfovibrio magneticus str. Maddingley MBC34 | reverse complement strand
GCTACCAGCCGCCGCCGCCCCCGCCGCCGCCGCCGCCGCCCGAACTGCCTCCGCCGCCTGAGCCGGAAGACGACCCCGGAGCCGTGGACGAGGAGCTGATGGCCGAGGAGAAACCCGAGCCGAGGTCACCGGCGAAACCGCCGAAGTCCCCGGAACTCCAGCCGTGGCCGACGTACCAGACCGGCTGGTAACCCTCGGCCGCCGCCCGCGCCAGCACGTCGGCGAACTGGGTAGCCCAGTCGTTTTCCACGTCCAGGGCCAGGGCGTAGGGCAGGTAACGCTCGAAAAGCTCGGGCGTGCGCTCCGGGGGAGTCAGCAGGTTGAGGCGTTCGCCCTCGCCCACGCGGAGATAGAGCCGAAAGCCCTCCAGGGCGTCCATGACCCGCCGGCCTTCCCTGGTCGGGGCCTTGAGCAAGTGGCGAAAGATGGCGGCTTCCACGGCGACGGCGGCCAGACAGGCGGCCGCCGGCCAGGAAACGGCCAGGGACAGGAAGGCCAGGGCGGCCAGTTCGCCAAGGATGAAGGGCAGGGCGAACAGGCAGGTAAAGGCCGCGCCGACGATGCTGAAAAAACGCGGCCGCGCCTTGGCCTTGGCCAGGGCCTGCAGGGCGCGCATGGTCAGGGCGGCCACGCCGAAGCTCCATACGCCAAGCCAGGCCAGGGTCATGCCGGCCATCTCCGGTTCGTCGGCGTTGAGGGCGACCAGCACGAAAACCAGCAGGGACAGCGCCGCGCCGACAAGGAAATAGGCTCGATTGACCTGGAAATGACTGCCCTCGTACCGGTCCTTGAGGTCTTCGCGAAGGGCCTTTTGCGCCGCCCGCACGACTTGATGGTGCTCCTGCTCCAGACGCACGGCCGGTGCGCCGCCAAGCAGGGCGTCCAGGACGCCGGCCTGCCAGGAACCCTGGGCAAAGCGTTTCTTGCCGCGCCCGACGATGTAGGTTCCGTCGTCGTCCTCGATGACGGCCCCGCCGGCCACGGCCATCTCCACCACCCCGGCGGCGAAGGCCTTGTCGTCGTAGCCCATGCGCCGCAGGAAGCGGGCTCCCGGGGCGCTGACGCCGTCCGGGGGCGAAAACAGCGGAATGGTGACGCCCTTGGCCGGGTCGCGGCCGACAATGATCCAGGCCACGACGAAAAAGATCGTCACCACGACCAGTCCGGCGGCGGCGATGTGAAAAGCCCGGCTCGTCAGGATGCGTTCGGTTGGCGTGGGCAGGGTGACGAAGCCCTTGGGAAAGCTCACGGCCACGGTCAGGCCCGAACCCGGCGGCAGGGGCCTGGTCGTTTGGCAATAAAACGTGCCCGGCCCGGTATGGGCTGTGAAATCCCGGCCCTTGGCCCCGGCCGGACCGGTGTAGGCGGCCCATTGTCCCGGCTGGGCTCCGGGCGGCAGGAAGATCGTGGTCGAGGCCTGGTCGATGGGCAGCCGCCAGCCGTTGCCGGTGACGTTCCAGTAGAGTTCGTCGTAGTCCGCGAACTGCCCGACCTGGCCGTCGGTGGCGTAGGTCAGTTCATAGGTATGTTCGCCCGGGTCGAGTAGCCGCCCCTTTTTGCCCATGTAGACCATGACGCCGTTGCCGGCCGTCTCGGTATGATAGTCTTCGCTGCGTCCGTCACGGCGAACGCCCAGGACCTTGAAGCCTACCGTCACGGTCTTGCCGCCCGGGATGTCGTAACGTGTGGGGAATTCGCGCACGATGCCCTGGCGGATGGACTGGCCGGCGGCCAGCACGCGCAGGGTCTCGACCACGGTGAGATCGCCGCTGGGGGCGATGGTCACCCGGCTGTCGAAGGACAGGAGGCGTTCGGTCTGGGCGGCGGCCGGGCCGGCCAGGACCGCCAGCAAGGCCAGGGCCGCCAGCAGGACGCTGCGGGAGCAAAACGCGCGGAGCATGCGCGAAAAAGCCTTGTGTCCAAAGACTTGTCGGCCTGCCGCCGCACGCCTTGCTCCCGGGGACGACAGGCCAAAGCCGCCTGGCCGGGAGGCCGCCCGATTCACGAGCCGGCTCCGGCGTCGAAGCTCACGCGCGGCACGGCGCGGTCGGCCGGGTCCTCGATCTCGAAATAGGGCAGGGGGCCAAAGCCCATGGACGAGGCCAGCAAGTTGGCCGGAAATGTCTGGGAGCGGTTGTTCTGTTCCCGGGCCGCGCCGTTGTAGTAGCGCCGGGCCAGCTGTATGTCCGACTCGATGGCGGCCAGTTCCTGTTGCAGGGAAGCGAAATTCTCGCTGGCCCGGAGTTGGGGATAGCCTTCGGCCACGGCGAAAAATCGGCTCAGAGCCTGGGTGAGTTCGCCTTCCAGGCGATAGCGGGCGGCTTCGTCGGCAGTGCCTTGGATTTTTGTGCGCAGGCCGGTCACGGCTTCCAGCACGCCGCGTTCGTGGCCCATGTAGCCTTTGACGGCTTCGACCAGATTGGGGATGAGGTCGGCCCGGCGTTTGAGTTGGACGTCAACGCCGCTGCGGGCTTCCTCGGCCAGGTTGCGGCCCCGGATCAGGCCGTTGTAGAGGGCGATGCCGTAGAGGCCAAGGAGCAGGGCGACGCCGAGGACGACGGACAGTGCGATCATGGCGGAACTCCTTTGTCGGGAAACGGCGCATGAGCCGATACTGCAAGGTCATACGAAAACCGGCCGGCCAAGGCAATGGCCGGTTGCGCCCAAGCCTTCCCATGCCGCCTTGGCGGTGGTAGACGGAGGGAGCGACGTGCCAGGAGAAGGGAGCGAGAACCACAATGGGCGCAATCGGCATTTGGGAAGAAAACGGCCGGCGGTTCGGTGAAGCCGGCCTGGGCGCGCGGCTGTCGGCCCTTGGCCATGACACCCGCGTTCTTGTCCCCGGGCAGCCCCTGGCCGCCGACCTTGATGCACTGGCGGCCGAGGCCGGGCTTTTGGCCCTGCACGGCGCGGCGGTGGCCGCCCGAAAAATCGAGGCCGGCGCGGTCGGATTTCCGGTGCTGGCCGTATTGCCGTCGGGATCCGACGACGCGGCCGTGGCCGCGGTCCTTGGCGTCGCCGACGAGGTGATCCGAGAGCCGGTTGGGCCGGCGGAATTGGCCGCCCGCCTGGGCAAGCTCCTGGAGCTTTATAGCCAGGCGGCCGACTGCTGCGCCTTGACGCTGTGCCGGGAGCGCCAGGAGGCGGCCTTGGCCGAAGCCACCGCCGCGCTTTCCCGCCGGGTCAGCGCGCTGGATTGCCTGTCCAAGGTCCATGCCGTGATCCAGCGGTTCGGCCAGCCGCGAAACCGCCTCTATAAAGACATCATCGCCTTGCTGCCGCCGGCCATGCGCCGCCCCGACGCGGCCCACGTTCGCCTCCTGGTCGATGGAGCCGTGTACGAGACGCCCGGCTTTCGCTCCTGCGCCCACAGTCTGCGCATTCCGCTGGCCGGCTCGGCCCAGCCCGAGGCCGCCCTGGAAATCCATTACGAAACACCCGACCCGAAACAGCCTGGCATCGCTTTTTACGAGGACGAGGCCGAGTTGGCCTTGCTCGTGGCCCAGCGCCTGGGGCGCACCCTGAGCCGCCTTGGGGCCGAGGCGGCCCTGGCCCGGGAGCGCGAATTTTCCGCCCTGCTCATGGACGCCCTGCCCGGCGGCGTGCTGCGCTTCAATCGCCACGGGGCCATCGTGTTCAGCAATCCCCGGGCCGCGGCCATCCTGGAACTGCAGCAGCGCGTCCTGGCGGGAAACGTGTTCGACGACGCCGGGTTTGGCGCGGCCGACGCCGAAGGCCGTCCCCTGGCCAGGGCCGATCATCCCTTTTCCCAAGTGTTGGCCACGGGCAAGCCGGTCTATGATGCGGCCTTGTCCGTGGCCCGTCCGGCCGGGGGGCGGCGGTTTTTGTCGGTGAGCGCCGCGCCGCTTTTCGCTCCGGACGGCGGCATCGACGAAGTCGTGGTCAACATGGTCGACATCAGCGGCCAAAAGGCCCAGGAGCGCCAGCTCGCCCATGCCCTCAAGCTCGAATCCCTGGGCCAGCTGGCCGCCGGCATCGCCCATGAGATCAACACGCCGGTGCAGTATGTGCTGGGCAATCTGGAATTTCTGGCCAACGCCTTTGGCCGCCTCATTGAGACCCTGGACGGCCTGGCCGCCGCCGCCTTGGACGCCGAGGGCGACCTGTGCCTGACCGAGGAGCTGGCCCGGATGCTGGCCGACGAGGAGCTGCGGTTCCTGCTTGAGGAATCCCCGTCCGCCATTCGCGAATCTCGGGAAGGCCTCGATCGGGTGACCGGCATCGTTTTGTCCATGAAACGCTTCTCGCATCCCGGCGCCGAGCTGCCCATGGCCGTGGACGTGGGGCAGGCCGTGGCCGACACCCTGGCCGTGTCGCGCGGGGCCTGGAAGTTCGCCGCCGACGTGCGCCTGGACATCGACAAGGATTTGCCGCCGGTCCTGTTCGTGCCCGGCGACCTGCATCAGGTGCTGCTCAACATCATCGTCAACGCCGCCCAGGCCATCGAGGAACAGCACGCCGCCACGGGCGGCAAGGGGCATATCGACATCCGGGCCGCGCAAAACGGTCCCGTGGTCGAGCTGGCCGTGGCCGACGACGGCCCGGGCATGTCCGAGGAGGTGCGCCAGCGCGTCTTCGATCCCTTTTTCACCACCAAGCCCGTGGGCAAGGGCACCGGACAAGGGCTGGCCCTGGTTCACGGCATCCTCAAGCGCCACAAGGCCCGGGTGGAGGTGCTGTCCGCCCCGGGCCAGGGCACGAGCTTCATCCTGAGCCTGCCCGTGGCCAACCTGCCGGAGATCGGCCGCTAGAATTGTTTCGCATCCTTCTGGACGACATGTTGCGCCCCGGTTGCCCGGCGACGGTTCGGGCCAAAGCGTGTCTACGTGGCGGCAAACGGCCCAGGGTCGGGGTTGCCGACGGTCACGCCCGGGGATACTGTCCTGCCTTTGTTGCGTCGCTTCGAGTTGCGCGACGCCAGGAGGACGCATGGCCCTGGACCCCGCCCGTTCCGATGCCTCGACCGCCCCCGGCGCGACCACGCCCGTGGTCGCCACCTGCACCCGCGACTGCCCCAGCGCCTGCGGCTTGCTGGCCCATGTCCGGGACGGCCGGGTGGTCCGGCTGACCGGCAACCCCGACCATCCCGTTAACCGGGGCACGGCCTGCCGCAAGACGCCGGGCTTTTTGCGGCGCATGACCAGCGACAAGCGGGTGACCACGCCGCTGCGGCGCGTGGCCGGCCAGTGGACGCCGGTCTCCTGGGACGACGCCCTGGACGAGATGGCCGAGCGCCTGAAGGATTGCGTGGCCCGCCATGGCCCGGAGTCGATCCTCTATTACATGGGCTTTGGCGAGCGCACGGCGCTCAAAGTCGTCAACGCCCGGTTTTTCGCCCACTTGGGCGGCGTGAGCACCCTTCGCGGCACCCTGTGCGGCGGCACGGGCTACGCCGCCCAGGGCCTGGACTACGGCCCCCGCGTCTCCCACGATCCCCTGGACCTCGAAAACGCCCGCACCATCGTCTTGTGGGGCCGCAATCCCGCCGCCACCCAGTTCGGCCTCATGCCCCACCTGCGCGCCGCCCGGGAGCGGGGGGCGCGGATCATGCTGATTGATCCGCGCCGCAGCGAATCCGCCGCCTTGGCTGATTTGTTGGTGCAGCCCAGGCCCGGCCGCGACGCCTTCCTGGCCCTGGCCATAGCCAAACGCATTCTGGAAGCGGGTTGGGAGGATCGAACCTTTCTCGAAACCCGGGCCGACAATCTGGCCGGCTATCTGGCCTTGCTGGCCAAGTGGAGCATGGACGAACTTATCGCCGCCTGCGACGTGCCCATGTCCGTGGTCGCCGCCCTGGCCGAGGCCTACGCCCAGGGCAAGCCCACGGCCACCATGCTCGGCTGGGGGCTGCACCGCTTTACGCTGGGCCACGAGATGATCCGGGCCGTGGACGCGCTGGGCGCGGTCTCGGGCAACATCGGCCTGGCCGGCGGCGGCGTGTCCCAGGGCTTTGAGGAGTGGGGGCCTTACGACCCGGACCTGTGGGGCGAGAGTCTGCATCCGCCCCGGCGAAAGCTGCTCATGCCGCAGATCGGCCGGGAGATCCTCGACGCCAAGGACCCGCCGGTGGAAATGGTCGTCATCACCGCCGCCAATCCGGTCTGCATGGCCCCCAACGCCGACCTCGTGGCCAAGGCCCTGGACTGTGTGCCCTTCGTGGTCCACATGAATCTTTTCCTCGACGACACGGCCGAGCACGCCGATCTCTTCTTGCCCTGCGCCGCCTTTTACGAGCAGCGCGATCTGGTGGCGAGCTTTGGCCACAACTACGTCGGGCCGCTGGTGCGCGCCGTTTCCCCGCCCGGGCAGTGCCGCAGCCAGTTCGACATCTTCATGGACCTTGGCCGGCGGTTTCCCTTTGCCGGGGAGTACGTCAAGACCGAGGATGAGTGGCTGCGGCTGCTCATCCGGCCGCTCTTGGACAAAGGCGTGGCCTGGGACGACCTCTGGAAGGGGCCGGTGCGCATCCCGGACGCGCCCATGGTCCCCTGGGCCGACGGCAAATTCGACACGCCGACCGGCCGGTTCCAGCTGCTCGACGACGTATCGGCCTGCGAGGATTGCCGCGACGCCGCCCGCTATCCCTTCACGCTGCTTTCCGTCGGCCCGGTCGACCACCTGTGTTCCGAGCGCGAGCCGGGCTACGCCGACGAGCCGCTTGAAATCGCCATGGCCTCCGAGGCGGCCACGCGGCTGGGCATCGCCGACGGTTCGCCGGCCCGGCTCGTCAGCCCTCTGGGCGAACTGATCGTGACCGTGCGCCACGACGAGACAGCCCGGCCCGACGTGGTGTCCTGCGGTCGCGGCGGCTGGCTCTCCCACGGCCAGGGCGTAAACCGCCTCATCCCGGACATGGTCAGCGCGGTGGGCGAGGGCACGCCGTATTACGAAGCCCGTGTGGACGTGGAGCGGCTGTCATGATCGCGCGCGAATGGAAATGCCGGCTGCCGCGTCGCCATCGCGACGGCTTCATGGCGCATCTCTATGCCACGGGCGTGGCCGAGACCTCGGCGCTGCCGGGCTATGGCGGCTATCAGATTCTGGAGCGCGAGCTTCCCGACGAAGTGGCGGAGGTGACGCTCATCACCTATTGGTCGACGCTTGATGACATAAAGGCATTTGCCGGCGAGGATATTGGCGTGGCGGTGCTGTATCCCGGCGACGAAGCGTTTGAGCTCGTGCCGGAGACGGTGGTGCGGCATTATGGGGTGGTTGGGGCGGCGTGTGCGGGGGCCAAGGAGTAGATGTTGTGGGCGTTTATTTGTGTGTCGTGTGTTAGTGTATAGGGTTGCCAATGTTTGTTTTGCGATTCATAATTTCAAGAATTTCATGTCTCCTTTTTGAAGTTGGTTCAAAATCAGGAAACAACTCAAGTACGGCGTTGCAAAGAGCCAGGGCCTCGTCAAGTCGACCCAATTGTTTAAGGGCTCCAGCGCGGTTGTGTTGGGCAGGAATTAATTCAGGGTCAAGGCTTAACGCCATGTCGAGGGCGGCGAGAGCTTCTTCAGGACGATTAAGTGAGTTGAGCGCAGCACCAAAATTGTTCCAGGCATGCGGGCTTTTTGAGTTTATTTGTAATGCTTTTTCTAGAGCAAGCAAAGCTTCGTCGTTTTGTCCATGCATGGCAAGGATCACTCCTTTGCTGTACCATGTGCCAGCATCAGAGGGCTTCAAGTTGAGGGCGATTTCGTAGGCTTGAAGAGCTTCGTCGTCGCGGTCGAGTTGTTCGAGTGCATCACCTTTCTTGGTCCAAGTTATGGCGACATCTGGATCGATATTTATCGCAACATCGTATGCTGTCAGTGCCTCGTCAAATCTATCGAGATTGTAGAGCGCTACGCCCTTTGCGTGCCAGGCAGCTGCGTAATCTGCATCCAGGTTGGTCGCTTTTTCATGCGCGTCCAAAGCACTGCTGAAGTTGCCAAGAGCGGAAAGCGTCAAGCCTTTGTTGTTCCAGTACATAGGGTATTCTTCATCCAACAGTATGGCCATTTCACAAGAAGCAAGCGCCTCCTCGTAACGCTGGAGATGGAAAAGAACTAGTCCCCGATCGTTCCATGACCTGTCGTCGTCAGGTTTGAGTTCTAGAGATTTGTCGAAATATGTCAGTGCTTCGTTGAAATGTCCCATTTTTGCGAGAGCATCTGCTTTTCCATACCAGAAGTCATTGTCTTGTGGAGTCAATTTCAAGCTTATTTCGAAAGCGGTCAAGGCATCTTTAGGTCGATTTACCTCGACTAGATTCCTGCCGATATAGTACCATATATCTGGATCGTTAGGAGTGATGACTGAAGCTGTTGTAAAGGCCGTTAACGAATCTTCGTATCGGTTAAGTTCTCTGAGGACGAAGCCTTTGCTGAACCAGGCGTCAACATGGTTTTTGTTTAATAGCAACGCTTGTTCATATGCAGCCAGCGCATCTTCGTACCGCTCAATGCGTTGTAAGGATTTTCCTTTGCGATACCATTCTTCGGCGTTTTTCTTGTCAGCGTCTGCGGTCTCAGTTTCAAAAATATTCTTTACCATATATTAAATTTTGCGTTTGTCGGACGTTTTGTCAAGCGCAAATAGCCGCCCCGCTGAGTCCGTGAACAGCAAGGCGGCAGCCGCTGGAAGTCCATTCAACCAGTCGGCCAACCGGCCCTCCATAAACTGGTGATCCTCGCAAACTTCCCCGTTTTCCAAGGCGTCAGCCAACGCCCCCGCTCTGTCTTCACTGTCGATCGCTTTGCGCCGCCGGTTGTTGGGCATGCCCACCGCAGCCGCTCGTTTCTCGCACTGCTTCAGCCAATCCGCCCTCGCCGCCGAACGTCGATGTCCCGGTCGAAAATGCTTCCTGGCATTAATGGTGCTTGGATGCGGCGGTGTACTGCTCCGAGACGATCAATAGGGCTTGTCGGTCGTGTTTTCATGCGGTATTATTGCGAATACAAAATGCTGATATTCTTGGCTTTGGGTTATTAAGTCGATTTCACGCAACAACTCATATCGTCAAAATGGAGCGCTGCATGGCCGTTGCGAAGAACTTCTTTGTCGGCAGCAACGTGCTGCTCCATGTCATCACGGCGCTTGTTCTTTCCGTGGCGAGCGTGTCGGCGCAACAAGCCATTGTTACGCCGATTTTGACCTCGGCGGAAAATTTTCGGGACGTTGCAGGCATCTCGGCGAGCTATGGCGGCACAGGCTTCGCCAACATGACCAGCAATTTTGGCGTGATGCGCACCGGAGTCTTTTATCGGTCCAATGTGCTCAATCTCAATGACGCGGATTGGACCACGCTGTCGTCGCTGCGCATCTGGCGGGACATCGATTTGCGCACGCCGTCGGAAATCAGCGCCACGCCCGACCGGACGCCGGCCGGCGCACTGTACACGAACATCAATATTTTCGGCACATCCAGCCCGCCGACCGTCAATCTCTCCACCATCACCACCGCGTCCGTGCTAAGCCTCGGGCAATCCGGCTATCAGACATTCGTGACCGATCCCACCGAGCGCGAAGGGTTTCGTACGGTGCTGCTGACCCTGGCCCACGATCCGGGGCCGGATCTGTTTCACTGCTCCGCCGGCAAGGATCGCACCGGTTGGACGGCCGTGCTGCTGGAAAGCATCGCCCGGGTGTCGCCGACGACGGTCATGAACGACTACCTGGCCTCCAACAGCTATCTGGCCAGCCAGATAAGCGCCGAGACGGCTAGCGTAGTGGCGGCGGTTCCGGCATTGAGCGGCCTGAACTTGACCCCGCTTCTGGGCGTTGATTCCAGCTATCTGCAAGCCGCCCTGGATCAGGCCGTCGCTTCCTACGGATCGATGTACGGGTATCTGGTTCAGGGATTGGGCCTCAGTCTGGAGGATATTTACGTTCTGCGCGGCAAGATGGTCAATTATCTGATGCTGCCCGGGCAGAACATGCTTTCCGGCAACGCCGCTTCCGGCGCGGGCTTCCTCAATGCGTTGCAGGGCTCTTCGTTGTCCGGCAACTATACCGCCTACAATTACTATTTGCAGTCCTCCGTGGACATGGGGACCCTTGGCGGCGTTCCGGGACAGGTCGGCGGCCAGATTCATGCCGACGCCGCGTCCTACCTGCTGCGCCAGCCGCGCTGGATCGAGGAGGCGGTTTCCCCGTACGTCGGCGGTCAGGGGCTCGCGGAAGGCCAAGCCCGTTACTGGCTTTCCGGGCTTGGCGGCGGTTTTTGGACCCAAGGGCAATCGGGCATCTCCCGGGTCGCGGAGCGCAGCGCCGGTACGGTTGCTGGCGTCACCTATCGCGGCAGCGAACGGGCCAGCCTCGATCTGGGCCTGGGCTACAACGCCGGCGTCGTCGAGAGCGCCGGCGCCACCGCCAACATCAACACGCTTTTTGCCACCCTGGGCGGACGCTACGGGTTTTCGAGCCTGGAGGCCGGACCGTACGTGCTGGCCCGGGCCGACGGCGGCTATGTCGATTATCGCGTCAATCGCGCCCTGGCCGGCAACCTGGGTTCGGCCAGCGGCCAGACGACCGGCAGCGTTTTTGGCGGCCTGATCGGCTTTGGCGACGTCGTGCGCTTGGCTCCCGTGACCATCACCCCGCAAGCCGGCCTTCGCCTGGCCGCCGAAACCCTGGCCGGCTTCAGCGAAAACGGCGGCGATCTGGCCCTTGATGTCCACGGCCTCAGCCACCTGTCCTCCAGCCTGCTGCTCGACCTGCATCTGCGCCTGGACCCGCGGCAGGCAGGGAGTTGGACCATCAGCCCCGAACTTACCCTCGGCTATGAACGGGCCTTGGATGATCCCCAGATACAGAGCACGGCGACGCGCTACGGCTCCGCCGTCAGCCAGAAGTCGGCTTACGACAGCCGCGATCTGGCCAAGGCCGGCTTGAGTCTGACGGCCCAGCGCGACGCCTTTGTCGTGACGGCCAAGGCCAACGGCGTCCTGGGCGACGGATCGGGCAGCGCCGGCGTGAGCGGCCAGCTCACCCTCGGCTACAGTTTCTAGAGCCAGACGGAAAATTCGCCGCAAAAAAGCCGCCCCGCTGGGTCCGTGAACAGCGGGGCGGCTACCGTATGGGAGTCCAATCCAAGCGGTTGGCAAACCGGCTCTACGTGAACAGGTGGTCCTCGCAGGCTTCCCCGTTTTCCAGGGCGTCGAGAAGCTCATCCACCTTATCTTCGCTGTCGATCTCTTTGTACCACCAGTTGTTGGGCATAACCACCACAACCGGTCCGTCCTCGCACTGCTTGAGGCAGCCCGTGCTCACCACCCGGGCGTCAATATCCCGGTCGAGAATGCCTTCTTCCATGTAGCCGAGCAGATTGTGCGAGCCCTTTTTGTGGCAGATGCCCTTGGCCTCGCCCTTGACGCGAAAGCTCGCGCAGACGTTGATCAGGTATTGCGGCTTTTCCATGTTCCTACGTCTCCCTCGTGTTGCGTCCCTTCACAATCCCAACACATGCCAGCCGGCTGATTTTCAAAGTCCCGGTGTGACGTCCTCGTGATCGCGGTTGTCGCGTCGCGAGGACATCACACCGGGGAGTGCGGTCGTTACAGCTGGAGTTCGAAACGGGTTTCCGGGGCGTCGCGATCCAGGCGATCCAGGAGCGCTTCCAGGAACTTTTCCATCAGCCGCATGGCTCCGGAGTAGCCCACCGACGGGAAGTACTGGTGGCCGACGCGGTCGAGGATCGGGAAGCCGTGGCGCACCAGCGGGATGTCCTCGTCACGGGCGACGTACTTGAGGTACGTGTTGCCAATCAGCAGATCGACCGGGTCATTCTTGATCCACTGGTGGAGCAGGTACATGTCGGCTTCGCCGCCGCACTTGAACTTGCAGTCGTAGGGAACGTCCTTGAGCAGCTCGGTCATGCGTTCGTCGAAGTACTTACCGGCGGTGCCCGTGACCGTGTAGGCCGGAATCATGCCCAGGGTGATGCAGAATTCCACCAGGGCCAGCACCTGGTCGGGGTCGCCGGCCATGGCCACCTTCTTGCCGTAGAAGTACTGGCTGTAGTCGGAGAGCAGATCCACGACCTGGCCGCGCTCGAAGTTGATGGCGTCGGGCACGGTCTTGCCGGAGAGCTTGCGCAAGAGGTCCACGTAGCGGTCGGTGGCCTTGAGCCCGATGGGCAGGCTCATGACGTGGCCGGGCACCTTGAACTCGGCGTCCAGGAAGTTGACGCCGTCGGCGGTGGCCCAGCGGCCAAGGCCAATGGTGGCCTTGGCGTCGCCCATGCCGGCGATCTCGGCCGGGGTGGCCCCGGCGTTGGGATACATCTCATAGTGGCCGGTCATGGGGCCATTGAGCACGCCGTTGGTGTCCGGGACCATGGTGATGTCGATGCCCATCATGTCGGCCAGGCGGCGCATCTCGGCCATGTCCGACGGCTCGCAGAAGCCGGGGATGATGTTGATCTTGCCGTTTGGCGTCCCGGTCTTCTTGACGAAGCCCTTGAGAATGCCCTTGACCATGTTGGCGTAGCCGGTGACATGGGTGCCGACGTAGCTGGGGGTGCTGGCGTAGACGATGTGCTTGCCGGCCGGCACCTTGCCGTCGTCCTTGGCCTTCTGGGAGATCTGCATCAGGTCGTCGCCGATGGTCTCCGAGAGGCAGGTGGTGTGGATGGCGATGACCTCGGGGTCATACAGGGTGAAGATGTTGTCGATGGCGGTGATGAGGTTGGACTGTCCGCCGAAGACCGAGGAACCTTCGGTGAAGGAGGAGGTGCCGGCCACGACCGGCTCCTTGTAGTGCCGGGTCAGGGCGGAGCGGTGGTAGGCGCAACAGCCCTGGGAACCGTGGCTGTGGGGGAAACATCCCTTGACGCCAAGGGCCGCGTACATGGCGCCCACGGGCTGGCAGGTCTTGGCCGGGTTGACGGTGAGCGCCTTGCGTTCCTTGATCTCGCCGGTGGTGTGTCTTAAGAGAGCCATATGCTTTCCTTTCTCGCAATAGCGTTCGTTGCTAGGCCACGTAGGTGGCTTCGAGCTCGGGACCGTCGGTCTGCCAGGGAGCCTTGATGAGGTTCCAGACCTTGGTGTTCACCATGCGGTCGATGTCGCGGTACCAGTTGATGGCGCCGTTGAACCCGGCGTAGGGGCCGCCCATGTCGTAGTTGTGCAGCTGCTTGAGCGGAATCCCCATCTTCTGGACGATGTACTTTTCCTTGATGCCGGCGCAGAAGATGTCGGGCTTGTAGATCTCCAGGAGCTTTTCGGTCTCGTAGTGGTTGATGTCGTCGATGACCATGGCGTCCTTGCCCATGCCGCCGATCATGCCTTCGTAGCCCTTGAAGTCCAGGCCCTTCTCGTTGAGGCGGGCCAGTTCCTCTTCGGTCTTGCGGGGCTTGAAGCGCTCGGGATCGGGATGGATTTCGAGCTCCTCGATGTTGCGCGAGTCGGCGTCGACCTTGATGGTTGGCAGCACGTGGCGGCCTTCGTAGTCGTCGCGGTGGGCGAACTCGTAACCCGCGCCCAGGATCTTCATGCCCAGTTCCTTGAACAGTTCCTGGTAGTGGTGGGCCCGGGAGCCGCCGACGAACAGCATGGCGGTCTTGCCGTCGGTGCGCGGCTTGATCTCGTCCACGACCGTTTTGACCTTTTCCAGCTCCTCGGCGATGACGGCCTCGGTGCGGTCGATGAGTTCCTGGTCCTCGAAGTAGGCGGCCATGCGGCGCAGGGACTTGGCCGAGGCTTCAGCCCCGATGAAGTTCACCTTGATCCAGGGGATGCCGTACTTGGTCTCCATCATTTCGGCCACGTAGTTCAGCGACCGGTGGCACATGACGGTGTTGAGGTCGGCGGCGTGGGCGATCCGGAAATCTTCCACGGTGGAGTTGCCGGAGAAGGTGGCGACCAGGGTGAAGCCGCACTTTTCCAGGATGCGCTCGATCTCGAAAGCGTCGCCGCCGATGTTGTACTCGCCAAGCATGTTGACCTTGAACTTGCCCTCGACTGCGACATCTTTCGTGCCGATGACATGCTTCATGATCTGGTTGTTGGCGATGTGGTGGCCGGCGGACTGGGACACGCCCTTATAGCCTTCGCAGGAGTTGGCGAAGATGGTGATGCCGAGTTCTTCCTGCATGGTGCGGGCCACGGCGTGGATGTCGTCGCCAATGAGGCCCACCGGGCAGGTGGAGAAGATGGAAATGGCCTTGGGGTGGAAGTTGTCGTAGGCTTCCTGGATGGCCGCGCGCAGCTTTTTCTCGCCGCCGAACACGATATCGTGCTCGGTCATGTCGGTGGAAAAGGCGTAGGGGATGAAGTTTTCCCCGTCCGGGCCGGCGTCGGTCTGGTTGCGGCGGGTCAGCCAGGAGTAGAAGCCGCAGCCGATGGGGCCGTGGGTCAGGTTGACGATGTCCCGGGAGGGGCCGAGAACGACGCCCTTGCAGCCGGCGTAAGTGCAGCCGCGCTGGGTGATGATGCCGGGGATGGTGCGGACGTTGGACTGAATTTCGGGAATCGCTTCGCCGACCTCGGTGCCCGGGAGGATGGACTTGGCCCGCTTGCGCGCGACCTTGGTGGGCATCTTGGCGATCAATTCCTTCTTGATCTCTTCGACATTGGTGGGCTTGGTGCTCATCTCGCTGCTACCTCATTGGTCTTGGGGTCCGGGAACGTCCGCCAAACCGGGCTAGACGATGGCCGCTTCGCCGGCCTCGCCGGTCCTGACCCGCACGGAATCGGAGACGGGCAACACGAAGATCTTGCCGTCGCCGGCCTGGCCGGTCTTGTTGACGCTTATAAGGGCGTCCACAGCTTCCTTGACCTGATTGTCGGGGACCACGATGGATATGATGCGCTTGGGGTACAGGCGGCCCTTGGTGCCGAGAAGCGCGATGGCTTCCTCGTTGCCGGCCGCGGCGCCGTCAAGCACCGCCTGATTGACCAGACCCTTGCCGCGTCCGTAGCCCTCGCGGGCCACGAAGGCCGGGATGCCCGCGTCGGCCAAGGCCTTCTTGGTCTGGTTCATCTTGTTCATGCGGATAACCGCCATAATCTCCTTCATGACGCGCCCCCTTAGGCTTCCTTGACGCCGGAGGAGATGGTGTACATCTCTTCCACCGGGCTCACGAAGATCTTGCCGTCGCCGAAGGCTCCCTTGGAACCGCTGCGGGCGCTTTCCATGATGGTCTTGATCACGAAATCCTTGTCGCAGTCGGGCACGACGCAGATGAGCATGACCTTGGGGATCTCGTCGTACTGGATCTCGCCGATTTTGATGCCGCGCTGCTTGCCGCGACCGGCCACGTTGAACTTGGTGACGGCGGGGAACCCGGCGTCCATCAGGGCGGACAGGACTTCATCGGTCTTCTCGGGGCGGACGATCGCTCTCACCATGGTCTGCATATGAAATACTCCTTACGTGTGTGCGTGTGTTGTCGTCGGGCGTCAGGTTGCCGAGTCGTGACTAGTTGGCGATGCCGAAGTCGACGAGCAGCTTTTCGAGCTGGGCGATTTCCAGGGGCTTGGGAATGACCAGCATCTTGTTTTCATCGATCTTCTTGGCCAGGGCGCGGTATTCGTCGGCCTGGGCGTGTTCGGGCGAGTAGTCGATGACCGTCTTGCGGTTGATTTCGGCGCGCTGCACCTGGTTTTCGCGGGGCATGAAGTGGATCATCTGGGTGCCGATCTGACGGCACAGTTCCTCGATCATTTCCTTTTCGAAATCGACTTTGCGGCTGTTGCAGATGATGCCGCCCAGGCGCACGCCGCCGGTGTCGGCGTACTTGACGATGCCCTTGCAGATGTTGTTGGCGGCGTACATGG
>ALAO01000122.1 GCA_000307955.1 Solidesulfovibrio magneticus str. Maddingley MBC34 | reverse complement strand
CGGGCCGGCGAACACGGACGCGGCTTCGCCGTGGTGGCCGCCGAGGTGCGCAAGCTGGCCGAACGCAGCCAGCAGGCCGCCTCGGAAATCACCCATCTGGCCAAGGACAGCACCGAGGTGGCCGTGGCCGCCAACGGACTCCTCGCTCAGCTTGTGCCCAACATCCAGCGCACCGCCGATCTGGTCCAGGAAATCAGCGCCGCCAGCCAGGAACAAGGCTCCGGCGTGGTCCAGATCAACAAAGCCTTGCAGCAGCTCGACCAGACCGTGCAGCAAAACGCCAGCGCCTCCGAGGAACTGGCCTCAACCGCCGAGGAACTCTCCGGCCAGGCCGAACAGCTCCGGGCCACCATCGCCTTTTTCCAGATCGACCTGCCCACCCGCCACTCCTCGGCCGCGCTGCCGCGCCAGGCCATGCCGGGCCGTCCCAAGCCCGCCCTGGCACCCGCCTGGAGAGCCAACAAGGGCGCGCGCATCGATCTGGCCGACAAGGGCGAGGACAGCGATTTCGAGAACTTCTAAGCGCTCAGGCCGGCCTGTCCCAGGGACAGGCCGGCCCGCGGCAGCGGGCGGCCGGAGCTTCCGGCCGGCCGACAGCCGGTTACTGGCCGGCGTGACGCGCTTGGCATCACGGCATCTCCGAAGCGCGCCGGCAAACCGGGCGCACGAAACTACAGCCGCTTGCCCGGCTCGCAGCACGACGGCTTGTCCAGTCCTGACCCGTCGCCGCACGTGCCGGCGTCGCAAGAACAGCCGCAACCGCACGAACCGCCCTTTTTGCCGAATAACTTCCGCGCCACGTACCAGGCCGCCAGGGCCACGATCACGATCACGAGCAGCGTATCCATCAGCGTTCTCCTTGAGGTTGATAATCAACCTCGGAAAACAGAATATCCCCTTTTCAAGCTGGCGCAAGATGTTTTATGGCATAAACCATAACCGCCCGAGTGCTTTGCACAAACCGGAGCACCGGAAACGGCTTTGGGGACGGCAGGGCAACACGCCGCGATCATGACGGGATTTCAAGCGACATCGGCCCGTTGGCCGTCGACGTTCGCTGCCGGCCGTTGTCGCACAACCCGCATCCCACGGGACATCTCGCCCAGGGGGCCAGGCCATGGACAAACATCTGCTGGTGACCGTCAGCGACGAATACCACACGTCGCAAAGCCTTCGCTTCGTGCACAATTTCTTTACCAACCGCAGCGAACTCAAGCTGACGCTGTTTTACGTCGTGCCGCGCAAGCCCGATTGGCGGCTCGATCCCATCGACCTCGAAGCCAATCCAGAAGCCATCGTGCACATCGAGCACGACAAGGCCGTCCACGGCGTGCCGGCCATGGCCAAGGCCACGGAATGGCTGCGTTCCATGGGATTTCGCGAAGACCAGGTGGCGGTGAAATTTTCCAACGGCAAGCTCGGCACGGTCAAGGAGATCGTGCGCGAATCCGAGGAAGGGCTCTACGACGCGGCCGTGCTCGGCCGGCGCGGCCTGTCCTGGTTCGAGGAGATGGTCACGGATTCGATCTCCCACCGCATTTTGTGGGAGTCGCTGACCTTCCCCATCTGGATCTGCCGCAATCCCGAACGGGGCCGCAAGAACGTGTTGGTGTGCGTGGACGGCTCCGAGGAATGCATGCGCGTGGCCGACCACGCCGGCTTCATGGTCCGCAACGAACCCGACCACAACATCACCCTGCTGCATGTCTGCGCCGACGACCGCTGCGTCGACGCCGAACAGATCTTCGGCCGCGCACTGGCCGAGATCAAGGCCAACGACGTGGACGACAGCCGCATTGCCATCAAGGTGATGACGTCCTCCAACCCGGCCCGCACCATCCTCGCCGAGGCCAACGAAGGCAAATACGCCGCCGTGGCCATCGGCCGCACCAGCCACAAGCCCTCCTCCCTCGGCCACATCTTCGCCACCACCAGCCTCAAGATCCTGCGCGGCATCGACCGCGCCGCCCTGTGGCTGTGCAAGTAGATAATGCGGGGGAGGAAACCCCTTTTTGAAAAAAGGGGTTTCCTCC
>ALAO01000121.1 GCA_000307955.1 Solidesulfovibrio magneticus str. Maddingley MBC34 | reverse complement strand
CGTTTAAGGCCAGCAGGTTGGTCTGATCGGCGATGTCGGAGATGACCTCCAGCACGCGGCCAATGTTCTCGGCGGTCTTGTCGAGTTCGCCCATGTCGCCGCGAAGCGTTTCGGCCATGGCCCGCACGTCCTCGATGGCGGCCACCACCTGGCGCACCATATCCGAGCCTTGGCGGGCCTTCTCCTTGGCCTCGTCGGCGCTGCCGGCGGCCAGACCGGCGTTTTGGGCCACTTCCAGCACCGAGGCGTTCATTTCTTCCATGGCCGTGGCGGTTTCAATGCTGCGTTGGCGCTGGTAGGACACGCCTTCGTTGGTGCGGTCGATGCGTTGGGCCAGGTCGCGGGCGTTGTCGGCCACCTTGGCCGAAATGCCTTCGGCGGTATTGGCGGCGGCGGCGATGAGCCGGTTCTGTTCGGCCAGGGCTTCCTGCTGCAGCCTGACCTTGGTCAGCGTGGCCAGCATGGCGAAGACGCCGAGCATGTGTCCGGCCCCGTCGCTGATGGGCGCGGCGTCGATCTTGATGAAGAAGCGTTCGCCCCAGGCGTAGCGGCCGTCGTATTCGACGTTGGTCATGATTTCCCGGCGGCTCATGACGTCCCCAAGGACCTGGGAGACTATGGCGTGGCTGGCGAACACATCGTTCATGTGGCGACCGACATAGGCCTCGGGTTCCTTTTTCTCGCCCAGGAAGTGGGCCAGCCAACGGTTGACCAGGGTGATCTTGCCGTCGGGCGCGGCCACCACGCAGGGCAGGGTGACGGAGTTGAGGATGCCCTTGGCGAATTCCAGCTCGGTCTTGAGGTGGTCCACCATGGCGCTGATGGAGGCGGCCAGGCTGGCCATTTCGGCGGTCAGCCCCGAGGCGGGCGCGGCGGCCAGGTCGCCGCCGGCCACCTTGTCGGCGTAGGAGACAATGGCCGAGATCGGGCGGTTGAGCAGCCGGCGGACCAGCACGAGGCACAGGACGGCCATACCGACGAGAAAGATGGCGGAGAAGATGACCAGTTTGATGACGATGGCCCGCACGGCCTGATCGAGCTGGGCGGCTTGCGTGGCCACTTCGCGGTCGATGCCGTCCACGTAGTCGCCCATGCCCACGATCCAGTTCCAGGGTTTGAAAAGCTTGACGTAGCTGAGCTTGGGGTAGGCCTCGCTGGTTTCCCCGCCGCCGGTCTGGGGCTTGGGCCAGGAATACGCCACGTAGCCTTCGCCGGTGGCGGCCACGGCGTCGGCCATGGCCGTGGCGATGTTGGTCTTGCCGCCGGGGTAGGGAACAGGGGCGGCCTGCGCGCCCGGGCTCATGGACGTGGCTTTGTCGAATTGGGTCGAATCCAGGACCTTGCCGTCGAAATCCGGCCGGATGGGGTGCATGACCACCCGCGGAATGGGCCGGGTATTGTCGTAGAGGAAGAAATAGTTGCCGTCCGGCAGGCGCATCTTGGACAGCTGGGCCTTGGCTTCGGTCTGCAGGCGCGCCGTCTCGTCCTCGACCCAGGCCCCGGACCCGAGGATCCAGCCCAGTTCGGGCACGAGGCGCACGTAGGAGACCTTGGGCTTGGGATCGTTTTTCGCCCCGGGCTTATCCCACATATAGGCCACCATGCCCTGGCCCTTGTCCTTGGCCGCCTTGACCATTTCCATGAAAAGGGCCGTGCCCTTGGGGTCGCGGTAGCCCGAGATGTCCTGGCCCTCCAGGGCCGGCTGGGTCGGGTGCATGACCATGCGGGGGGTCAGGTCGTTGATCCAGATGTAGTTGTCGCCGTCGAACCGGGCCTGGCGGACCATGGCCTTGATCTGCGCCTCGATCTCCTCACGGGACATGGTGTCTTTATGGGCGTCGTAATAGGCCTTGGCCTGGCCCACAACGGCGTCCACCACGGCCTTCAAATGGTCGTGGGCGCGCTTTTTGAGCGCCGCGTCGTCCTGGGAAACGTCGTAGAAGTATTTGATGACGTCGTAGGCCTGGCCCACGGCCTGACGCTGGCGGTCCTTGGCCTCGGCCATGAGCCGGATTCGCAGTTCGACGCCGCTTGCCTCGCGGTATTGGCCGAGCTCGTAGAGAAAATAGAGCATGGTGAAGCCCGACAGGGCCGTCAACATGGCAATAAAGACAAGGGCGATCTTGAGGCTGATGGACCAGTCGCTCGGTGCTTTCATGAACCTCTCCAGGGCGTTTGGCTGGCGGCGTCAGACGGCGCGAGAAAGGAGAGACGACGCTTAAGCCTCTATGACGCAACCGGCGGCCCATGGCAAGCGCCCGACGGAAAAGAGGCTTCCCTTTCAAAAGGGCTTGGTGCATAAGCCTGCCAGGAATACCCCATGAGCACGTTTTACGAACTCGCCACCGATCTCTTTGATCCCCTGCACTCGTTCTGGGAACACCCCAAGACCCGCCGGGTCGTGGCCGTGAGCCAGGTCGTCGCCTTTCTCATCGGCCTGCTCGGCATCGAACTCAACATCCGGGGACTGTTGCCGCCGTTTCTGGCCCGCATGACCCCCACCTCGCATTTCTACGCCATCAACCTGGCCTTCACCCTGGTGCTTATCCAGGAAGTCGTGGACCTCATCTTCGTCCTGCCCTGCTCGGTGACCAAGTCGCTGGGCAAGCAGTTCGAGGTGTTGTGCCTGATTTTATTGCGTGACGCTTTCAAGGAACTCGTCCACCTGCACGAACCCATCGTTCTTATCGAGGCCGTGGACGTGCTGTTGCCCATGCTGGCCGACGGGGCCGGAGCGCTGATCGTGTTCATGGGCCTTGGCCTCTACTACCGCCGCTACCGCAAGCGCGCCCAGGGCAGGAAGGGCCCGTGGCTCTATCCCTTCGTGGCCACGAAAAAATTCCTGGCCTTCTGCCTGTTGCTGGCCTTCCTCGCCTATGGGGTCTGGATCGGCTGGCAGGGCATGGCCTCCGGCCACCTCTACCCGTTTTTCTCGGTGTTCTATACCGTGCTCATCTTCAGCGACATCTTCATCGTGCTGCTGTCCCACACCTATCAGCCGGCCTTTCATTCGGTCTTCCGCAATTCCGGCTTCGCCCTGGCCACCCTGCTTATCCGCTTCGCCCTGGCCGCGCCGGCCTACTACGCCCCGGCCATCGGCATCGCGGCCATGGCCATGGCCTACGGCGTGTCCCGGGCCAGCGAAGCCTTCGAGGCCGAGGCGTAACAGGAGATCGACATGCCCCCGGAAACCGCCATCGCCATGCGCCCCATCGGCGTGATCCGCACGCCCTACGCCGCCCTCGAAGGCATGCCCATCCAGCCCGGCGGGGCCAGGGAGAGCCTGGGACAGGTCGTGCTTGATCCCGAACTGGCCCCGGCCCTGGCCGACGTGACCGGCTTTTCCCATGTCTATCTCCTCTACTGTTTTCACCAGTCCGCCGGCTACAAGACCACGGTGACGCCCTATCTCGACGACACGCCGCGCGGCCTTTTCGCCACCCGCGCCCCCAAACGGCCCAATCCCATCGGGTTGTCCGTGGTGGAAGTGGTTTCGGTCGAGGGCAACGTGCTGACCGTTCGCGGCGCGGACATGCTCGACGGCACGCCGCTTATCGACATCAAGCCCTATGCCCCGGCCTTCGACGCCCCGGCCGGCCCGGTGCGCAGCGGCTGGTTGGAAGGACGCGGCCAGACCGTGGGCGATACGCGCTCCGACGACCGTTTTGTCGGCCCGGACTGATTCCCGAACCGCTCCTTCACCAATGAAAACGGCCGCATCCTTGCCTGGATGCGGCCGTTTTTTACGGCGTCGGTCCGCTGGCGGACCCGGGGTGATCCCGTGAGCCTGCCCGAAGCAGGCAGCGGCGAAGGCGGCGCGGCGGGCGCGTCCCTTCGGGCGGCCCGTCACTACTTGGCGACGTCGGCCTTGAGCTGCTTGATCATCTCCGAGACCTTGGCCAGGGACGCCTTGTTGGCGTCGCCTTCGAGGGTGACGGCCAGGGCGTCGGCCGTGGCGGCCAGCTCGGCCAGACGCGCCGCCGCCATTTCCTTGCGCAGCTTGCCCGGCAGGGCGTCGAAGGCCGCGATCTTGGCGTCCATGGCCGCCACCTTGGCCGGCACGTCGGCCACGGCCTGGCTCACCGCAGACAGTTTGGCGTCCAGGGCGACGTAGACGCCCAGGGCCAGGATGATGGCCAACAGTCCCACGGCCAGACCGGCCCGGGCCGAATTGGCCGTTTCTTTCGCCTCAACGGCCGGATTACCGACCTTGCTCTCGACGTCGTCGCCATACATAGCCCGGACTTTCTTCTCCATGCCAAGCATAGTGGTCTCCTCCGAGGCAAAAATTAGAATTCAAGAGAAACTAGTCGAAAGCCGTTGGAGTCACAACGGGAAAAGCGGTCTTTTCGACACGAGCTTGTGAATTTTTTTTCAATCCCCGTCGGGCAAGTCGGAAACAACGCTGTTTTTGTGACGAAAACTGGCTGGTTCACGGCCGGTTTCCATGGACTTGTGGGTCTTGAGGGCGGCGGGAACACCCGCCGCGAAAGGAGACCTGAACATGATCCTGCGCTGCCGCCTGTGCCACGCCCCCATTGCCGCCTGCGACCCCGCCCGCCTGACCCCGCCGCTGACCAGCGCCGTGTTCGAGCCTCTGGAGCCGGGGTTCCCGCCGCCCTTCCCCCCGGACGTCCCCTGGGAGGCGGCGCGCTGCCCCCAGTGCCGCCACCACCCCCAGGGGTACGCCCCGGATGGGGCCTTAAGCCTCGAAACCGACCAGGGAACCTGGCCGCTGCCCGGCCCCGCTCAACCCGAAACCGCCAACGCCGACCCCAAAGGCCACGCCGCCGGCCCGACCACGAAACGCGACGCCCCCAACCGGAGAAACCGATGACCGACGCCATAAGCCAGCTCCTGCCCCCGGCCGCCGAGCCCCAGCACGTGGGCCGCCGCGTCTTCGAACTCCTGGAAGCGGTGGTGCGCGACAAGGCCCGCCTGGGCCTGGCCGAGGCCTGGACCCGCAACTACCGCCTGGGCCAGGGCCGCTCCTGGCAGGGGCCGGCTCAGCCCGGACTGCCGCGCCTGGGGGCCAATCTCCTGCACCTGCACCGCCAGCGCACCGTCAACCTGCTCACTGACAACCACCCGACCTTTAACGTCAGCCGGGTCAGCCCCGTGGGCGACGAGGACGTCTACCGCGTCCTGGAGCGCGCCGCCGCCTGGTGGTGGAACGAACAGGAGCAGCAGGCCGTGTTCGAACGCTCGGTCATAAACGGCGAGACCTACGGCGTAGCCGTGGAAAAAATCGTCTTCGATCCCGAACTGGAATACGGCCTGGGCGAAGTGCGCACCCTAAACGTCGATCCCTTCGCCTTCGGCGTCTATCCCACCAGCTGCCAGGACCTCCAGGAGGCCGAGGCGGTGCTCCACTTCGCGCCCATGAGCCTGCGCCAGGCGGCCCGGCGCTGGCCCGAGGCGGCGGGCCAGCTCAAAAGCGACGCCGCGACCCTGGCCGATCTCGGCGACGGCCGGCGTGAGGTGCTGCTTGGCGACGGCCGGCGGCAAGGGCTTTTTACCCGCTTCGGCGAGGTGCTGCGCCAGCTGGCCGGGGCCGGCGGCGATGCCCTGGGCCAGGACACGGTGCTCGTATGCGAATGCTGGGCGCGCGACTACACCATGACCGACGACGGGCCGCTCTATCCGGGCTTCATCCGCCGCGTCGTCGTGGCCGGCCCCGGATCGCTGGTTCTGTCCGACCAGCCCAATCCTTCGGTCAATCCCGCCCTGCCCCTGGACCAGGCCATGGCCAGCTATCTCTACGACCGCTACCCCTTTGCCCTGGCCAATTCCCTCACCGACCCCACCACCATCTGGGGGGCCTCGGACTTCGAGCAGCTGGCCGAGCTCCAGCTCGAAATCAACAAATGCCTCTCCCAGCTCACCTACCACAAGGACCGCTGCGCCCGGCCCAAGATCATCAACCCGCGCGACTCGGGCGTGGACAACGCCGCCTTCACCAACCGGCTCGGCATCGTCAACCCGACCTCCATGGCCGCCGCCCAAGGCATCCGCTACCTGGAATTCGCCAATAACACCCGGGACATCGAAAGCGTGCTGGCCATCTACCGCGAGCTGTTCAGCCAGATCTCGGGCATCGGCGAACTGGAGCGGGCCGCCTCCCCGGACCATCCCGTGGTCGCCTACAAGGCCATCGCCACGCTCATCGAACAGGCCTCCACCCTGCTTCGCGGCAAGATCCGCAACTACTCGCGCCTCGTCCGGGAACGCGGCCGGATGTTTTTAAGCCACATGCAAAACTGGTACGCCAAGGAACGCTGGATCAGCTTCGCCGAAAACGGGGCCGTGTCCGTCGCGCCCCTTCGGGGCGAGGCCTGCCGCGTGCCGGCCCGACTCACCGTGGTGGCCGGCTCCACCATGCCCGTTTCCCACGTCCAACGCCGCGAAGAGGCCCTGGCCCTCTACGACATGCAGGCCATCGACCGCCGCGACCTTCTTGAAAAACTCGACTGGGACGACCGCGCCGCCGTACTGGCGAGGATGGAAGAGCCAGGAGGGGCTCCGCCCCTCCTGGACCTCCCCGCCGGGGGGGATAATCCCCCCCGGACCCCCTTGGCCGGGTGAGGCAAGGGGCGATTGGCCAGCCCTGGTTTGTTCATGCTGCACGAAAGACGCGGGAGAAAAAATGCCGCTGTATGATTTCGCCTGCCGGGTCTGCGGCCGGGTCTTCGAGGCCATAGCCCCCATGGATCAGATTGAAGACGTCTGCGCCTGCGGCGGCTCGGCCAAGCGCTTGCTCTCGGTGGGGCGCGGCTACCGGGCCGACGCCGACTGGCTCCCGTCCGTCACGGCCGTGGTCGACAAGGAATCGTCCGCCCCCCATGTCCGGGCCTTTCTGGCCGAACCCAGCCGGGCCAACTACCGCCGGTTCCTGCGCGGCGAGGGCCTCCGTCCCCAGGAGCCCGGCGAAGAGCGCGCCCGCCGCCCGGACCCCGGCCCGGCCCTCTCCCGGGAAGTCCTTGAACGCTGCAAGGCCCGGCGCGGGCTGGTCTGACGCCGCGCCGACCGCCGACAACGCCCCGTTTCCCGACCGTCCTTTTCCCGGGCAACCGCCACGGCCGCCATGGCCTCGTGCGCCCAAAACACGCCGGCAGCGCCCGGGACAACACTTTGCGCGACGGGTCCGGCCGCGTCCGGCCCCACGCGCCAACCCCAGCCCATCCAAGAGGGAACCATGGAACAGCCGACCCATCCCACTGCCGCGCCAACCGCCGGACCCGGCCCCGCGACCGGGGCCGCCCCGGGACCCGATGCCGGGTCCGACCCCGGCATCGCCGGCCTGGAATCGGTCTTTAGCGACCTGGAGGCCCGCCTCGACGCCCTCATCGAGGCCCGTCTGGAAAACCTCGAAGCCCGGCGCGCCGCCTCGCAGCGGGCCGAACTGGCCCAGCGCTTTGCCGCCGAACACCCGGATTTCGAGACGCTGCGGGAAAACGGCGCCCTTGCCGCCAGACAGCGGGAAAACCCGCTCCTAGGCGAGGTCGGGGCCTACTTCGCCCACCACTTGGCCGAGGCCGGCAAGGCCAGCCAGGAGGAAGCCGCACGCGTGCGCCAGGACGCCCTGGCCGAAGGCGAGGCCCGGGCCATGGAGCGGCTGCGCGCCCGGCGCGGCAGCGTCGCCCTGGACGCGCCTGCGGCCGCGCCCCGTCGCGGCCGGGCCGACGACCCCCAGCTCGAAGCCCCGGACCGGTTCGGCGGCGTCCATGCCGTCCTGGCCGCCCGCATGGCCGCCCGCCGCCGCGACGCCGGCCTGTAACCCCTAGGAGGAACCCGCATGTCCCTTTCGCTCAGTGAAATCGAAGCCATCACCAACGACTATTTCGCCGCCGCCGGCGGCCGGGCCGTGGACATCTACTTCCGCAACTCGTTTCTGCTGGACCTGCTCATGAACCGCCAGGCCGGCCTGTTCGAGCGCCCGGCCGGGGGCGAGAAAATCCGCGTGCCCCTGTCCTACTCCGACAGCGAAGGCGGCTTTTTCACCCGGGCCGACACGCTCTCCAGCGACGACCGCGTCACCATCAACGCCGCCGCGTTTAACTGGAAACACGCCTACGGCAACGCCACGGTCTACCTCACCGACGAGGTGGCCGCCGCCGGGGACTACGCCGTGGTCCAGTTCGTCACCCAAAAGCTCGAAACCGCCCAGCGCACCTGCTCCGGCTGGCTGGCCGCCACCCTCTACTCCGCCGCCGGCGACGAGGCCCCGACCCTGACCGGCCTGCGGGCGCTGACCAGCCCCGATCCCGACAAGCCCTACGGCGACATCGCCGAGAACGATCTCGTGGCCGCCGACGGCTCCAAGCCCTGGAAGGGCGTTACCGTGGCCGACGCCGAGGCCATGAGCCTGGAGACCCTGCAGACCCTGCGCAGCGCCGCCAAGGTCTCCGACGGCCGCGACGGCAAGCCCAACGTGGCCGTCACCACCGAGGCCCTCTACAACAAGGTCTCCCGCATCCTGCAAGTCCAGCAGCGCTTCGTCACCGACGACGGCGTGGCCCAGGCCGGATTCGCCCACCTCGTCTACGAAGGCATGGTCCTGGCCGCCGACGACTACTGCCCGGCCGGCCATCTCTTTGCCGTCAACACCAATCATCTGGGCTTCGCCATCCACCAAAACGGCTTTTTCGCCCGCCAGCCCTGGGTCGATCTGGCCGGACCGGCCGGCCGCTCCATGAAGATCCTGTGGCACGGCAACCTCATCTGCTCCAACCGCAAGGCCCACGCCTGCCACGCCAATCTGTCCTAACTTCCAACCATCGGAGGCAAAAATGGCCCAACCCATGAAGCTTTCCTTCACCCAGGACGTGGGCGAGACCTCGCCGGCCAAGCGCGAAGCCATAGGCGCGCTGCGCATCACCGCCGACGGCCGCAAGTTCCGCTACGCCAAGGCGGGCAATTCCGCCGTGCCGGCCGGCTCCCTGGTCATGGCCCCGGCCGCCGTGGCCGCCCACACCGGGCGCGCCGCCACCCCGGCTGCCGTCGGCGACCGCGTCGTGAGCCTGGTCGTCGGAGCCGCGCCCGTGGCCGAAAACGCCTACGAGGACGGCTACCTGCAAGTGGCCGCCAATGACGGCGGCGGCCGACAGCATCGCATCCTGTCCAACACCGCTTGCCCCGCCGGCGGCACGACCGTCCTCACCCTGGCCGAGCCCGTGCGGACGGGTCTTACCGCCGCCTCCGTGGTCTCGCTTATTCCCTCGCCCTGGTGCGGCGCGGCCGTGTCGGCCAGCGAGGAAAACCTGCCGGCCGGGGTGGCCGTCTGCGACGTGCCGGCCGGGCACTACTTCTTCGCCCAGACCGGGGGCGTGGCCTGCTGTCTGGCCGCCGGCACGGCGGCCGTGGGCTCCATGCTCGTGCCCGGACCTGTCGCCGGGAGCCTGGCCGCCATGAACGCCAGCCTCGACGTGGACCAGCCCGTGGCCGGCGTGGCCTTTGCCGCCGCCTTTGCCGACGGCAAGCATCAGCCCTGCCTGCTCACCCTCGATTAGGCCGCGCCCCGCATACACGGCCTGCGCCCAAACGTGTTGCCGGGACGCGACCCGAGTCCGCCCCGCCCCACCCCCAACCCTACGGAGAACGCCATGGCCATGGCCGCCATGAACCTGCCCCGGGCCGACGCCCAGGGGATACGCCGCGCCGTGCCCGACAGCCTGGCCGGGCTTACCGCCGAAGTGTCCGGCATCATCGGTGACCCGTCGGTGTCCGAGGACGACGTGGCCCGGGCCCTTGGCCGGGGCCTGCTCGCCGCCGCCGCCGCCGCGCCCCTGCCCGACCTGGCCGCCTGGGCCGAGATTCCCCTGGCCCCGGGACAGGCCGACGCGCCCTTGCCGGCCGATCTCCTCCATGCTCCGGTCGATGCCTTCCTCCTCCCCGCCCGCGGCCGGGTCCGGCTGGCCCCGGACCTGGCCGCCCTGCGGCGGTCCTGCCCGGCCATGCGCCCCGGACGGCCGCGTCTGGCCGCCCTGGCCGGCGGCCGGCTCCATGTCCGGCCCGTGCCGGCCGAGAATGTCGTCATCGGCTTTGCTTACGGCCGTCTGCCCGCCCCCCTGGCCGCGCCCGGGGACAAGCCCGAGGGGCTGCCCGTCCATCTGGCCGGGCCGCTGCTCGTCGCCTACGCCTGCCGGGAGCTGTTCGAACGCCTGGAGGAAGGGGCCGACGGGGCCAAAACCCAAACAGCAGCCTACGGCAAACGCTACGAGGCCTTGTTGGCCGAGCTGGTGGCCGCCGCCGGCCCGCGCCAGACCGCGCCGGCCGATGTCCCCTCGGCCGCCGATCCTTACGGCTTTGGCGAGGACTGGCCGTGAGCCGGGTCGTGCGCCTGACGTCCTGCCTGGGCCTTGGGGCCTCGGCCGCACCGGCCGGGCTGGTCTGCGACCCGGACACAGGCCGCTATGCCCTGGCCGAGGCCGTCAACGTGGACGTGGTCGCGGGCCGCCTGGTCCGCCGGCCGGGATACGAACGCCTAGCCGGGTTCGGCTTCAGCGAGCTGTGCTCCGGCGGGGGCGACCTTTACGGCGTCGCCGGGGATGGCCTCTACCTGATCCCGGGCCAGGGCCAGCCCAGGCTCCTGCGCGGGGGGCTGACGCCCGGCGCGCCCATGGCCTGGCTGCGCATCGGCGACGACGTCTACTACGCCAACGGCTGCGAAAACGGCCGCCTGCGCCAGGGCCAGGCCCAGGCCTGGGTCGGGGAGCGTTATCCCGGCCCGGACCGCCTGGAGCGCTTCGGGCCGCCGCCGGTCGGCCACGAGCTGGCCTTCCATGCCGGCCGGATCTGGATCGCCGCCGGGCCTGTCGTTCACTTCACCGAAGGGGCCGGCCTCTACGATTGGGCGGACGCCCTGGCCGGCTATCTGCCGCCCTTTGTCGGCCGGATACGCCTGCTGGCCCCGGTCACGGGCGGACTCTACGTCGGCGACGAGGCCGGCGTGAGCTACGTGGCCGGCAACGACCCCAAAACCATGACCTTTGCCCGGGTCTGCCCCACGCCGCCCATCCCGGGCAGCCTGGCCCGACTCCCGGCCGGACGCCACGAGGCCGTGGCCGGCGAGACCCTTAAGGGCGACGCCGCCGTCTGGGCCGGAAGCGACGGCATCTGGCTCGGGCTTCCCGGCGGGACCGTCAAGCGCCTGGCCGCCGTGCCCGTGCCCATCGCCGGCCGAACCGCCGCCGTGGCCACGCGCGGGCGCTACCTGCTCTTCGAGCGCGTCTGAAACATCCCCGGCCCCTGGCCGCCAACCCTTTTGCCCAGGAGATTCCCATGGCCCTTCGTCTTTCCACCGGCCTTCGCAACATGCTGCTCGGCACGGCCTGCTTCAAGGACATCATGCAAAACGGCGTGATCCGCATCTTCCCGGGCGTCCAGCCGGCCACGGCCGACGACGGCGAGGGGGCCACGCCGCTGCTGGAAATCACCGTCTCCTCCGGGACCTTCACCCCGGGCACGCCCACAAGCGGCCTGAACTTCGCCGCCCCGGCCTCCGGAGCCTGCGCCAAGGCGGCCGGGGAAGTCTGGTCCGGCGCGGCCACGAGTTCGGGCACGGCCGGCTGGTTTAGGTTCTACGCCAACGACCGCACCACCGGGGCCGACGCCGGCCATGCCCGCTTCGACGGCTCGGTCTCCACCTCCGGGGCCCAGCTCAACATGAGCTCCACGGCCATCACCGCCGGCGCCACCACCACCATCGACAGCTTCGTGGTCACCATGCCGGCCTCCTAGCCACGCCGCGTTTCGAAATTCTGCTGCGCCGCCTGATCATCCGCCCAGGCGACGCGCCCCGGGGGCCGGGAATCCGTCCCGGCCCCGTTAACCCCCTCCCGGGCCGCGCGCCCCAAGGACAGGCCATGGCCGACCTCTATCCGCAGTCCCTGCCCTGCCGCTTCGAGGGCTTTCCGCCCCGCATCCGGGTCGTCTGCGGCCGGGCCTTTTCCGAGCGCCCGGGCACGCCCTACTCCTTCGGCAGCCGGGTCACCCTGGCCCAGACCCCCAAAAGCGGCCAAGCCTCCGGCGTCCTGGCCGTGGGCCAGCCCATCCCCGCAACCGAAATCATCTACGCCGACACCGGCGACGACGACCGCTACAACCTCAAGATTTCCCATTACGGCCTGGGGCGGTTCTATCTGGCCGCCGCCGACGCCGCCTGGTTCAGTCTGGCCGTGGTCAAGGGCGTGCGCCTGGAAGCCGCCGGACTGTCCCGCGCCTTCGAGACCGTGGACGTCTGGGAAACGCGCATCCCGGCCCACGCTTCCGTGCCCGCGCCGTCCGTGACCCCGGAGGCCGTCTGGCTGGAGGACGCGCCGGATGAGCAAGAAACCGACCGGGTGCGGGCCACTTGGTTTATCGGCGACCTTCCGGCTGGCGGGCGCATCGTGCGCGGCCGGCTGCAACTGGCCGGCGACGTCGCCGTCGGGTTCTAGGAGAGTCCCATGTCCAGCTCCCTCGTCTACTACCAGACCGGCTCCACGGTCGCCGCCGCCGCTCTTGATCCGGCCCAGACCGCCTTCTACCGCGACCTGCTCGTGCGCCACCGCTTCCGCGACGCCTTCGGCCACGTGCCGGGCGACGACGACGCCCTGCTGTGGGTCGAGGGCGAGGTGTTCTACTCCACCTGCGGCGTGCCCGGCCCCCATTCCGTCCATTCCTTCAGCGTGAGTTCCAGCGACGGCAACAACGGCTGCTGGGCTCCGGACCCCCGAAACGCCGTGCCGGAATTTGTCGGCGTGCGCTTCGCCACGCCCATCCGGGTCACGGCCTTCCAGTTCGCTTCAGCCCTTTTCAGCAATCATTACTGCCCCTACGGCTACGGCCCCTGCGCCTGCCCCACGGATTTCCGTTTCGAGGCCTCAAACAACGAGGTCACCTGGACCACCCTCTACGCCGCGGCCGACTACGGCGGCATGCGAGTGGCCACGGCCAGCCCCTTTTACGACGAACCAGCCGACTATTGGGACGACGGCGTATTCCTGTCCGAACGTCTCGACCTCGATAACCCCCACTACTACCTGAGCTATCGGCTGGTCGTTTCGGCTTTCAAACCCGACAAGAACGGCAACTACAACATCTCCGAACTCGTCTTCTACGGCCGCACGGCCTGACGTCCGGCCCCAGCGAAAGAAAGGACCAGCCATGGAACAGCAACAGTTATCCGCGCCGCCCCTGGTCGTGGCGGAACAGGCCGGCCCGAGCGGGGCGCTCATGACGGCGGCGGCCGGGGCGAGCGCCAAGCCGGCCGGGCGGGCCGTGCCGGCCGCGTTCGCCGGCCTGCGCTGGCGTTTGCTGCCGGACCAAAGCCCGGCAAGGGGGCATGATGGCCAGCCTTGACGAGTATCTTTTCGCCCTGGAGGCCCTGCCCGAGGAGACGCTTACCGGCCAAAGCCTTGTCGTCCTTGGGCTGGCCGTCGCCGCAACCGGCACCTGCGGCGTGGTCACGGCCGGACACGGCCTGGCCCTGCCGCTGCCGACCGCCCTGGGGCAAGGCTCCTGGAAGCCCGCCGCCGCCGCGCGCCTGCCCATGCTCGAAGCCCGGGCCAGCCAAGCCGGCTGGCGGCCGGGCGTCGGCGAAACGACGCTTCCCCCGGTCCAAGCCGAGGCCACCGGGTCCATCCCGGCCCTGGCCGAGGCCGTGCTGGTCCCACTGTTCGCCCTAGCCGGCGGCGGGGCCTGCGCCGCGCTGACCCTGCCGCTTGCCGTGCTGGGCCTGTCCGACCTCTCCCGACGGGGCAGCGGCGCGCCGCGCCTGCCGGGACTTATCGTCCGGGGCCATGCCTGTTCCCTGGAGAGCCCGGCCCTGAGCGGGTTCGTGGACGCCGCCCGAACCGTGGCCCTGCTCGGCATCGGCGACCCGGACCTGGCCGAGGCCGTGGCCGGCCTGCCGGCTGGCCTGCCGTCTGGTGACGACGCCATCGCCCTGACCCTCCTGGATAAGACCGCCAGGGCGCTGACCTACGTGGCCGACGCCGACGACGCCTGGCGCTGCGCTCCGGCCACCTTGGCCCTGGGCCGGGGCGACTGCGAGGACGGGGCCATCCTGCTCCACGGCCTGATGTTGGCCGCCGGACTGCCGGCCGACCGCATCGTCACGGTCTTTGGCCGGGTGGGGGCCAACCGCGACGGCCATGCCTGGGTGGCTTGGCGGCGACATGGAGACGGCCGCTGGACCGCCCTGGACTGGACCCTCGGGCCGACCCAAGGCCCCATGGCCGCCCTGCCGGCCATGGGCGATCCCAACGCCTACGCCTTCGTGGATTACGCCTTGACCAGCGGCGCGTTTTTCCCGGTGCGCCAGGACGTGGCAGTCTTTTTCGCCCGGGCGGCCGGCGACGGCGTCGTCCTGCCCGGGCTGTTCTGTCGGGCCGGCGCAGCCCACGGCGCGGCCGGGGAGACCGAAATGCCGGCCTTATGGGACGCCGTCGGCCGCACCGGCACGCGCGCCGCCCTGGCCCTGGCCGCGCCGGCCGTTGTCGGGCGGGCCGAATACGGACGCGCCGTCTTAGGCTGGCCTGGCCTTGTCGCCACAGCCCTGGCCGGCGGGCTGGGCTGTCTGCCCCTGCCCGGCTGGCGCGCGACCGGCCTTGGCGGCGGCGGCGGCCGGGCCGCCGCCGGACTGCCGGAGTGGGCCGGCCTGGGACAGGCTGTCCAGGCCGCCCTGGTTTCGGGCCAGGGCCGGTTGCCCTGTCCGGCCTGCCGCGCCTGCGGCCTGGCCGGCGCGGCCGGCTTGGCTGCCTGCCGCTTGCTGCCGCCTCGTGGGGCCGGGATCGGTCTGTCCGGGCCGCTGGGCGTGAGCGCGGCGATGCTGCCGGGCCTGCTCCCGGACGGCTGGGGCCGGCCGGAAAGCCTGGCCCTGGGAGCCATGGCCTTGGGCGGCCCGGCCGCCGCCGGGCAGGGACGCGCACAACGCCTGGCCCTGGGCGGCCGGGGCAATGGGGAGGAATGGACATGACGGGTGAAGGACTTTCCCTGGAGCTGGCCTCGGGCGCGGCGACGGCCGTCAGCCGTCTGCCCGTGGCCTGCGCCTGCTTGCACGGCGGACGGGTGGTTTTCAGCGACGGCTTGGGGCTTTTTCGCATCGGCGGCGACAGCGACGACGGCGCGGCCATCCCCGTGCGCCTGACCCTGCCGCCGGTTATTTGCCCCGGGCCGGCCCGATTGGCCGGGCTGGCCGTGGACGGTCTGGCCGACGGTCGCCAGGAGATCACCGCCGTCAGCGACGCCGGCACGGAAGCTTGCTGCGAACTCGGCCCAGCCGGCCGGGACGGACTGCCGGGCCGGGCCGCTTGCCGGCTTGGCCGGGGCTACGGCCGAAGCTGGTCCATCAGCCTGCGGGCCGACGACGGCGCGGCCCTGGACATCGCCGCCCTGGAAGCCCGGTTTATCGATCTGGACCGGAGGCCCTGATGGACGACGACTTTACGCCCACCCCACGCCTGCGCCTGGCCGTCGGCGGCGACGAACCGGCCCGGCTGCGCCGGGCGGGCCTTCGGGAACTCGACATCATGCAGCGGGAAAATGTCTTTGATCTGCCCGTCTACGAACGGCGCTCGCGCCTGGCCACCGGCGAAACGGTCCTGTGCCGCCGGGTGGGCGGCCAGGAGTACGTGACCCTGGAGCCGGGGCACCGCCGGGAAGCCGACGACGAGCCCTGGACCGCGCCAGCGCCCAAGCGGCGACGCGACGGCGACTTCTACGCCATCCCGGACTGTCTGGCCCGCTACGAGGGGCTGGCCGATCGCCAAAACGCCGTGCCCCACGGGACCCTTGCCGGCTGGACCCTGGGCCTGGGCGCGGCCGTGGCCGTCATCCCGGCGTCCGAGGCCGGGCTGCCGGCCTACGCCGGACTGCCCCAGGCCGGCATCAACCGCGACGTGGGCGTCTTTCGCCTTCCCGGCGGGGCGGCCTCGGGTCTGCTCTACGGCCGGGGGCACATCCCGGACGACGCGCCTTTTTCCGTGAGCTGCCTGGTGCGCCTGACCGCGCCCCTGAAATACGACTACGATTTCGACGCCCGGGGCGTCCTGAACCCGGTGCGGACCTATCTGCTGCGCAGCCAGGACGGGCAGGGCTTCATCAAGGACTGCCCGGGCGACCTGTCGCCGCTTGTTGGCTTTTGCTCGCCCCATCGCCACCCCGACTGGGAAGAGGACGCCGTCTATCCCTGGTCGCCCTGGAACGGCGACTTCGCCGCCACGCTGGACCGTATTGCCGGCGCGCGCCGGGCGACCGCGCCTTGCCCCGAGGCCCCGCGCCTGCTCGGCCAAGGCTACCAGGATGGCCAGGGCAACTCCTACCCCTATCCCGACGGCTTCGAGATGGGCGTCCAAGCGGCCGGCGTGTTCGTCACCGGCGGCAACCGGCTGCTGGCCGCCCGGCTGTCCCACTTCGAAAACCAGTTCGGCACGGTTCCGGCCGTGTCCGATCCCCTGGAGATCGGCGTCTGGCACCATGTCGTCATGACCCATGAAACCGACGAAACCGTGCGGCTTTACGTGGTGCGCGAGGACCAGGCCGAGGGAACGGTCTACGGCGGAACCATGCCCCTTTGCGCTCTGGACGAGGCTTGTACCTACCAGGCCAGCGGGGTCAACGCCTGGACGCTTCGCAGCGGCGACGGCGGCGAGGCCATCGCCGCCTACCGCATGAACGCGGCCATGGACGTGGCCCTGCCGCGCTTTTTCCACTACGCCCTGTCCCCCGGCCAGGCCTGGCTGCTGTCCCTGGAGGCCTTATCCGGCCTCTTTGTGGCCGACGACCATGAAACGGCCCAGGCCGTGGCCCAGGGCCTTACCCCCGTCACCATCGTCAAGGAGGAGGCATGAGCGAACCAAACGACGCGGCCGGCATTGTCCGCAACAAGTTCGAGACGGCCCAGAACTACGCCAACGACGCCTGGTCTTCGGCCACGAGCTTTCTGGCCCGCCTGGGCGGCCTGGCCCGGGTGGCCTACCCCAAGGACAACCTGCCCGAACTGCCGGCCGCCCCGGCCTACTCCGGCGTGCCCCAACCGCCGGAACTCCCCGCCGTGGCCCTGGAAACCGTGGCCGCCCCAGACCTGCCGAGGCTCACCGACCTTGCCCTCGACGGCATCGAGATCCCGGTTTTCCGGGCCGTCGCCCCGGACATCGTCCTGCCCGCCGCCCCGGCCATGGAGCCGCCCAGGCCGCCGGGCGAGGCGCCGAACCTGCCCGACGTCGAATTGCCGGCCGAACCAGCCATCGTCCTGCCCACACCGCCGATCTTTTCGCCCCTGGTGATCCCCGAGCTGACCACGGCCATCACGCCGACCTTCGAGGGGGAGCGTCCGCCCCTGCCCGACATGTCCGCTCCGGGCAACCTCTACGTGATCCCGGGCGAGCAGCGCCACGACTCCTCCCTGCGCCGGGCTCTGGCCGAGCGTCTGGAAGCCGAGGTGCGCGCCGGCGGGGCCGGCTACGGCCTTGAGCTTGAGGAAGGCCTGTGGGAGCGCGCCAAGCGCCGGGTGGACGACGCCCTGGCCCAAAAGCTCAAGGACGTGTCCGACGACTTCGCCGCCCGGGGCGCGACCGGCCTTGGCGGCCCCATGGCCGCTCTGCTGCGGGCCGCCCGGGCCGACGCGGCCGAGGGGCTCGCTGGCCACAGCCTCGATCTCCTGGTCCGGCAAGCCGAAATGGCCGCCCAAAACGGCCGGGCCGCCGTGGATCAGGCCCTGGCCCTGGAAGCCCAGGACATCGACCTGGTCAACCAGCGGGCCGCCCGGTCCTTTGAAGCGGCCCGGGAGCTGGCCCGGTTCGGCTACGAGGCCCTCAACGCCGAAGTGGCCGTGCACAATGCCCAGTTGGCACGCTATCAGGCCGACGCCGCCGTGTTCGAGGCCCGCATCCGGGCCGGACTGTCGGAGCTTGAGGCCTACAAGGCCCGGATCGAAGGGGCGCGGCTGGCCGGCGAAGCCCAGAAACAGGCGGCCGATCTCTACCTGGCCGAGCTGTCCGGGGTCACGGCCATGATTGGCCTGTACAAGGCCCGCATGGAAGGCGCGGCGGCCAAGGCGTCGCTCGGGCGCGACCGGCTTTCCGCTTACGAGGCCCAGGTGTCGGGCTATGTGGCGGCGGTCAACGCCAACACGGCCCGCTTTAATGCCCACGCCGCCACCCTGGCCGGCGAGGAGGCCAAGGCGCGCATCTACGCCGAGCAGGTCCGGGCCTACGGCGGCGAGATGGACGCGGCCAAGACGGCGGCCGAGACCAGGCTGGCCGTGGCCGCCCGGGAAAACGACACCCGGCTTGAGGCCTACAAGGCCGACGTGGCCCGGTTCGAGGCCGAACTACGCCAGGCCCAGGCCAAGGCCGACACGCTGCTCAAGGAAAAGGAACTGGCCCTTGGCCTCTACGACGCCGTGCTCAAGGCCGGTGGAGCCCAAAACGAACTGCGTTCCCGCGACCACGCCGGCCAGGTGGACGCCTTTTTGAAGGCGGCCGAGGCGTCGATCAAGGAAGCCGACATGCTGCTGCAAAATTCCCTGGGCGAACTGCGCCTGGAATCGGAAAAAATCCGCTCCGGCGCCCAGATCTCGGCCCAGATGGCGGCCAGCGCCTTAAACGCCGTCAGCGCCACGGCGCAAATCGGCTTCAGCGAGTCCGTGGGCGAACGCACTACCGTATCCACCACCGAGTCCACCCAGCGCTCGGTCAGCGAATCCACGTCCCGCTCCACCGGCTCCCGCGAGAGCTTCAACCACAACTACAACTACCGGGTTTAACGCACCAATCCGTCGCCGGCCCGGCGCAAGGCGCGTGCTCCCGTCCGGGAGCGCGGTCTTCCCTTACGGCCGGACGCGACACAGGAGGCAATCATGGCCGATCTCATCTACGCGAGCTTCAAGGAAGGCCTGGGCAAGGGGCATTTCGACCTGGCCGCCGACACGGTGCGCTGCGCCCTGCTCACCAGCGCCTATGTCCCCTCGGCCGGTCACGCGGCCCTGGCCGATGTGGCGGCCAGCGAGGCGGCCGGCGCAGGCTACGCGGCCGGCGGCCAAACGCTTTCGGGCGTCGCCTGGACCTTGGCCGGCACCAGCGCCGCCCTGGCCGCCGCCGACCCGAGCTGGACCGAGGCCACCATCACGGCCCGCTACGCCCTGATCTACGTCGCCAAAACCGTCTCCGGACGGACCAATCCCCTGGTCTGCCTGCTGGACTTCGGCACGGACCGGGGCGTCATCGGCGGCACGTTTAACGTCCGCTTCGACGCCTCGGGCGTCCTGGCCCTGGAGTAGGCTGTGAACGGACCATGGAGCGGCCGCGCCGGTGCGTGGGTCGGGCATAACGCCGCTTGGCAACCCATCGTCACAACGGTTGCCGTCGGGGCGGCCGGCCTATCGTCCGACGTTCGGCCGGCCCTGGCCGAGGTCTCTCTCGGGGCGGGCGTCAGCACAGCCAGGGTCGGACTCAAAGCCCGAACCGCCGTGGCCGAAACCGAGACGACCGCCCTCCCCGGCCGGACAAAGGCCACGCTGGCCGCAAGCGCCGCCACTGCCCTGGCCGAACAAATCGCCGTCGTCGAGATCGTGACCACGGGCGGCGGCTTGGCCGCCCTTCCGGCCTCGGCTGACGTCGCTTCCTGGGCCGTGTCCGCCCGGGCCGGGTTGTCCGCTCGAGCGCAGGCCTCCGCGCAATCGGCGGCGATCGGCACAGCCGCCTGCCTGGGTATCGTCTGCCGGCCATGCCCGGCCGGCGTCTCGGCCTCGGCCGAAGCCCTGGCCGAAGCCGTCGCACTGTCGTTGGTGCTGCGTCAAAGCGCCGCCGGAACGGGCATTCGGGAAATGCTGCGCCTGATCTCGCCGCCAACGACCGCGATCCGCCTGGCCTCCCCCCTGGCGACGCGGCTTGGCCTAACTTCGGCCATTGACATCGAACAGACGTGAGGAACCCATGGCAGACACCATCTACCAAGGCGACGTCGGCCTGGAAATCCTGGTCGACTGCGGCCGGGACCTGACCGGCGCGGCCAGCCCCACCCTTCGCGTGCGCCTGCCCTCGGGCGCAACGCGCACCTGGCCGGCGGCCGTGGCCGGCTCGGGCCAGGACGCCGCCAAACTGCGCTATGTCACCCGGTCCGGCGATCTGGCCGAGGCCGGCGTCTATAAACTCCAGGCCGTGCTGACGCTTGGCGACTGGTCCGGCGGAGGCCGGACGGCCAGCTTCACGGTGCGGCCGCAGTTCTCGTGAGGCAGCCATGACCACTCCCATCTACGATAGCGTGGCCTACCTGGCCTCCGACCGATTCGCCGTGTTCAACGCGGCCGGCGATTCCTTCGCCAGCGAGTTCGCGCCCGGAGCGCGCCTGCGGGCCGATTGCGGCACCGACGGCGTGCTGCTGGGCACGGTGGCGGCCTCCAGCTTTGAGGCCGCCACCGGCCGCACCGTGGTCACCACGGCCATGGACGGCGGCGCGGCGCTGACCGCCAATCTGGCTGAGGTGCTTCACGGCAACGACCTGCCCGAGTCCCTGTGCGCCCATGCGGCGCTCCACGCCATCGGCGGCCGCGACGCCCTGCCGGCCGCGTCCGCCGACGTTTCGGGGCTCATATCCTTGGCCAGCGCCGCCGAGACCCAGGCCGGCACCAGCGCCGCCAAGGCCGTGACCCCGGCCGGGCTGGTCGCCTCGGCCAAGGGGCTCATCGCAACCAACACGACCATTTTCGTGGCGACCACCGGTAGCGACACGACGGGCACGGGCGCATCCGGAGCGCCCTACGCTTCCATCGCCAAGGCCCTTTCCAGCATCGCGGGCAAGCTTATCGCCTCGGGCGTCATCGTGACCATCCAGGTTGCCGACGGCACGTACAACGTCAGCAGCACCATCACCATCGACCACCCTGACGCGGACAAAATCCAAATTCTCGGCAACACTTCGGCCGAGACGACTGTGGCGATTACGGCCATCGACACCACGGCCAAGACGATCACCGTAGCCGGGAATTACGTTTCCAATGCCGACGCCACGAAAAACATTCAGGCCGGTGATATTGTGGGCCTGACCGGTTCCAGTACAATCGGGCTTAATGGGGGGTATGTCGTTTCTGGTGTGAGCTACGACGGGACGAACACGGTTGTCACCTGCTCGGCCGAGACGATTGCTTCGAGCACAGTCGGCGGTGGCGTCATCAGGATACTGCCTTGCCAAAAATGTGTTCTCAATGTGTCCTCCGGCGTAACGCCTTTCTATGTCAAGACGCAGCTCGGGATGCTGTCTGGATTCAGGATAAACTCATCCGGGGGGACCGCTTTCGGCATGAGCACCGATCTGGCGTATGTAAAATACCAGATGACGAAATGCATCTTCGTCGGGTTCACGCGCGGTATAAGCCTTTTCAATGGCTCATTCGGAACAGTGTCCAACGTCATTTTCCGAAACTGCACCATAGGAGTCTATGGAAACTTGCGTAGCACGATCTATTACACTGGATATGTCATACACGACACATGCCCCGGAAACGGCATATATCTAAACAGGGGCTCATGGGCAAATGCCTTTGGTCTGCTGCTGCGCGGGGCGGTTATTTCCCCGGCGGCGGACACGGAAGGAAACAACAAATCGTATATCTGCACGGCGTAGGGGGGAAATGTGAAAATAGTCTTGCGAGACGGCGCGGTTGCCGCCACCCATCACGATTCCCAAGACCTGTCCGCAATCCCAGAGTACCGGGACTGCCTCATCCTCACCGTCCCTGACGGCACCCCCGTGGAAATCGGCCAGCCGTGGGATGTGGATCTGGACGCGGCCAAGGCCTCCGTCAATAACGCCATTGACGCCGAGGCCGAGCGCCGCCGCAACGCCGTGCTGACGCCTGGGGCCGGCCAGATGGCCGCCTATCAGGCCAAGGAGGCCCAGGCCCGGGCGCTTCTGGCCGACAACACGCCGACCGAAGGCGAATACCCCGACATTTACAATGAAATCGGCCTCACCGCCGACTCGGCCGGCGAAGTGGCCATGGCCGTGCTGGCGGCGGCGGAGCGCTGGCGGGCCTACGGCCGGCAGGTGGAGCGGGCGCGGCTGGCCGGGAAAAAGGCCGTGGCCGCAGCCGGGGACGTCGCGGCGGTCATGGCGGCCCGGCATGCCATGACTTTGCCTTAACATCTCGACTTGCCTTGTCCGAAGCCGGAAAAGCCGTTAATCTGTCCGGGCGGGTGCAGCATCCGCCCGGACGTTTTTTACCGGCCACGAGGCGAGCATGGACAAACCCCGCATCCTCTTCGTCGATGACGACCCGGAAATCCTGGCCGCCTATGGCCGCGCCCTGCGCAAACGCTACGCCGTGGAAACGGCGACCGGGCCGGAAATCGGGCTGGAACGCCTGGCCGCCTTGCCCGACGTGGCCGTGGTGGTCTCGGACCTGCGGATGCCGGGCCTGAACGGCGTGGAATTTCTCGGCCGAGCCCGGGACATTCGTCCCGACGCCGTGCGCATCATCCTCACCGGCTTCGCCGACATCGACGTGGCCATCGCCGCGGTCAACAAAAGCAAGGTCTTCAGCTTCCTGACCAAGCCCTGTCCCGAGGAGGCCCTGGACGACGCCCTGGACGCCGCCCTGCGCCAGTACCAGCTCATCGCCGCCGAAAAGGAACTGTTGCGCGGCACCGTGCGCGGCACCATCAAGCTCCTGACCAACCTGCTCGAAATGGTCAGCCCCGAGGCCTTCGGCAAATCGTCGCGGGTCAAGCGCCTGGCCATGGATCTGGGGGCCTACCTGGGGATTGCCGAGGCCTGGCGGCTGGAGCTGGCCGCCATGCTCTCCCAGATCGGCTGCGCCGCCATGCCGGCCGAAACCCTGCGCCGGGCCTATCGCGGCGACCCCCTGCCCGGCGACAAGGCCTACGAATTCGCCATGCACCCCAAGATCGCCGCCGAGCTCGTGGCCAACATCCCCCGCCTGCGCGAAGTCGCCGAAATCATCGCCTACCAAGAGAAACGCTACGACGGCGGCGGCCTGCCCCCCGACACCCTGGCCGAGGAGCGCATTCCCCTTGGCGCCCGTGTCCTCAAGGTCGCCCTGGATTTCGACACCCTGACCGCCCACTACGGCCAGAAGCGGCGCTCGCAAACCCCCGAGGCGGACGCCCTGGCCCGCATGCGCGACCGCGACGGCTGGTATGACCCCGAGGTGCTCGACGCCCTGGAAACCCTGGCCACCTTGCCCGACGGCTTCGAGCCGCGCCTGGTTCCCACCGAGGAGCTGGCCGCCGGCATGCTGCTCGACCAGGATGTGGCCGCCCTGGACGGAACCCTGGCCCTTGGCCGGGGCCTGGAGCTCAACGCCATGTCCATCCGCCGCCTGGCCCGGCTGGACGGCGAACGCGGGGCCAAGGGCCGCTGGCGGGTGCTGGTGCCGCCCCCGGAAAAGCTGGCCTTTGCCATGATGCTTGATGGCTAGGCCGGTTTGCGCCTATTAAGGTCAGACGGCTCTTCCGCCCCGGCCGCGCCGCGGTCTCCATCCCCAACCATCCGGCCCGTACCGACAGCCCCATGGCAGCAGCCCCGCACCCCCTCCATGATCCACAAAAGCCCGCAAGCGAGCCTTTTCGCGGCGTCTTTTCCACCCAGACCCAGGCCTTCATCGGCTTCGGGGCGACCAAGCGCAAAGTCAAGCAGAACGTCCAGGTCTATGCCGAGGAGCAGACCGACGGCACGTATCTCCTGCGCAGCCTCAACAAGCATTTCATCCCCTCCGGCAAACCCCGCCGCGTGACCCGGGAGCAGCTCCTGTCCGAATACCTGCCCGAGCCCGACCTCTACATGAACAAGGTCGTGCCCATGATGCTTCGGGCCAAGCAGTACGCCGACGCCGGCGACGCCCATCGGGCCGAGGGCGAACTCCTGTCGGCCGAGTTCGAATACAAAAACGCCCTGCGGGTGGACGAGGAGCACATCCGGGCCACCTTTGGCCTGGGACTGACCTACCTTGACCGGGGAGAACTGGAAAACGCCCGTTTGGTGTGCCGGCGCATCATCACCCTGGAAGCGGCCTTCAGCGCGGAGCACAAGCATCTTTTCAACGAATTTGGCATCAAGATGCGCAAGAACAGGATGTACGACCAGGCCCTGCGCTACTATTTCAAGGCTTACCGCTTAAGCAAAACCGACGACCATCTCCTGTACAACATCGCCCGCACCTATTTCGAACGCGACAAACTCAAGCTCGCGCTGAAGTTCCTCGGCATGGCCCAGGCCATCAATCCGGCCTTTCCCGAAGCCGAGGCCCTTGCCCGGGCCATCGAACGCAAAGCCCTGGAAGAAACCTCCCTGCCGCCCTCGGGACGGTTTTCCGACAGAGATTTCTAAGACTTCATTGAAAACACACCGTCAGTTGTGTTTTTTTTATATAAAATTATATCAGCATGAAGCATCTCATGCGGCAGCACTTGAGAAGTGGAATCGAAATAACGAGGCGGCCGCCCGCCGCGCGAGGACGCACATGAGCTTTCTCGGACGCTTTCTGGTGGAGCAGGGGGCCATCACCGAAGCCCAGTTGGAAGAGGGGCTGGCCTACCAGCGTGAAAAAAACCGACGCATCGGCGAGGTGGCCGTGGAGCGCGGCATGCTCACCTCCGAGCAGGCCGAGGACATCCGGCAGCGTCAAAACGTCGATCCCCGGCTTTTCGGCGACATCGCCGTGGGGCAGCGCCAGCTCTCCCGGCGGGCCGTGGACGACCTGCTCTTTCTCCAAAAAATCCACCACACCTATCTGGGCGAGGCGCTGCTCGTGCTTGGGCACATCGACCGCAGCCAGTATCAGGCGCTCATGGGCCGCCACTACGCCCTGCGCGACAAGGGACGGGTGAGCCTGCGGTATCTGCAGGAGTTTTTCGCCGAGAACCGGGTGGCCGAATGCCTGTTCGCCGCCCTGTCCCGAGCCCTGCGCCGATGGACCGGCGAGGAGGCCGCGGCAAACGGCCTGGACAGCGTCCACGATCCCGCAAAGTACCCTGAGCACGCCCGCATCGAGGGCACGGTGCTCGGACAGCGGCGTTTCGCCGCCACCATCGGCCTGTCGCGCCCGCTGGTCGAGCGCCTCGCCCAAGCCGGCCCCGGGCTGGACGCTTTTTACGCCACCGTGCTCCACTATTTCGGCGACATGTTGCGCGACAAGGGCCTGCGACTGGAAACCGGGACCCTGCTCCCGGCGGCCGGACACCCCCAGGACTGCGAAGATTGCCTAGTGGTGCGCGCCCACACGCCCACGGGCGGACTCGGCCTGACCTTCTGGCTCGAAGAGGCTGCGGCATGAAACCGCCCCAGGCGTCCACCACCGGCACGGCCTGCGACGCGGCCCAGCGGGAAATGGCCCTGGCCGCCCGGGACATTGAGCTGTTGCTCGGTTCCATCCGCTCCATCCTGGTCACCCTGGACGGCCAAAACCGCGTGCGCCGTTTCAACGCCAGCGCCGAAGCGACCTTCGGAATGACGGCCGGGGCCGCGACCGGCCGGGATTTCTTCGACCTGGGCCTTGTTTGGGAAGGCCCGGCCGTGCGCCACGCCCTGGAGGAAAGCCGGCGCGCCAACACGCCGATGCGGGTGGACGAGGTGCGTTGCCGCACGGCGGCCGGGGAGGAACGCCTTTTGGGCCTTACGGTCAACCCCGTGGACCCGGCCGGCGACGAGGCCCCGGGCGCGCTGATTCTCGGCCAGGACCTCGGCGAAATCAAAGCCCGGGAACTCAAGGCCATCCACGAACGCCGGATGCAGGCCATCGGCCGCCTGGCCGCCGGCATCGCCCACGAAATCAACACCCCGATCCAGTATGTCGGCTACAACGCCGGCTTCCTCGACGAGGCCTTCACCGAACTGCTGACCCTGCTCGAAGCCCACGGCCGGCTGCTGGCCGCCGTCACGGACGGAGACGCCGCCGCCGTGGCCGGGGCGGCCGCCGAGGTCCGGCGCGTGGCCGGGGAGACCGACGTCGACTACCTGCGCCAGGAAATCCCGGCCGCCATCGCCAACACCCGCAAGGGCATCGGCCAGGTGGCCGACATCGTGCGGGCCATGCGCCAGATGTCCCACCCCGGAACCGGCGAAATGCTTTTTTTCGACGTCAACGCCAGCGTGCGCGACATCGTGGCCGTCACCCGCAACGCCTGGAAGCATGTCGCCGAAGTGACCCTGGACCTTTCCCCCGAGCTGCCCTTGGTGTACGGTGCCCCTCACGAGGTGTCCCAAGTCCTGCTCAACGTGGTGTTAAACGCCGCCCAGGCCGTGGAGGAACAGGTCGCCGCCGAACCCTGGCGGCATGGGACCATCCGCGTTTCCTCCCGGCTCATTCCCGGCTTTGCCGAGATTGCCGTGGCCGACAACGGCCCGGGCATGGACGAAGCGGTGCGCGGACGCATCTTCGATCCCTTTTTCACCACCAAGGCCGTGGGCAAGGGCACGGGGCAGGGGTTGGCCATCAGCCACGCGGTCATGACCCGCCATGGCGGCGGCATCGACTGTCAGTCGCGCCCCGGGGAGGGCACGACCTTTTTTCTCCGTTTTCCGCTGGAAGACGGCCAGACGCAACACGGGGCGACCTGACCGAGCCCCGGCAACCGGCAAAGGCGGCGGGCCAATGGACGGCAAGGCAAAAATACTGTTCGTGGACGACGATCCCGAGATTCTGGCGACCCTTAAGCGTACCTTTCGACGCAAGTACCTGGTGGAAACCGCCCTTGGCCCCCTGCGCGGGCTGGAGGTCGCCACCGAGCACGGCCCCTATGCCGTGGTGGTGGCCGACCTGCGGATGCCGGGCCTGGACGGGCTGGAATTTTTTACCCAACTCAAGAAAATTTCCCCCGAGACCATGCGGATCATGCTCACCGGCTACGCCGACCTGCGCGCCGCCATGGACGCCGTCAACACCGGCCACGTCTTCCGGTTCCTGGCCAAGCCCTGCCCCGAGGAAGACCTGGCCGACTCCCTGGCCGCCGCCGCGGCGCTCTATGCCCAGGCCACGGCCGAGCGGGATTTCCTCAAGGGCGCCCTTCGCGGCATCATCAAGCTCCTGTCCGACCTGCTCGCCCTGCAAAACCCCGAGGCCTACGCCCGGGCCATGCGCGTACGCCGGCTGGTGGCCGACATGGCCCGCTACCTGGGCGCTTCCGACGCCTGGCGCATCGAGCTGGCCGTCACCCTGTCCCAGTTGGGGGGCCTGGTCCTGCCCCAAGACCTGTTCGCCAAGCTGCGCCGAACAGGCGCTCTCGTCGGCGACGAAGCCCGGCTTTTTGCCCGCCACCCGGGCCTGGCCGGGGATTTGCTGGCCAACATTCCCAAGCTTGGCGAAGTGGCCGCCATCATTCGCCATCAGGAAACGCCCCATGCCAAGGCCGGCCGGGACGTGCCGCTTGGGGCCAAACTCCTCAAGGCCGCCCTGGACTACGACGTGCTCCTGACCTCGGGCCGCTCCCGGGACCAGGCCCTGGCCGCCCTGGCCGGCCGTGAAGGACTCTACGATCCCCAGGTCCTGGCCGCCCTGGCCGCCTTGGCCGGGGAACGGGAAGGGCTGGCCCGCCGGGAAGTGCCGCTTTCGGCGTTGACCCCCGGCATGATCCTGGAGGAAGATGTCGTCTTGCCGGACGCCGCCGTCATCGCCCCATCGGGCCAGATGGTGGACGCCGGCTGGCTGGCCTGCCTGGAGGCCGAGTCCCTGCCGGGCGACGTCCGGTGCCGGGTGCTCGCCCCTCCGGCCGAGGACGCGCCGTCCCCGGGCCTGGCCGATCCCGAACTGCTGGCCCTTTTGCACCGTCTCGGACGCGCCCAAGGCGCCCCCTGACCCCAAGGACCCAAGCCCATGTCCAATGCCGTCAAATTGCGGGCCGAACAGATGGCCCGACGCTACGAGCGTATCGTCGCCGACTATTTCGCCGAAGGAGGACTGGCCGTCCTTTGCACCGACGACGAAAGCTTCGTGCGCCAGCTCAAATATGCCCTGGGCGCCCTGCGCGTGGACGTCAAAACCGTGCTGCGCGAGGTGACCGACTACGACGACGTGGCCACCTTGGCCGCCAAGACCGCCGACCGGCTGCCCGTTCCGCTGCTGGTGTTTCTGGAGCGCCGGCTGCGCCATACGGCCAGCTTCAAGACGGTGCGCACGCTCAAAAGCCTGTACGGCGACAAGGTCAGGCTCGTGGTGACCACGGTGGAGCTTTCCCGGGACGAACTGGTGCTCACCCATGAGGTCGGAGCCGACAGTTGCATCACCAAACCCATCTCGGCCAACGCCTTGATGGAAAAATGCGCCTTTGCCGTGCGCCCCAACAACCAGCTTGGGGTGCTGTTCGACCGGGCCGCCGCCCTGCTCGCCGCCGGCGACCTGGATCAGGCCGAGCGGGTGGCGGCCAAGGCCTTCGAGATCAAGCCCGACAGCTTAAAAGCCCACCTGCTCCTGGGCGACGTGGCCCTGGCCAAGGGCGACCACGCCCAGGCCGAAAGCCATTACAAGGACGCGGCCCGGGCCGAGAAGCTTTATATCGAACCCCTCAAGCGCCTGGTCGAGGTCTACGAGCAGACCGGCGACGACGAAAAACGCCTGGCCTGCCTGACCCGCCTGGACGAGCTTTCGCCGCTCAATTTCGAGCGCAAGGCGATCATCGGCGAGGCCTATCTCGATCGGGGCGAGAGCGACAAGGCCCGGGCCTTTTTCGAGGAGGCCCGCAAGGTGGTGGGCAAAGTCGCCTCGGACATGGTCAGCGAAGCCCTCATGGAGATGGCCAAGCGCATCGGCGAACGCGACCAGGAAACCGCCCTGCGCTTCGTCACCGAGGCCATCGACGCCAAGGGCGAAGCCCTTGGCCCCAAGGATCTATGGATGTTCAACAACCGGGGCATCCTGCTGCGCCGCCAGGGCAACTGGCGAGAGGCCGCCGACAACTACCGCAAGGCCCTGGCCATCGCCCCGTCCGACGCCGGCCTGCGCTACAACCTCGGCGTGGCCCATGCCGAGGGCAAGGACTACTATGCCGCCCTGACCCATTTCGAGGAGGCCCTCAAGCTCGATCCCGACCTCCTCCTTCAAGGCCCCACCGTGGGCTACAACATTGCCACGGCCTACCACCGTTGCCGCGACCTGCCCGCCGCCCGCGAATTTTTGGCCCAAACCCTCAAGCGCCACCCAGGCTACGAACCGGCCAGACGCCTGCTGGCCCACCTGGGCCAATGACCGCCGCCGCCACGCCGCCTCACGCCGGGCTTTTTCGACGCCTGACCTGTCTGCTGGCCGCCTTGTGCCTGAGCTTGCCCGCCGCGGCGGCCACGGCCGGGACCGACGCCCCCCCGGCCGTGACCGCCCTGGTTTGCGGGGCGCTTATCCGGGAGCCCGCCCCGGGCGAGGCCTGGCCGGCGGCCAAGGAGGTGCGCCCGGGCGAGGCCGTGGACGCTGCGGACCGAGGCCTTGGCTGCCGCTTCGTCGTCTCCGGCGAGGCGGGACAGGCGCCGGTCGCCGTGTCCGTCCGCCTGACGCGGCCTTTGCCCGAAGGGGGGACGGCCGAGGACGTCTGGCAGGCGGCGGCCCGGCCGGGTGAACCGGCCGTGGCCGCCTACGCCCTGGTCGCCGGCCTGCCCGTGGCCGCCGGAGAGTGGACCCTGACCCTGATCCCGCCGGGCGGCCAGCCGGCCGTGGCCCGTTTCCAGGTGGCCGGCCGGCCGGCCGAGGCCGCGCTGCCGACCGCCATGCAAACGACCCAAGGGGCCAAGGCGGTCAAAACCGCTTCTGCCGCGCCGCGCTCCGAACCCGCGCTGCCCGTGGCCGTGTTTCAGGGCGCGCCAGCCGCCCCGGAACCGGCCCCGGTCGCGCCCACCGTATCGGCCGCGTCGTCTGCTCCCGCGGAACCCAACGCCCAACCGGCCCCGCCGGCCGCTCAGGCCGCGGCCCAGCCGTCCAGACCGCCCGCTGCCGCCGCGTCGGCGGCCAAATCCGAGCCGCCGGCCGCCGGCAAAGCTTCAGCCCCTGGGCCAGACAAGAGCGCGCCGGCTTCCAAGGCCGAACCGTCGGCTGGCTACCTGGCCCTGCAGACCGGCCTGTTCGCCGACCCGGACAACGCCGCCGCCCAGGCGGCCAAGCTCCGGGGCAAGGGTCTGCCGGCCTGCCTGGCCGTGTCGGACAAGGACGGCAAACGCCGCTATCGGGTGCTGGCCGGCCGCTTCGGCGACCGCCGGGCCGCCGCCGCCGCCCGGGCCGAGGTCATGGCCGCCACGGGCGTGGCCCCCATCGTCACGCCCGTGGCGGCCGGCGACATTCCCCGGCTGCGCTGTCGGTAGGGACGCAAGACATGTCCGTGACCGCCGCCCTGGCCGTGTCCTTCGTGGTGGACGACCAGCCAAAATTCCGCCTCCAGGCCTTCAACCTGCTGGGCACCCTGCTCGGCTCGGCCACCGTCCCGGCCAAGGCCGTCCACGTGCATCTGGTGGGCGACCACCCCCAGGCCTTCCTCCGTTTCCTGGCCGACCTCGGCGTGGCCGCCGTCCCGACCAAACCCTACGGCGCGGCCGCCTCGCCCTATTGCAACAAACTCGTGCAGCTGCGCTCCAAGGCTCTGGCCGGGGCCGACCACGTGGCCCTGCTCGACGCCGACGTGGCCGTGACCACGGATCTTACCCGAGAGCTGCCCGGACCGGGGGCGCGGGGCAAGATCGTGGACACGGCCGCGCCGCCCCTGCCGCTGCTGCGCGCCCTGCTGCGGGCGGCCGGCCTGCCCCGGGACGCGGCCACGGCCCCGGCCGGTTTCGGCCCGGGCCAGACCCTGGCCGCCAACTTGAACGGCGGGGTGACGCTCCTTGACCGCGAGGCCTGGGCCGCCGTGGGACCGCGCTGGCTCAAGTGGACCCACTTCACCCTGGAAAACGCCCGGCTCCTTGGCCCCTATGCCAAGCACGCCGACCAGGTCGGCCTGGCCCTGGCCCTGATCGACCTGGGCCTGCCCCCCGGGCATCTGCCCGACCGGCTCAATTTCCCCACCCATCTGCGCCCGGCCAGCTACCGCCCGGAGCACGACCAGGACGCGGCCATCCTCCACTACCACCACCGCCTGGACGACGACGGCTGCCTGACCCCCCTCGGCCTGCCGCGGCTCGATGCCGCCATGGCCCGGGCCAATGCCCTGATCCGGGAGTTCCAGGCCAGCCACGGCCAAGCCGCCGGCCTGGACGGGCTGCTGGCCGCCTGGAGGCGCTCCCGTCTCCGCCCCTGATCCACCCCGCCCGTCCCGTCGTATTCCCGCCGGCGCAAGCCGGTTTTTTTTCTCGCCTCGCCTGAAGCCGGGCCTAAAGAACGCGTTTCACGACGTCGATATGAAGACAAAGAGGCACAATCCGCCACCCAGGTCGAAGGCCCACGGCCGGCGGATGACACAAGGGCAAGGACGCCCGTCGCATTCAAGGAGGAAACAACCATGGCTCTTACCATCAACAGCAATCTGATGGCCGTCAACGCGGCCCGCAACCTGTCCAACTCGTATTCCGCCCTGGCCACCTCGACCCAGCGCCTGTCTTCGGGGCTGCGCATCAACAGCGCCGCCGACGACGCCGCCGGCCTGGCCATTCGCGAGCTC